>JAIERK010000097.1 GCA_019746975.1 Candidatus Obscuribacterales bacterium
AATAGAACTGACGATCTGCCCGGAATCAGGCGATCCAAATACCTTTTGGAGGAAAAAACATTTATGCTCCGGTGGGAAATTATCTAGGACACCGAAAACCGAGTATCCATGTTTTTCATAAAAAGGGAGAGCTTGAAAGCTCGTCGTCGACAGAAATACACCTCTGCATACGCGACTGAAAGCCTCCTTCTCAGCGGTCAAGAGCAGTTCCGAGCCTACGCCGCGCTGCCTTATGGACTCACTTAGAGCCAAGCGTTCAATGTAAAGCCAGTCCCAGTACGTGTCTCCCTCGAGACCTCCGACGACACTGCCTTCCTCGTCACGAACAAGTATGCAGAGCGCTTTGTGATTCAAGTCATCAGCCTGAGATCGGTTGTAAGCACGGAGGATCTCGCGCAAGGCTGTTCGATCGCTCTCGGCAGGAGCGTCTTCCATAGTGACGACTAATCTATCTAAACTCATTTGAGTGCTTCCATATAAAAATGATCGGCAAGGGATCAAACAAACTCAGGCTGTTTTTCCACAAGCTTAACTCAAATAGTCCTCGAACTCAGACAAACCGAGAATCGCTAAGCCTCGCAGCCTCCCAAATCAATCTGAATTGCAGCAGCTCACGCTAATGAACATTAAATGACATGTGGCAAAAGCCGGTCCCAGGGCAACTCATGCAGTAAAATTTACTGTGCTGTAAGGCACAAGGTTGCCATTTGCTGCGGCAAATGCACTTTCAAAGAGAACTCGGCAAGGGATGCTGGGTAATCTTAATCGGTTGTCAGGCAAGCGATAAAAGGCGAAAAATCATGACCAAGCTCAGTAACGAAGAATACAAGCAGTTCTACAAATCTCGCGTCGAGAAATACAGAGAAGCGAAGAAAAGGTACAACCGCCCGCTAACACTGACAGAAAAGATTTTGACGGCACACCTTGACCACTACCCCGAGGAAGGTATTCCAGAAGGCGGAAAGACTTATGCATTCCTGCGCCCTGACCGTGTCGCGATGCAGGATGCCACAGCGCAAATGGCGTTGCTCCAGTTTATGCAGGCAAGAATCGACAAGGTGCAGGTACCTTCGACTGTGCATTGCGACCACCTGATTCTGGCTCATGTTGGCGCAGATCAAGACATGGACAACGCATTGAGCGAGAACAAAGAAGTCTACGATTTCCTGAGCACTGCCAGTGCAAAACACGGAATCGGCTTCTGGAAGCCCGGCGCAGGGATTATTCACCAGGTAGTGCTCGAAAATTACGCTTTTCCCGGTGGCATGATGATCGGCACTGATTCCCATACACCTAATGCCGGCGGACTTGGCATGATCGCCATTGGCGTAGGCGGTGCGGATGCAGTTGACGTCATGGTCGGAGAGCCCTGGGGCGTGAGATGGCCGAAGTTGATTGGCGTGCATCTCAAGGGTTCGCTCAAGGGTTGGACTTCACCTAAAGATGTAATTCTGAAGCTAGCCGGAATCCTGACCGTGAAAGGCGGCACTGGTTGTATCGTCGAGTACTTCGGCGAGGGCACCAAATCAATTAGTTGCACCGGCAAAGGAACAATCACCAACATGGGCGCCGAGTTGGGCGCGACCACGTCGGTCTTCCCGTACGACGAGCGCATGGCCAAGTATCTTGTCGCGACAGAACGCAAGATGGTCGCAGACCTTGCTGATGAATTCGCCGATTATCTCAAAGCCGATCCGGAAGTAGAGAAGGATCCTGAGAAATACTACGACCAGATCGTAGAAATCGATCTCGACACGTTAGAACCATATGTGGTGGGACCACACACGCCCGATCTGGCACGTCCAATTTCCAGTTTTGCTCAAGAGATCAAGACCAACGGCTGGCCGGACGAGCTTCAATTCGCGCTGATTGGAAGCTGCACCAACTCTTCATACGAAGACATGACACGCGCCGCCAACGTCGCAAAACAAGGCACCAAGATTGGTTTGAAGGCCGAATGCGGTTTTCTAATCACACCTGGCTCAGAGCAGATTCATCAAACAATCAAGCGGGATGGTCAGCTAGAAGTCCTCGAAGGCATCGGCGGCACCGTCCTTGCTAATGCCTGCGGTCCCTGCATTGGACAGTGGAAGCGCGATGACATCAAGCAAGGCGAGAAAAACTCAATTATTACGTCCTTCAATCGAAACTTCCAGAAGCGCAATGACGGCAACCCGGAAACACTGGCTTTCATCGGTAGTCCGGAAATCGTTACGGCAATGGCTCTGGCAGGAAGACTTTCATTCAATCCATTGACTGACTCACTCACCACCAGCGATGGCAAGTCCGTGAAGTTGGAAGCTCCAGAGTCCTCAGAACTGCCTGCTCACGGCTTTATCTCAGATGACGACGGTTATGTAGAACCAGCACGAGACGGCTCCAACCTCGAGGTCAAAGTCGCACCGGACAGCGGTCGCCTGCAGATTTTGGAGCCCTTCGCTCCATGGAACGGCAAAGACTATGCAAACTTGCCAATCCTGCTGAAAGCGAAAGGGAAATGCACCACCGACCATATCTCGCCTGCTGGCCCGTGGTTGGCATTCAGAGGGCATCTCGACAAGATCAGCGACAACATGTTCATCGGTGCAATCAACGCTTACAGTGAGCAGCCTGGTACCGTAACGGATCTCCTCGACAAGAAGGCCAAACCTACGCCGGAGACCGCGCGTCACTACAAGAAAGAAGGTCTGGGCTGGATAGTCGTAGGCGATGAGAATTATGGTGAAGGTTCGAGCCGCGAGCACGCCGCCATGTCACCCCGCTTCCTTGGATGCAAAGCCGTACTGGTGAAGAGCTTCGCTCGCATCCATGAGACCAACCTCAAGAAGCAAGGGATTCTAGCTCTGACATTCAACAATCCAGCAGACTACGACAAGGTAAAAGAATCCGATCGAGTCAGCATCGTTGACCTCAACGAGCTCGCCCCCAATAAGCCGGTTACACTCGTACTCCATCATGCAGACGGCAGCGAGGACAAGCTCACAGTCATTCACACAATGACTGACGAACAAATTGACTGGTTCAAAGAAGGCAGCGCCCTCAACCTGATCCGCAAGAAGAAAGAAGCGGAGCACGTCAGGGCATAAAACGAATCAGCATAATCTGATTGCGGTACATTTTGCGATACCGCGTTCCGCCTTCCGGAGCGCCTGGTTTCGTGCAATCGAGCATGTTCGGTTACAGTCCATGCTGAGATCCGGCGTTCCACCTTGCGGAGCGCTGGCGTCTCGCCGTCATCGATCATGTTCGGAAGAGAGTTGGTATTTCACGTCATTGAGCGGTACTGAAGTTCAACAACCTGAGCTATCTGGGCTAACTAGGCTGTTCAGCCTGTTCGCGAATCATGTAGCCAAGCCCCTTTACGGAGACTATGATGGAATCCTCATCGGGCTTGTCCAGCTTTTTCCGCAACCGTTTTACACAAGTGCGGAGAGCTTCCGACGTAGCTTCGGAATCTGTTTCCCACACCCGATTCAACAGAGTATCGGAATCGAAGTATTGGTCCGGCCTTCGAAAGAGAAAATCCAAAAGTTGCCACTCACGTCGCGTAAGCTGCACAGTCTCTCCATGCCGGCTTATCGAATAATTCAAATCGTCCAGAACCCAGCCTCTTATGCAGGCCTTCTTCTGACGTATCTCAGGAATTCGCTTCAATAGAGCGTTGACGCGAAGTGCAAGCTCTTTTGCGTTGAACGGCTTGGTCAGGTAGTCGTCTGCACCGCTGCCGTAGCCAATCTCTTTATCATCAATGTGCCCCTTGCCGGTCAAAATGAGCACCGGAGTCTGCCCTCCCGCATTGCGAAACTGATCGCAAATTTCGACGCCAGACTGTCCTGGTAATTGCCAGTCCAATATTATCAGATCGTATTGATAGACTCGCAGCCAGCCCACCGCTTCATCGCCATTGTCGAGCGATTCGACCGTGTGGTTATAGTCTTCGAGAACTTGAGCCACAATCTCTCGAATGCCCGGATCGTCATCAACGATAAGAATTTTGGCCATAAATACCTCATCTAATTGATACCCCTGGAGCAAACTTCTTAGTCGTATCCTAGGCAATCGCGGCTTGGGCAATGGCCTTTCGAGCTATTTTCGTGGACGACCTTCGAGTATAAACGAAATCAGTGCTTTCCATTTATTCAAGTCCGGTTACCTGTACTATTGGATACGGAGAGAACAAAATCGCAGCTATGATAGAGGACCGATTAATAGAATCGATAGAACAGTTCGAGATACTTCCTTTATCGTCGCAGCTCGACCATCTAGCTACAGAGATCAAAAGGGAAGTTGCTCCGGTCGAGTTGATTGCGCTTTGTCGGCCGCTCCGCGATCCAGCGCCACTAGCCTGGCTAAGCAGGCAGTTACTCGAAAACTCGTGGCTCTCGGACGACGCAAATAGACTCTGGTTCGCGGAATTTCTTGTCAAGCTTCCTGATTCTTCCGTCGACAAGATTTTGAAAGCACTCGCACAGAGTCCACTAGACGATGCGCTTGGGACAAGCTATTCAGCGCTCCTTCTCGCGGCACTGCGAATAGTACCACTCTCGGAACTGTCGACTATGTGCCTTCTGGATCGTTCTGCAAAGAATTTCTGTCCGGATTCCCGCGATCAACATCTCAACGAGCTGTACACCCAAGTGCAGGACCTGTTGAAATCCGGCTCCGTCTGCGACATTCCGCCACGCACGCTGGCTCAACTGCCAGGCAATTCGATATCGAATCTCGAACAACTTGCGCAGTCGATAAGCACCCAATGCTATGAGGATCTTCGCAAGGTCAAGGCTGAGCTCGCCGAGTCAGCCATCGAAGTCTTGAGTAATGCACCAAAAGCGGTATCACAGGCTAATGCAGAAGATTTGCTTGCCAGGCGCGTTTATACCGATCCTGGTCACTTTTTGATCGAGCTGCTCCAAAATGCCGAGGACGCCGGCGCGAAGCAATGGAAGGTGATTTTCGAATCGGACAAAGTTATTGTCTGGCACGATGGAGCAGTATTCGACACACGCGACCTGGTCGGTATCACCTCGATTGGTCAGACGACAAAGCGCAAACAACAAATTGGATTTTTCGGAGTCGGGTTCAAGTCGGTATACGAAGTTACCGACCGTCCGCAAGTTTATTCAGATGTCTATTGTTTTGAAATTGCGGATGTATCTATTCCGAAGTTGCTTGGCCATAGACCGCCTTTTGTGCCTCCGGACGGTACCGCCGTAGTCCTTCCACTGCGCAAGAGCCTCGATGCCGCACGATCGCCTCTAGCATTGTACGAGCAATGCGTCGCTTTGGATTCCTGCGTTCTGCTGACTCTTAGAAGCATCGAACTAATCGAATTTCAACTCAATGATGCGAAGAATGGTAGCAAGCGTCACGCCCTGATCGAATGCGCTGACCAGAAAGGCTGGTCGATAAGATACGAGCCATCTGAGCAAGTGGTATCTTATTTGATTCAGGATGACACCTACACGTATGACGGCCACGCACGTGAAGCAGGTCGGCCCGATAGCACCAAAATCATGGTTGGCATCCTACTCGACGACGATGGACAGCCAATTCGACTTCCGGCAACGGCTGCAGAAGTCTACAGCTATCTGCCAACGAGAGAGAATCCCGGACTGAGATTTTTCATTCAGGGACACTTTGACGTTCCTGTGGACAGGGAGAGAATTACACCTGAGTCTCACTGGAATCGCTGGATCATCTCTCAAGTCCCTAACCAGTTACGAAGGATAGCACTAAGGTTCTCGGAAGAGGAAGATCAAACCAAAGCAGCACGCTTACTTGATGTACTTCCTCTACTGCAAGATCTTCCCAACGCACCATTTTCTCTGATTCCGGAGCATTTGCACCAGACACTTTCGGACATAAGAATGGTTCCGAGCGTTCACAACTCGCTCGTAGCACCCGTTGACTCACTAGTGGCGCCTCCCTCCATACTCGAACTGTTCGACGAAGAGCGGGTCGATGATCGACGAGCATTCGTCAGCAACGATGTATCCGACAGAGCCAAGCAAATTATTCTCGAGCTGGGCGGCACCAGTTTTGACACAAAATGCCTGCTCGACTTTCTCATAGTCCGCCTTTCGGCACAATCATTTCATCCGCCTGTTTTTCTTAAATCCACAGCAAAATTGGAGCTTCTATATGATTTGCTGCTGACAGAACTCGAAGCGCTCGAGCGAAGCAAGCATACTGATTTGTTATCAAGCCGGATCAAGCTGCTGGAGAGCCTCCCCATAATTATGGATTCTAACGGGACATTGAGGCGACCAACAGAAGTGGTTCGAGGATCTGAAGATCTGCGCAACATTTATGGCAGCGAAAAAATATTTGTAGATCATCGTCTTGATTCAGCCGGTCCAAGAACTATCGCGTTTCTAAACTGGCTTGAAATCAAGCAACTCGATTTTGAATATCTGGTGGAAGATCTGGAAAAGAACCTTTCTGACCGGCAGCTGCCAATCGTTTTTCCTTGCGACATTTTTCCATACGACTTCGACCGTCTCAACCTGATCCTCAAGGCGCTGGCCGAAGCTGATTGGAGGCTTCTGAAACGGGTAGGTCGACTGCCGCTGTTTCAAGCGAGCGACAACACCTTTTGGCCGGTTGCCACTAGCATCTCGGATCTCACCGCAGTAGTTGACGGATTCGGAAATGAGCTGTCCATCGACCTTGCAGAGTTTTATGGCAACGCAAGGCCGATTGCAGTCAAAGGACAAAGCCTAACATTAGATTCCGGAGATCAAAGCAGCAAGTACGATCAGCTCGCCGCAGCTGCTCTTATGAATAGACTGGGCGCTCCGTCCCTCTCTCTTTCGACACTGGCAGACGACCTCAATGGAACTCTAAATCCGGACATGACCGGGCTGCGCAAACTCCATGTGCTTCTTGAAAGATATGTCGAGGAGATTTCCGAAAAGATTAGCAAACAACTTGTCGGATTAAACATCTGGCCCGACCGGCATGGAAGATTACTTTCTCTTACTGGCAAGAACAGGGTCTATATAGCTGCTGACGACGCAATCGAGGGGGTCTTCGACAAGGCGCCTTTCCTAGACAAAGAGATATCCGGGAGGCTGCACATCATCCGAATGCAGATTGCTCCGGTGTCCGTCAGTCACGTGATCAACGGACTTTGCCTTGATGCAGAGCCCCCGCTGTCAATTGACAACGTCCAGAAAAAAATCGAACTCGCCCTGAATTATATTCTTTCGAAATTCGACCTGGTTGACTCCACAGGCATTCGCGCTCTGCGCGAAAAAGCAGTGTTTCTTTCCGACGAAGGTGTTTCTGTTCCGCTGGCCAATTTAGCTCTCGCGGAGTCAGATGAGCTGCGCGCTCTCTACGGGTCGTCCCCCTTGCGGCACTTTATTTCTCGTCAGGGCACAAGTCTGGCCATAGCTCAAAAGCTAGGATTAGACAATCTCTTGCTCAGGGCCGACGCAGAAATACTGGCAGGCGACCTCGAGATCGATTTGAAAGGTGAAGAGCGCAGATTTGTTTTTGAAAACTCATCCACCAAGCCATTGATCCATTACATCTCGCGTCGTGTGGATACGATGACTAGGCCATTATTACAGCGGTTCGCTCGTCTCGAGATTTATCCCGACACTACTGGTAGTGTCGGTGCCCTGCCAATTGATCCTTCGGACAATGGACCTGATTTTGTGTACCCATGCCCGCCCTATTTCCGCGCGGTCGCTTCGTGTGCCGGGTTACGACTGCTCCAACCGGATCTGGAAACGACGATTCGACCATTCTTAATTGCAGCCAAAATTCCGGAAGCAGGACTGACACATTTGGTGGAAGCTCTGGAGCGCGGAAAGATAACGAATGAAGAAGATCTCAGCCGTATTCAGGAAGTCTTTGTTGATAGGAAGCGTGAATTACAGGATCTATTTCCTCCTGCCTATCGTGCGGATTCTCCGAACCAGGTGTTAAATCGACTAAAAATCTGGAAGACTCTCAACGGTGAGATTACAGGCGCAAGCAATGTTATGGGAGGAAACCTCTCCCAACTCTTTGAAAAGGGCACGGCAGAGCAAAAAGATCTGGAAAAGGTTTGCGTTTCCGCACCCGCACTCGAGCGCCTTCAGGCGTTGAGTCCTGTGATGATACCGCTAGCACCGGAAAGTTATTTGAGCGACCTGATCGAGCGTACGGCAAAAGCCAATCGCCCTCTGACAGATCAACCATTTTTCCTCGGTTCGATCGAAAGGATCATTCGGCTTTATGAAGTGGTCGGCAACAGGAATAAGATCAAACTTCCAACAGTAGACGCACTATCGAGACTTTCCTTCGATAAGCTATTCTACACTGATTCCGCCACCATGAGCCTGGTGTCTGGGCTACCTATCTGTGAACAACTTCTTCATGCCGACCTGTGCGTGTACTTCGAGTTGGGCAACAAGGAGCCCAGCCGGCTGGTCAATTTCCGCAACCAACTCTCGAAGATGTGGAACAAGATGGTTTCTACAAGAGGTTTTGAAGACTTCGAATCGTTGGCACCACATATGGTTATCGCCGCGCTGGACGGCAAAATAGAAGCGGATCGTAGGAATCAATTTTATCGTTGGTTACTGGCAAACAAAGCATTGATTTTCGATGATAAGACGGCGCTCGCGAAGCTGTCGGAAGCAAGCCTGTTTTTAACTCGCAAAGGACGAATGGTTAGAGCCTGCGATCTGGTATTCGAAGATGACTTTCCAGATCTCGGCATAGACTGGTTTCCCAGCTCAGACATACCAAAACAATTGCTGGAGACACTGTCTCTTCACCTTGATATAAAACGACCCAATCTGGATGAGCTCATCGTCAAGCACATCGTGCCGGCTTATGAGGCGGCCACCGAAAGTGGTGACAAAGAACAGGCGGGCAAACTGCTAATTTGGCTGGCAAAGCGCCTCGATGATCGCTCAGAATTCGATGTTCGGAAGTTACTTCGTACGAAATCGTCGAACATAGTAAAACTGGAGAGTAGCGACGGCACCTTCGTGACCCCTAGCGATCTGATCCTTGCGCCCAGTGAATTAAGAGAGCATTACGTCACGATATGGGGAGGAAATCTCGTGCAGCCTTCCGAGCTGCGGTATCCCCCTGAGGTTCATCCTTTTCTCCAGTCGATGGGCGTAAGAACAAGCCCGTCGATCAAAACAATCTCCGTCGGATTGGAAAGCGTTACCGACAAAAATAAATCGATTGCTTTCGCGCACCTGATTTCTTATCTTGCGAACACACGCACCGTTAACATCTTCAACGAGTTCCCGAAGCTACGAACCACAAGCTGGCTTTTGAATCAATCCGGTGAAGTGATGATGCCGGTCAACCTGTATGTGCGAACGTTCGAAGTTGAATCGCTTATCGGTCCATTCCTATCGAAATATCTGGATCGCCAACAGGAAGAGATCCTCGGTCCGGCGTTATGCAAGGAGCTAAATTTTCGTCAGGTCGAACAAATTCAAGCTGACGATGTTATGAAACATATTCAGTATCGCGCAGAACGAAAGGAAATCGTTTCTGCGAGCACATATGCCTGGTTAGATTGTGCTATAGACGCCAACTCGCTTTCTGGAAAAGACCTGGAAAAATTCTTCGGCTCAACTCCCTGGATCCTTACTGATGACGGAGAGTACGAGACGCATCACAAGATAATGGGCTCGCGTGAATTTCATCTATTCGGCAATCTTCGTGGCTATTGGACCAGAGGCTGGAAGGAGCATCCGAGTTTGTGCCGAGCCTTAGAAATATCAGCAGAACCCAGTGCAAAGATAGTGAAAGCTTTTATCGAAGAGATTGGGTTAGAGGTCCAGGAGAAAGGAGCGCAGCAGCTACTTCAACGAGAGCACGCTTTGCCGATGATGATGATCAACTGCTTTGCAATTATGAGTCGACGCCAAATCACGATCAGTAATTCACTACCGGTGATACCAGCCATCTCCAGGGGTGCAAGCGATCTCGTACCAGCCATGGCACCCGGTCTCTATTGGAGCGACACTCCTACACTCGAGACATTGTTTCAAAACGTAGGGAAATTGTACCTTGCAAAACGTGCGGCCGGCGAGTTCGCGGAGGACGTAGATCAGTTTTACAATTCAATGGGAATTCGACGACTCAGGGACACCTACAAAATTGTAGCTGCGAAGAAAGAGGGTGACGATCGTTCACAAGACAATGCCGATAGTGTCCTCTCGTTACGAGGGATCCTCAGGGCACTGCTGGCGGTGATCCCCCGAATAGAAGTAGAGCGGGAATTAGCACCGGACACTACATGGGTCTACTCCAAGCATCTAAGATCGCTTGCGGCATCAGGTTCTATCCGGGCGATCGAGCATCTGAAGGTGAGATATGTCCTACCCGGCGTCGGTGAGACGGAGGTCGACAGACCGGCCGTATACAATGCGGAGCGAGGCGAACTCTTGATCGACACTGAAGTCGTCGCCGATCCGGAGCTGACAGGTTTGGCAGAAGGCTTGTTACCCTCTATCATCGAAGGACCTTCGGCCGAGACATTCGTCGACCTGTTCGAAATCCTCCTCGCCAGAAAGACAACAGATGACATGACGGCGTATTTGAACCGCCGCCATTTCGCAGCAGCACAGTTGACCCTCGGAACAGCCGATCAAATCTGCCAGCGCATTGGAGAACTGCTAGACTATGGTCTGACGCAGAAAATTGCCAAACGGCATTCGGTGCTGTTGAATCACGATCTGAGTAGCTGGCGATCTCCTTCGATTCTGAAGCGAATCGAAGACTTATCAACGAAGGATCTGGACGCCACTGCCTCCGGGACCGTGCCCATTTTGCTGGACGCGATTGGTGTTGTCGGTGACCATGCAGAACTCAACGCGCTACTGAAGAAATTGCTGATAGCGCCCTCGGTGAGTGCTTGCTCTGAGCTGCTTGTAGAATCTAAAGCAATAGAGCCAACCATATCGGGAGATATCAAAGACTCCTTCCAGAAGGAAAAAACAGAGTCTGAAAAACCGACAACCAATGTGGTCGAGCTATACCCGACTCAGAAAGAAAAAACACCAGAACAGCCGAAGAAAGGGTTCTTAGATTTCCTCTTCGGGCGTTCAGCTTCTAAGGATGAATCCAGCGGACTGGCAAGGATTGCTCCAAAGGAAGAGAACAAGGAAGCCAGGTCAGTCTCGGATCCCAACCTTCGCGATCCACTTCCGGAATGGCTTCTGGGCAATTATTTCGCGCCGTCGAAAGTAATCCCGTCGCAGATTTGGTACAGTCAGGAGAATCTAGTTAACGTCAGCGCCCTGAAGAAGAAGGCGAGAATGCACTTCTCACCCGGTAGGCTTCCCGCTCCTCACCTGTACGCAGTCCAGAAAGTAGGCATCAACTTCAACCCTGTGCTGCAAAACTGGACCTTCGGGAGATCCGCTGGTGCGCTTTTCCAAACACAAGGAAGACCATCGGGCCGAATAGTTTCTTTTTCCGGCAGTCTCTTCGCAGGCAAAAGTCGTCTGCCCATTCCCCTCTACAGTCATCTGTCTGGGGGAGTTATCGTAGGTGATGGCATCTTGAAAGGTATTAGTTTTGACGAATTCGGTCCCATCGTCGATCTGGCAGGCTCCGGCGCAATTTCTGTAAGTTACGAGGTAGAGATTCAGGAGCTTCCCTCCCTCTCCGACAATAACGGTCCGAAACCACCTCTCGACAAAGCGCTGACAACGCCTACCGTGAAGTTGCCGCAACTCCCGAATGCGCTCGTCGAATGGATCACACAGACATTGGACAACCCGGTATCTGACTGGAGTAAAGCTCTTGCTGCCCAAGAGTTCGTCCGCAGCCACTATCAATACGATGGTGCCTTCACAGAGCTATCCTCAGTTAAGGACAGGCGAGCCAAACTATCTTTTCTGTCAGGGAATCACCATCTCGAGATTCTCCACGCTTCTTATGACGACCGGGTGCTCGGACGCGGGGTATGTTATGAGCTCAACGTTTTGCTCGTCGAAATCCTTCGCCATTTGAAGATACCTTCCTGCATCGCAATAGGCTGGGTGCTGGACGAAGGTGTCATCGATCTGGCCGATCACCTCTTCGCGCTCGCTCTCGTCACCAGCTCCGATGGAAGTTGCATAATGCCGCTCGACGCTGCAGCCACCGATCGCGGACCAATTCACACTGTGCCTCGAAGAAACTTTCCTTCAGCACCACTAGCGCTCCACAATCGCCCATCCATCCCTCAGGTTAAAGGTGCCTGGAATATCACACCAAGAAATCCTAGCACCACTCGAAGTGCCACGACAGAAAAGAATGTCAGAGCCCACGAGACAGGCGACTCAGAAGACGCGATGCCTTCGAGCGGTTTTTGGGACGGTCAAGGGAATCGGCCCCAGAAGAAGGTGCCCGAGCAGAAGCTGCACCAGATCACACCACTGGACAAACTGCTTGGGAGGAAATCCGAAGAAGAAAAAACAAACAACTTGGTCTCCACCAGCGCAGCGCAAGCGCGCCTTGCTGAAGAGACTCGTCTCAGGATGAAACTGGAGACTATGCTCGCCGAAGAGAAAAAGCTGAGGTATCAGGCCGAAACGCGCTTCGGTGAAGAGCGCCGACTGCGGAAAGCCGCCGAAGATCAACTCAACCACGGTTCGTCGCCCAAGAAAGGTAAGTCTACATCTCGATCCGAACAAGAACAAGAACAAGAAAAGAACAGTGATTACATCATCGAAGAGCCCAAGAGACAGGCCGAAGAGTTTCGCCTGCTCAACCTCGCCTATCGCCGAGTCACGGCAAGCATGGGTTTGGATCCGGAGGGGACACCCATGGGCACTGAGATGCTGCGGCGCAAACTCATCACATTTCTCGGAAATGAGCGGACTCTCAATTGTTACCTGGGACTTATGCGGGGCAAGCAAAACATGATTACGGTCTTGACTGAAGAGCTGAGGACATTGGAAGATCTGCGACTGATTGAGATAGAAGAAGTACCGTCAGTGATGGTTCATACTGTCGATCTGGAGGATGAAGAATGAGCCCGCGATACAGTCGCGCATTAGTTCGACCTCCGGCGGCTGTCAGTCGTTGCTTCTATCTATTTGTTCAACTAAATAGAAAATTCGTAGTTGCTCTTATGACTTAGAGCGTGATCGAGCCGTTTTATAGCGGTCTTGAATTCAAGACTGTTCTTGCCTGAGGCAGTTGCCTTCTCTTCTTTTTCAATCAAACATCTTCTCACAGAGATCAGATGCTCGGCCTCTGAACCAGGACCGGCTGTGGGAGAGTTATGGTCACGATTGCAATGCTTATATTTGCTGCAATACTCTGTCGCGACCAAGTGAATACGAACATCTCGGTCACCGATAACTTGCGCTTCCACCCACTGGAAGCCCACGCCCAGCATGATTCCCACGAGAATCAGTCCAAGTTTGTACATCGGATCACCTCGTGCATATGAACTATTCTCGCCAAATCGAAGGACCTGTCAAGAAGAATTAATACCTCTGGGTATATGAAGGAGAAAGCTCCGGTTGATCATTATGCGCAATCCAATTCGGCCACTTATCGAGTGGATTTTTTTCAAAATTTGGCCGAACGCGAGTTCATCGGTCGATTGCCTCAGTTTTGACGACTTGAAGTGCCGCCTCTCATCGCTAATGGATGAGGAGTCCGAACTCAAAAAAATTCGTTTCCAGAGTCCAGCCAATTTTTCCCGATGGTTAGGAGTGACTGGTCGAGCCTTTCGCGGCAGCATTTCAGACAACTCATTCGCCTTCTACGACAGACGATGGATTCATCCGGATGGGTCACAAATCGAGTGCAGCCAAGACCAGGATACAAGCGACAAACTGAATATCACGGTGCGCGCAAAGAAGTCGACAGTCGACCAATTCGCTATCGTATATTACTTCTACGCAGGTATAACTCTGGTTCTTACTCTTCCTGCCATATTCACCGCACAACTTGCTGCGCTGGGCTTACCAGTTTTTTTCGCGCTGGTCGGAACCTGCTACCTATTGTTCATGTACAAAATCGGCTGGCTGCTCGACTCTTCGACGAGAAAGCGTTTGCTTAGCGTCGTGACTGCATTATGCGAAGGGAAAGATACAACTGACCTAGAGCGAAGAAAAACCAGGATCAACTTTGTATTCACTCTTGTTCCAGTAATCCTGATCGGACTCTGGGTAGGTTCCGGCTTTCATACGGAGATTCCATTTCCCGTAACCACAGATCCTCTCGTGCTGAACGGTTGGGTCTTCGAAAAATTTTTCATACCGAGAAATTACTTCGATACGGTCAACGTACCGAAAGGAACCAAAGTGACCATGGACGGACACAATCAAATCGAGCTGATAGTTCGAAAAGCCGTCGCCTACGCCGGTCATCCAGGTTCGTTCATGTCGCTCGCAACCGAATCACCAAAACTCGGCTGCGCGGTCAGAGCCGAAGGCAAGATATTACGAATCACCACATATGGTGGCTGGGGTTCGATAGAGGGCGGCGTCGATGCAACAATAGTTCATGTCAAACTACCGCCTGGTATGAAGGTTTCTTATGAGATGAAAAATAGAACTGCATCAGGAATCGACTTCAAGGCCTTGATTCGGCGACTTAACGGAAAAGACGGGTCGTCGTCGTATGTTCCTGATGGATGGCAAAAACTAGATCCGGTACCATTCTGGTATATGGATCTGTTTTAGGGTCGTTTTAAACTATCGGGATTCTTTCGGTTTGAACGGTGGTTCAGAACCTTCTCGATACCACCATCTGGGTCCATAAGGCGGAATAACCATCGCGGTACCATCACTCAAAACCGCTCGGACGTTGCCGTTTCTTTGGTTTACCGAGATTCGAACCCCACTTTCCATTGCCTGCCCATCATTGTTATCCTGAGTGATAGTGTAAGTTCCATCACCCTGTCGCTGGATGAACCATCCACCGGCTCTTTCATAACGAATTGAATCGACCTGGTCGCCTTTGTTAGGGACCGCTCCCTCTCGATAGGTTATGGACATCAGACCGGTAATCTCCCTGAGTCTGTTTACACCATCTCTGCCGGCGCTTCCGGAGAAAGTCACGTCGTCCGCTCCGGAGACGGATCTATAAATATTCTGCAAGCGGCGCTGAACCTCCACGCTTCGAGGGTTGCGAAGTTCAGCTTCGAACAATGGAAGAGCGAATCTGCCCAGCCGTCGCAAGTCTCGGTCTGCCATTTCTCGCTCGACAAAGATAGCTGAGTCAAGCCGCCTCAGCAGGTTGCCAACTCGGGTTTCTAAGTTCGGAGTACCGTTGGCTTGCTGTTCTTCGTAAAGGCTCAGTAGACATAATGGATTCGAATCGTTCGCAAAGCTAACCGGTGCCGGCTGCTCGAATTGATTATGGTATTCGTGATTCATGGTGCGAGTTCCTGTAGGTGTGCCATAGTGGTATTATTATCGGTGCCACCACAGCATCAGCTCTATGGGTCACAGCGCAGGTGAGAAGTCGCAATCACGCACATCTCAAGCGAAGAAGCACAGTAGTGATTATGCGAAAGAACAAAACTGCGCTAATTCGCGAGCTCTCAAGATCTGCTATTCATGCGCGTTTTCACAATCAGCCACAAAGAAGCCACGTCCCGGTCAGGACTTCGTCAGATGATTGTTTCCATTTTTTCAATTTTCACGATTGCGAAAACACACTTTTCAAGCCACTTTAACAAGTGCACTTCGACATAATCATTGTTGCCTTCTCAATTGTTATTGTGAAGAGCAAGTGCTGATTATTGTGTAATCAACATGTAATCAACACTTGCTCAGCTGAGTCAACCAATAGTTACGCTGCTTACAGCAGGTTCGGTATACTTCGTATCTTTGCCGGAATTTACTGGTGGGGCGTCAAATATATCCGCAGCTCGCATTTCCAATGCAAGCGCTTCTCTGTCCAGGTTCATTTTTCTGAGTAGCTGTCCATAACAACGCAAAATCATTCCGTATACCCTGTGTTCCTGCCCGAGGCAGTGAGTGCATCGATTGATTGCTCTCAGAAACATGTGTTCTGACTCCATGAGCCTATCCGTGTCCATGAGCAGTCGAGCCAAGTCCAGGGCGCTGAGAACTATCTCGACACACGAGATGTTCTTGACCCGATCATCTATATTCGATATAAGTCGATAGATTCGCTCGGCAGGCGCAAGGTCACCTCTGTCATACCAGCATCGCGCTAAAGCATACAGACCCGGAATTAAGTGCTCCGCACTTGGTTTTGTCGGGGACAGCTCATGCCACTCGTTTTCATTGGTCTCCATGTCTATTCCCTCAGTTAGAGTTTGCCTTAACTCCATTGTGGCTAGTCCAAACCAAGTTGTTTTATAAGTTTGACCATAATGTGTATAGGGTTTCCATACGTCTTTTACTTCAGGGACCTGCCAAAGCGCCTAAATGTTTGCTTAGACTGAAAAAAACTTGCTGAAAGAATGGCAAAATTGCTGGACAAACAATATGGGCGGATCCTCTGTATAGGATCCCGGCTAGCTTATCGTCGGAGTAATGTTATGGTTATCGAGATTCCTCGTTCAATACTTATTCGCGAACCCTGGACCACGATGTCTACGGGCGGTAATACGAACACGCGCCCATTAGTCGCAACGCTGACGGATGAAGAAGGTCAAAGCAACGACCTGAAAGATCGGATGGAGACTGCACCTACCGGCACCAATATATTTCGTGTGGTAGACGGCGTTGGTCCCTGTTATGAATTCAGCGGCACTGCCTTAATGAAGAATGATCTGCTCACTGTTCATGTATTGAGCGATCTCAAGTTTCTTCGCTAGTTGCTTCAACGTCCCTTTGCCGGTTGTAGCTTCCTTCACAACCACGTCGCTCGAACGGACAGTTTCAAGCCCGATGACAAAGCAAAGCTGCTCGCCAATGCAATGAACAATGGTGCATACAACTATCTAATCAAAGAAGCATTCGATGGAAATCGGGTTGCTGTAGCAGTCCTGGCTGCAATACGGCAGAAGCAAGCTGTCAGCATTCCTCGCAACTCCGAGAGCTCTTGTAACAGACCTTAGAGCTGCAGGTCAAATCTGAGTGGCTAACCCACTGCTCAGCAGCATTAGCTTTGACTTGTCGCTCACGAAAATGTTGAGGGAAACCGCTTAGCTCTTCGATATATTCATCCTCGGCCGTCGTCCAGATGTCACCATGGGCGGTGCCGGGAAGGAGCAAAAATCGCTTGATGCCGCCAGCTGCCCGATGCATATCATGCGAGTGCCTTACCGGAATAACTCGGTCGAGCTTGCCATGAATTAGAAGAAGCGGCACATCGGACTTTTCCAGAGTGGACAGACTATCCAGTGGTGGTAAGGGAAACAAACCAGCCGGATAAATCCGCAGCAATGGGAAATGTTCCGTCGCGACTCGTCTCAAGGAGGCGAACCCCGATTGCAAAACCAAACCGGAACACTGGCGCAGCGTCGACAAATAAGTTGCGACAGCCGCCCCCAGTGACTCTCCGTAAAGGATAATGCGCTGTGGCTCGATGCCCCGTTGCTTGACCAGATAATCGTACGCGGCCAGTCCGTCGCTGCAAATACCGTCGACGGTCGGAAGACCGGTACTGCGGCCAAAACCCTGATAGTCGTAGACGAATACTGAATAACCCGCTTTGATCATCAGGCGCGACATATGATGTCGAATGGTCAAGTTGCCAGAATTACCATGATTGAACAAAATGACATAATCGCTGTCGGGCTTCTCGAAATACCACCCGTTAAGCCTCTGGTTGTTTTCACCCGTGAAGAAAACGTCTTCACCATCAATGCCTTCCAGGCAAGGTATGCCTTCCCAGTCTCGCGGAAATCTGGCTGGAAAGAAAAGTAGCCGCCTGTACAAGCCATTGTTGAACCTGGGCGCCAGAACAAAATAAAGGACTAAAGCCAGTGCGCCGGTCAATATCTCAATTGGCACTAAAGCATCTCCGAGGTTAAGTCAGCGACTCACGGTCACTATAAGTAAGTTTAGCCCCAAAATAGCTTCTCGGCACAAATCATTTTTTTAGTGATCAAGCTACTCGGTCTAAGCTACTCGGCGCCTGAGCTCCCTGACCAGATCCTCTTGCCCTAGAACATATCCACGACGAGCCTGGTCGTCGGCATAATTGGCAATTGAGCCAGCCAATTCCATAACCATGGAGGTGGGCGCAAACTCGGTTATCATATTCAAGAGTTGCTCAACCCTTTGCCAGTCGTCGGTTACGAGCGGCAGCGACTGATCGAGGCGTTCCATGACATAGCGCTGATCAACCGGTCTGCCCACTGGCTCAGTGCGCTTTTGGGTGGCTGTGCTGGTCTCTTTAGCAGATTTCTTTTTCATTTCATCCCCTAGCCGAACGGTACGCTAGACACCTTCCGTTCGTTCCTTCACTTTCTCAACCACTCACAATTGAGAATTAGGCAGCGTCTACCGATTAAAAAGACGCCATGTTTCCGTTCGAGTTCCGCACGGGTTGCCAATATACGAGTCTTGAAAGCCGCCTGAAATGGCACTCCGGGCAAAGATTACACGCAACTAATATTCAATCGAATATACATCCGCCTCATACACCTTACAAACGGTCAATATTCCTTAGTCATAAGCTCTTAGTTGATATAATCAGCTGCGGAGAAGGATAGCCCAGCGCCAAGACGAGGGCGCAGCGATCTACCTTCCCGTTGCTTCAGGTTACCAATCGGCATCGTGTTTATTCACTCATATCGCTGGCGCTGTCGAAGTATCTGACGGGGCCTGCTAATACAAACACGCGTTGTCATTAGCCGAAGCCAATTTGCGACTCGCGTCCTTTAAAAATAGAAGGATTCTCAGATGACTACATCTCCTACCGTGGAAAACGCGGCACACTCCGGGCGAACAGCTAGAACCGACAACTGGTGGGCAAGTCCGCTCATGGTGGCACTCGGATTTCTGGCGTTCATTATCTATGCGACCTATCGCGCATTCGAAAATAACTACTACGAAGTCAATCAGTATTTGTCACCGTTTTATTCGCCAAAACTGATCTTCGACTGGTGGCATTTTTCGCCGGCTCTCCTTATCCTCTGGGTACCAGCTGGATTTCGCGCGACCTGCTACTACTACCGCAAAGCCTATTATCGAGCTTATTTCTTGACTCCTCCAGCTTGCGGCGTCGTTGGCACCCAGGGCTCCAGCTATTGCGGCGAGACGAAGTTTCCGTGGGTTTTACAGAACCTGCACCGCTACTTCTTCTACGCAGCGGCGATTGTTCTGTTGATTCTCTGGTACGACGCAATCATTTCATTCAAGACCCCGGACGGGCACTTCAGCGTCAGCCTTCTGAGCCTCGTCATGGTGCTCAACTGTGTCTTGCTCTCGGGCTACACATTCGGATGCCACGCCTACCGTCACCTCTGCGGCGGCGCTCTCAACTGCTTCAGCTCTAACGAACAGGCAAAAACCAGATTCAAGGTCTGGCAGTTCGTCACCAGACTCAACGAACACCACATGGGGTGGGCGTGGGCCAGTTTGTTCTCGGTGGGCTTCACCGACTTCTTTGTCTCTCAAGTAGCTCGCGGCAATATGGGCCCGATACCGTTTTTCTAAGTCGACTAAGGCGCTTCAGCAATAACGCAGGAAAAGAAAATGGCTAATTACGAAACTCACGAACATGATGTCATAGTGGTAGGCGCCGGCGGCGCAGGGCTACGAGCGGCAATCGAAGTATCAGCTCAGGGACTCTCGGTCGGCCTCGTTTGCAAATCGCTTCTCGGCAAGGCTCACACTGTCATGGCAGAAGGTGGAATCGCAGCGGCTCTCGCTAACGTCGATCCGCAAGATGGGTGGCAAACCCATTTTCGAGATACCATGCGCGGTGGCAAGATGCTCAACAACTGGCGCATGGCACAGCTACACGCCCAAGAGGCTCCAGACCGCGTTCGCGAACTGGAGCGCTGGGGAGCCGTTTTCGATAGAACCAAAGATGGAAGGATTCTGCAGCGCGCCTTCGGTGGACACAAATGGAAAAGGCTCTGTCACGTAGGCGACAGAACAGGGCTGGAGATGATCCGCACTTTGCAAGATCAAGGCGTTCACCAGGGCATCACTGTCTACATGGAATGCACGATTTCGAAGCTCTTGAAGGATGGCGACAAGATCTCCGGTGCCTTCGGCTACTTTCGCGAAGACGGTCGCTATGTTCTATTTAAAACCAAGGCTGTCGTCCTCGCTACAGGCGGAGTCGGCAAAATCTACTCGGTAACATCCAATTCCTGGGAGTATACATCCGACGGTCAAGGTCTGGCATACGAGGCAGGCGCCGATTTGATCGATATGGAATTCGTCCAATTTCACCCGACAGGTATGGTCTGGCCCCCAGGCGTGCGCGGTCTGCTCGTGACTGAAGGGGTACGCGGAGAAGGCGGTATATTGCGCAACAGCAAGGGTGAACGCTTCATGTTCAAATACCTGCCTGAAGCTACTAAAAATGACTATGCCGCCACCGAAGAGGAAGCGAAAGAGTGGGTTGAAGCCACAATCCATGGAAAGAAATCCGAAGCTCGTCGTCCACCAGAACTCTCTACTAGAGACAACGTCGCCCGCGCAATTTATATTGAGAACAAAGAAGGGCGCGGCTCCCCGCATGGCGGAGTATTCCTCGATATCAGCTATCAGGACTCGGAGCGTGTCAAGAAAAAGCTCCCTTCCATGTATCACCAATTCAAAGAGCTAGCCGACGTAGACATCACAGAAGGTCCAATGGAAGTTGGTCCGACATGCCACTACATCATGGGTGGTATCAGAGTGGAAGCGGACTCGGCACAAACACGCGTGCCCGGACTGTTTGCAGCAGGCGAATGTGCAGGAGGAATGCACGGATCCAACCGCCTCGGCGGCAACTCGCTGTCCGATCTCGTCGTTTTCGGACGTCGTGCGGGATTGGGAGCGTCCACCTATGCCAAAAGCGTAAGCGGTCAACCATCAATCAACGACTCCGACATCAACCTCGCAATCGAAGAGTTGGAGGCCCCGTTCAATAGAGAAGGGAAGAATCCATACGACGTTGCGAAACACATGAATTCGATCATGGACGCATACGTAGGAATCTTCAGAGAACAAAAGGATATGGAAACAGGCGTCGCTAAGCTGGAAGAGCTGAAAAAAGACGTAGCCAATGTTGCCGTCAAAGGTGGCAAGGCATACAACCCGGGCTGGCACCTGTGTCGAGACCTGAAGAACATGATGGTTGCCGCTGAAGCGATTGCTCGAAGCGCACTATCACGTCCAGAAAGTCGAGGCGCCCACAGTCGGCTCGACTTCCCGGACACCGATAACGGCAAGTGGAGTACCGTCAACACATCTGTATATAAAGACGGCGATGAGATGAAGCTGGAGCATACGCCACTACCGGTAATGCCGGATGAATTGAAGGAGCTTTTTGAGGAGAAGGAGAAGGCCCATGCGTAAGGCGACCTTGAAAGTATTCCGCGGCGACAAAAACGGCGGGGACTACACGAAATACGAAGTGCCGGTGGAAGAGGGCATGGTGGTTCTCGACGCCATCCACTACATCCAGGCTAAAGACGCACCCGATCTTGCCGTCAGGTGGAACTGCAAAGCCGCAAAATGCGGTTCGTGCAGCGCTGAGGTCAATGGTAAGCCCAGCCTGATGTGCAAAACAAGAATGGATCGTTTCGAAGATGGCGAAGAGATTCAGGTGCAGCCGGTCAAAACCTTCCCCATAATCAAAGATCTTGTGACCGATGTCTCGTGGAACTATGAAGTCAACAAGAAGATCAAGGGCTTCAGCCCGCCCCAGGATGACAACGAGTGGATCATTTACCAGGAAGATATCGATCGCGTTCAGGAATTCCGTAAGTGTATCGAGTGCTTCCTTTGCCAGGACGTCTGCCACGTATTGAGAGACCATGATCGCAAGGATGCCTTCATGGGACCACGATTCTTGGTGCGCACGGCCGGTCTGGAAATGCATCCGAAAGATACAGCCAATCGCATGAAGTACCTCAAAGACGAAGGTCACATCGGCTTCTGCAACATTACCAAGTGCTGCTCCGAGGTTTGTCCCGAAGATATCCATATCACCGACAACGCTATCATTCCACTTAAGGAACGAGTCGTAGACGAGTTCTACGATCCAGTGGCCAAAATCTTCAAGTCGATATTCGGCGGCAAGAAATAGTTAGTATCGTCGATAGACAGTCTTTATCGGGGCGCTGTGCGTGTCTGATTCAGGATCGACCTCGACCACGACAGCTTCATTCGTCTTGATCGACTTGATCTCGAAGCTGCCGTCCAAAATTGCCGTATGTTTTGTCGTGAATTCAAAATCTCCCGACAACCTCTGAAACTGATATTTGAGCGAGTTGACGACCTGAGCACTGGTCACGTTGTGGCCAGGAAAAGTCTGGACATTCTGCTTGATCGCCACTATCGTGCCAGGAAACTTCAGTCCTTCGCGCTGGCACATCGTAACAATCCGGGAGGCTCTGACATCAGCGCTATCGGCTGGATTCGCCAGCGGCTCCGCGCTTGGATCGCCGGGACCCGGACCACAAGCCGTCATAAACAGACTAGAGACCATGGCTATAGTCGTTGGAATAATCTTGATTCTCATCTCACACCCATCTCAACGCAACAACTCCGACCATCTCCTGCCACTATATTACCCGATCAGCATTAAGGAGAAACGTAAACCGCGGTACGAGCAGAATGACACCGCGTCATAACAACGAGCTCGAAACTATGACGTTCGAGCCATCGCTTCTCACGTGCAAATAAAGTATCGCACTGGACCTCGTCCGGAATTGACGGCCAGATGTTTCGTCCCAGCCGGCAATACTAGCTCGTCTCCAGCTTCGACCAGGTATTCATCTCCGTGCACTATGAAACGTATCGTCCCGTCATAAACAACGATGATTTCGTCTTCGCCGTGACAATGTTCACTATATCTGGTACCGGCAGCATCTTCCCGGGACATCACTGACAGTCCGTTTTTCCTCAGCAGACTTCTAGGCGCTGAAGAGTCAAGATTAACATACTTGGCTTTGTTCAACGCCAGAGTTCCGGACATTTGTCAGCTAGTCCACGAATGAAATCATGGTCGAGTCGAAATCGAAATTGACGTCGGCATCCTCAACATCAGAGCATAAAGCCTGGTCAGAGTTGATTGCCAGAGCAACAAAATGTTTTTCAGGAAGGAAACCGATTACAGCTTTGTTGATGGAGCTCGATGAGGGACCATTCTTTCCGAGAACGGTGCAATCGACGAACGCGACACCACCAAGCAAGATACCAAGCTTCTCTGCGGCGCCTCTGGACAAGTCGAGGACGCGACCTTTCGCGTACGGGCCCCTATCGTTGACTTTGACAATGACGCTTTTACCGGTGCGCGGATTCTCAACCAAGACCTTGGTCCCGAATGGCAGCTTTCTGTGAGCCGCCGTGCATTTCTTGATGTCAAAAATCTCGCCCGAAGCCGTTTTCCTACCTTGAAATTGACCGCCATACCACGAAACATTACCGCTGAACGTAGGTTCTGAGCTAGTTGTCGTCGTGGTCGTGGTCGAAGTCGTTTTGGATTCATCAGCGCGGGCGGATAGTTGAGACCCTGCAAGTAACACCACAGATAGTGCCGCTCCAGCCCAGAACCGAGGTCGGGTTACGCGAGCGAGTGAGGACATGCCACCAGGAACACAATCATCGGATTCCATTCAATGTCTCCTTTTATGCCACAGTTATTCGCCGACAGTCCGACAACTATTCGCCGGCAGATTCCTCTATCTTTTCTGCTTTTTTCTCCAGGACTTCGGCCTCGTTTGGCTGCTTCAAGGCGCGCAGAACAGATGCGTAATGCCTCATGGCTGCTGCCACCTCACTCGATTCGGCACCGTCCTGATGTGTCCGAATCTCGATGACCGTTTGGTATAGTTTTTTGGCCTCCTCGAATTTTCCAAGCTGTTCGTAGACTCTAGCCAGGTTGTTGAGGTAGATACCAGATTCGGGCGTGGATTTCTCGCTGCGCTTCTCGTCTACCGTCAGTGCTTGTTTGAGAAAGGTTTCGGCTTTCTCAAGACTTCCTTGCTGCTTGTATAGCATAGCCATGTCATTTAGTTTCTTCGCGAGCAATTTATTATCAGTTCTTTCGGTAGTGCCCTCGAGATCGCCCCGTATTTGGTCGTTGAGCTTAATCGCACCCTCGAGATCGTCCGTTTGACGATAAGTATCTTCCAGTCGATCCAGGACTTTGAGCCGCATCACCCCAGCGCTAGAGCCGACTCTGTCGCATATTGAAAGAGCTCTCTCGTAAACCTTTTTGGCGTTCGGGTATTCATCCAATTCTTGATACATCTGCCCCATATCGCTCAAGGTGTCAATCAGCGAAGCATCGTAGTCTCCAAACGAGGATTCCTGCATCGAAAGCGCCTCCTCGTATAGAGGCTTAGCCTTGTCGCTCGATCCCAATTCACGCTCGACGAGCGCCAGATTCTTGAGAGCCGCTACTTTTTGTTGCGGTGTTGCCGACGGTGCCTTTTTCACAATGTCGAGCGAACGGCGCAAAAGGGGCTCCGCCTCCTCGAACTTATTTTGCTCACGGAAATTGAGAGCCATGGTATTCAGGTTGCTTGCGACCTCAAGGCTGTCGCCACCAAGAGCCTTTTCTCGGATGTTCAAGCTATCCTTGTATAGCTTATCGGCTTCGGAAGCTTCACCAAGAAAACGCTTTGCCAGTGCCAGATTATTCTGTATAACCGCAACGGGCGGACTTTGCTCGCCGAAATTCTTCTTTGCGATAGCAAGCGACTTAGTCAGAGCATCGGCCGCTTCTTTATATTTTTTCGTAGCCTGGTAAGCTCCTGCCAATCTGTTAAGGCTGACAGACAGAGCCGGTTCCATGTCGCCTTTGTTCTTCTCGATAAGCGTGTTAACTACAATGATTACGCTAATTGCTTCGTCGAAGCGCTTTTCCGCGAGGTACGAAGAGGCCAGGTTGTTAAGCGTGGGTACAAGCGCATAACTGTCGTTGCCCAATACTTTGCGCTTAAGCGCGATCGAATCAGAATAGTATTTCTGCGCTTGCTCGCGTGACTTCATAGCATCATAAACCAGACCCAGGTCATTGAGTGTGGTGGCACGGTCTTCATCGCTAACGCTCTCCGCAAGCGCTCTGTTGAGACTCTCTACAGCGCTTGGGTAATTGCCGGACTTGAGAGCCGAAGCGCCCTCGTCCATTTGCTTGCGCCAAGCCGCGTGATCTGCGATAGCGGGAAGGAAAGTACCTCCTACAGCGATAAAGACAGTCAAGGCAGTGAGTAATTTTTTTCTGTCGCTAACGTTCATGAGCAGCCTCTGTTGAACTTCACGGGACTTCTATAGGTCCCAAAATTTAAGCACTAACGAGTAAGGTTTCCATTAAATCAGTTGTAAACAAATGTCGATTCTGATTGGGAAAAGTTTCATTCAAACCATAGCACAGTATGCCGATAACTATTTCGATGGAATGTCGTAAATAAGTGTTGACTGCGCACTGCGCACTGCGTACGAATGATTGGTGACTGACTCGGCTCTTGTAGCTATTTAAGGCTCTGGTCGCCCTACAAGAAATTGGACCATTGGCTTAAACTTCGGCTTCGCCGACCTGAGATATCAGGTGCGCGACATAGTCGGCTTCGGTTGCTCTAGAGTAGATATTGCAGAACGCGTTGAAAGCGGGACGCCAAGCATATAGAAAAACGATATCGTTCCGATGATTCCGAGAATCCACTTCAGGAAAAATCGCTCCACTGGATCCTTCTCGATATAGATCATCCCCTTCACTCTATCTTCCACCGGCTCCCACTGCACGGTCACCTGGTATTTTCCTGGAAGATTGAATTGATACTCGCCGACGGTGAAGTAGGTTCCTCCGGACATGTCCTTGATTGGAGTGATTTTTTCTACGATCTGCCCCTTGTCGAGCGGCTCGACGTCGATGACTAGAGCTCTCCTGTATTTTCCATCGGCGGTCCAGCCGTAAGGATCGGATATATCGCCATGAAAAGAGAAGACATAGGTTCCCGGCTCCGGAAGTGTCAGAATGTGCAATCCTTGCGCTCGTATTCTAGGACCTGGAGTGAGAAGCATATGAACCAGGAATGAAAAACAACAGATTACGATTGAGCATGCCACCAGTCGATTGAATGGTTTTACCGGAACGAGCAGGTGGCGAACTTCATCGCGACCGAAGTTTTCGGATTTGAAGGCAGCTTCGGTAGGTACTGCTTCGGCAGGAATGTGGTGCTTGGCTTGAGGAAAATTCGGCAAATCAATCTCCAGCGGCGCGGACGATGTGACGCTGATTGTCGCATCGGACGCTGACTGCGTGCTCAGTCCTGTTGCTTCTTGTTGAGATTGAGTTGATGATGGAACTATTGAAGAAGCAATCTCCTGAATAGAAACATTACCGGAAGGGGTCGACGACGCTTGGGGAGCCGCTGTCGCAATGGCGTCTCCGACACCATTTTGATTTGAAACACTTACGGGAGCTACTGCCTCGGAGACGTTTTCGCGAACGGAGACCACAGTGGAAGCTGACTGAGCAGACGGAGCTGTCGATACGGGCGATTGTGGCGTGGAGTTAGAACTTTCTTCTTTCCCAATTCCTTCGGAGCTTTGCGCCGATGGAGCGATCTGAGCTGTGTCCACCGCTTGTGCGTCGTCGACTGCGGTCTGAGCGTCCAGATTGGCCAATTTAGATTCAGTAACCTTCCCCGACTCAACCGCAGTGACAGGCTCTGATTCTTGAGATTGCGCCTCGGAAGAATTATCAAGCGCCTTCGGCGCTCTTGCGTCCGCAGCTCCTGAATCAGACTGCGCCTGATTATCAGACGCGGCGTCTTGGTTCATTTCGCCTTCTTTTGCTTCTGCCTTCTCCGACATTCAGTCCTCTTCCTCGCCAGTCATCCGAGTCAATATACCCATCTAGATAAACGACTATAATTTCTCAGACTTTACATTCTAGACCAGGAGCAAGGATGTCAGCAAAGCGGATATTAATGCTGGTAGGAGACTTCGTCGAAGACTACGAAGCCATGGTCCCGTACCAGATTTTGATAATGGCAGGTCATGATGTACACACGATCTGCCCTGGGAAGAAGCCCGGAGATTCAGTGAAAACAGCCATTCACGATTTCGACGGCGCACAGACATACTCAGAAAAGCCCGGTCATAACTTCGCCGTCACGCATGCTTTCGAAGACACCAACGAAACTACCTATGACGCACTGATCATTCCGGGTGGACGAGCGCCAGAATACCTGCGACTCAACGGACGAGTTATCGATATCGTCAAGCACTTTTTCGAGGCTAAAAAACCTGTGGCTGCAATATGCCATGGTCCTCAAATACTCGCGGCGGCTGATGTTTTGAAAGGTCGCTCCTGCACAGCGTACTTCGCCATCCGTCCGGAGATGGAGAATGCGGGCGCTAACTGGGTCAATCCTGGAATTAATCTGACCATGGCACACACCGATGGCAATCTCGTGACGGCTGTCGCCTGGCCCGGTCATCCGGAATGGATGCGTCAGTTCCTGGCCTTGCTCGGCACTGAAATTCGCACCTGAGATGCCGGTAATACTTGATTTTGTGGCTCTTGTCATACTAGTCAAGAAGTTCTTATTTGCCGTGGGTCAAGTGGACGACACTCCAAGCAATCGCCGAAGCGACCTTGGTAAACGCTATTCTGAGCATCGCAATATCTAAGGCATGAGCATAAAGACGGCAACCAGAATTGACTCCTTGACCGCGCTGCGGTTCTTCGCCGCCGCATTGATCGTTGTTTTCCATGCGCAAGGACACTTTGCATGCCTGGATCACATTGGCGAGCGAATCGTTTTTTCCCAGGGCATTACATTTTTTTTCGTACTGTCCGGCTTCATTTTGACTCTTGTTTATCCAAGTTTCGACAACGGCAAACAGATAACAGAATATCTGGTCAAGCGCCTGGCCAGGCTCTGGCCGCTACACATATCCGTTTTCCTCATGCGCTTCCTCATGTTTCCAAAGGTTCTTCTAACTTTCCCGGGCGCAGCACCAAAGGTGGTGGTACTTCTCTGTAATATCTTTTTACTACACGGATGGATTCCACTGTTTCAGTTTTTCTTTTCATACAATGCTCCCTCGTGGACAATTTCGACTGAGTTTTTCTTTTATCTTTGCCTGCCTTTTATACTGCCGCTTTTCACGAGAGCGAAATGGCTTCCGGCACTCCTGGCGTTTGGCATCACCCTCGGTTCCATAATCCTGTGTAACAGCGTCGGCTTGGACGAGTACAGCGAACAGGGTCTCAGTATGCGAGGTCTTCTGTATATAAATCCTCTTCCGCGTCTATTCGAGTTCGTTATCGGCATGACCACTGCGATCTGCTTCCGTGACTATGTATCGAAATTGAAGATCAACAAAGTTATCTGTTCGATTGTAGAACTGTCTGCGGTGGCATTCACGTTGCTATTGATGTGGAATACGAAGCCGATCGCACAATTCTTCGGCTCTCTTCCAGCGGTGGGCAGAGCTGGGATCTTCTGGCTGGAATATTCCGGAGTACCGCTTTTCGCCTTCAGCCTCCTCATCCTTGCGCTTGCACGTCGCGGCGGAGTCGTCTCCTGGATACTCTCTGTACCAATTCTGGTTCTGCTCGGCGATATCAGCTACGCAATATACCTTTGTCACCATCCGCTTCTTGTTTACCATGGGCTTTATCTGTCACAGTATCGGTCATTGACTGCGGTTGCTGTTTTCGTCACTGTTTTGTTGTTGCTGAGCCACATGCTCTACACACTTGTCGAGACTCCGTTCAGGAAATTTGCAGTAAAGACAACGCAACGTTTTCTGGATCCGGATCGTGCAAAACCAGAGGAAGTGCCGAACTCATTCGCCACCAAGCAACGCTTTTCATTCAGACCGCTTGGATCGGGAAAAACGATGTTAATCGCATCAGAGCTGGCCGTTTTAATTGGACTTGTCTGGATCAGCCACCCGATCCCGACCTCTATCTCCGACGTAAAAGCACAGTTTTTCATGCACAACGACAACCAAATTCAGAAGCCGATACCGGTGGGCGAATCATTAACCTGCCTCGGAATCAATACGCTGGATTCCGAAGAACCTGGCATTCAAATCATCTGGAAAGCAACAAAAGAGACCACCCTGAAAAATTATGTCTCGCTCCAACTCCTGAACGAGTACAGTGTTCCTATCTATCAGCAGGTCACAGTCATGGCGCCCAGAGAGGCATCTGTAAAACAAGGCGAAGTCTTCATACAGACGATCGAATTGCCTGAGTTCAAGCTTCGCAATGCCAAGAAATTCGGATTAATCGTGTCAAAGCCGAATCAGGAACAGCTGACCTTCGATGGTGGAAAGACCGATTCCGACGGCAAACGCTTGGTCGTCGATCTGGGAACCAAAATTTCGTCACAAGACAAGCATCACGTCGAGATGTATTGAACAGCGAAACTCCCCATACCACGTCAACTTGGACTTCTCGGCGGGCACAATATGTAGTGCAGACAACAATCGAGAAGGCTTTGAAGTTCTCATCACGCGCTAAACCGTTACGAGTGTCAGGCGCTTGGTTGCCAGAGCTTTGCGCAATGAGGACTTATGGCATATGATCAATAAGTGATCGGCTTGTTACGAAAGCTGATCTCCGACCACTTCGGCAGGCATCTATGAAGCGAATTGCGGCGCTAATAGCCATTTTGGCGTTTACTATTCTTGGGTTACCGGCTATGGCCAAAACGGGCAAGACTCAGCCTGTATCCGACTCGGTAGTCATCAACGCGCCCAAGGAGACTGTCTGGCAAGCTGTTGTGAGTGCGGACAAATTCGATGCCAACATCCGCCAGAGTGACGGGAAGGTAGCCATCGTAGAACAAGAATTTCAGCGCATACCTTTCATGGGTTCGGTAAAAACGACACTGAAAGTGACAGCGAAAGAAAATGAAATGCTAGCCTACGAGATGGTAGATGGCCGTGTTAAAGAATTCTCGGGATGCTGGGAGCTGATTCCTGTAGAGACCAACGTGACTAAATTGAAGCTCACGTCCAACGTTGATCCGGGCTTGCCCATTCCGCGTTTTCTCGTAAGGCAATTTATCAAAAGCAAAGTCACGCACCGTTTGGAAAAAACCAAAAAGTTAGCAGAGCAAATTCACAACTCTCGCCAGGCATCTAAAGAGCAACCTGCTCAATAGCGCCCTTTCCGGACGAGATAGCAACAATCGTTGTGTCTGTTTTGACGCGTGTAACGAGCAAGAAGTGGTATCAGTGTCCGACAAGACTAATTCGTATCGACGAGATACGAGATCACTGAGTCACCGCAGGCAGTGGTATGTACAGTAACTGGCTCCGTAATTGTCGGACCGGCCACCAAGAGACTGTCCAAATTGGCCGAATCGATTCGAAGCGCGGTTAATTCAACATCACCACCGAGAGCTTTATACATCGCTTCTTTGGCGGCCCACATTCTAGTGACTTCGGAATCGCGTTGTTCTTCGGATAGTTTCACCAGATGCTCGAGTTCTGACCTGGAAAGAAAACGCTCGGCAAAGTCAGGATCTCGCTTTTCGACTAGCTCGATATCCACGCCTGGATCGCCTTCGTTGGCGAAACAACAGAGAGCAACTCCGTGTTCGCCTGCATGAGAGATAGATACTGCCAGCGGTTGCATGTCGGCAACAGAGCAGCGAATAACTGGTCTATTTCTGTGATCGTTCTCAACTTCGAAATCGAGCGGACCGCATATTACTCCGAGTCTGTCCTTAACCAGAATACGGGCGGCTTCCTTACAGGCCATTCTGCCCAGAAGCCAATCCAACTTCCGCTTCTCGAATTTAAACTGATCACGCCAAAACTTGCGCTCATCCGCTGTAAGCACATAATCGAGACACCATTCGAGAGTCGCTTCGTCAGAGGGCAGGCAGTGCATGTTCACGCTAACAAGTGCACAATCCGCTTTGCCTTTACCGGAAGTATCAATGCGCTGACCTAGCGACTTCCGCAAAGGGTCTCCGACGAACGATAACCATTCGCCTGAGAGTGTGATTCGCCGACTGTTAATCCCATTGATTCTCGTCCACACCAGGCCATCGCCGTCGATGATTTCCACCGAGGCTTCGGTGGCCCGCTCGGTTAGTTGAGCCAGGTTAGCTCGTACCATCACGTTCGGAGGTAGCGCTGAGGCAGAGCCGAAAATCTCTATCGACTCGATAAAGAAAGGCAAAAGGGCCTTCGCCGGCAGCAGTTTTTCATAGAGATAGAACAGGACGAATTGACTGGAGTTGTCGAGAAGTAGTGGATGGATTAGAGAAGTCGCGCCATCAGCACCTCGAATCCAACCGGTCGATTCCGTTGTCGCCGCAACACCAGATATAGTTTTTTCACCTACACTTTCAATCGACTGCGCCAACTGCATTGTCGGGCCATGAAACATGCTATCCGGTCGATAGAGATCCTGGCGAGTCTTGAGATTCGTCGGAGCTTGACCTGACACCGCAATTCTCGGTTGCGGAGCCGGTAGATGCTGATCAGAAAAGATGAAGTCTGCCACCAGCACGAGAATGTCGACCTCAGCACAGTCGAACAGTTCAACTCGTATGCGACCGGATGTTGACGTCGCCCGTAATCCAAGAGTACGTGGATTTTGATCGACTACAATTCTTCGGTATGCCTTGACCTGCTCGATTCGACTGACAACGCCCCTCTTCGCTCGCGCCAAAGCGGATTCTGCCATTATTTCGAGCGATACCATAAGCGGCATAAGATGAACGCTTACCGCGGGATGAGCCGCGACCGATCCGCCGATGGCGTGATCGAGCAAATACAGGTCGGTGTGTAGGTTTACACCGAGAGTGAGTTCTGTCACCTCGGCATCATCGCGCAACAACTGCAATCGATCCTGGAAGGCGTATCGCCCTTCCATGCCAATTGCGCCCTGGTCAAGGCGAAAGCCCGACCAACCACCCGATGACATTCCGCCCTGGTCGAGCAGGTTGATACCGAGCGGATCACCCATGCTCTCACCGAAGGCGAGTCCTGGCATCCGGGTGTTGAGAAATGCCTGCATCACCTCTTCCTGAGTGCTCATCATCTGGTCGTAAAAACTCTTGTTCGTATTGAGGAATGAAGACACCACTCCGTCTTGACCGACGAGCGGCGCCGCTTCTTGAGCCTGAGCGTGATCCTGGTCAACAAGATTGGATTCCGAATGCTCGACATATTGGACTGCATGTTCCGGTAACAGATCTCTGAGATCCGGCACTTCCAACCGCTTGTGCCTGAGATCGAGCTGCCGTTCTGAAGGTGACTGTTTTTCCGGTGCTGGATGTCGCCAATCAATCAACTCAGGATTACGTCTGCGATGCAGATAGTCGAAATTGGGTTTAATTCCCTGGACAAACACAGAGGCCAATAAATGGTTGATTTGAGTAATTGCCGATCGAGATGCAACATTGGTTGCGATGGCAAGATGAGCTCTATGACCCAGTACGCTTTTCACGACCGCCGTGAGGACGCCGTTCGGTCCGACCTCCACAAAGTTGCGAACTCCGCTGGCATACATGGCTCGGATTGTTTGCTTCAATAGAACCGTTTTGGTGAATAGCTCTGTGAAAGAGTCTCGTATTACCTGCTCCTCGTCCGAGATCAGTGCGCCGGTTGAGCAAGACCAAGCTGGTACGGAGAATTGCTTAATTTTGACGGACTGCACCGAAGCGTGATTTTTGTCGATCAGGCCTTTTACCAGTGGGGTATGGTACGGTATCGCATGTGGTAGCATTTGATAAATGATTCGCTCCGACGTCAACTCTTTACTGAGCTGTTCCACCGCCTTGATGCTGCCGGTTACAATTATATGATCGTCCCCGAGATCTGCACTGACATGCACTTCGCCAGATGACCCAAGCTTCTGGACTCGCTCCGCCGAAGCAAGTATGCGAAGCGAGCGCAATTGTGCAAGAGCGTCGGCAGGGACAGCTCGAGCCACTTTTGTGCTGAGGCTGTAGAAAGTCTCCGCCACACTCAACACATCAACTGCACCAGCGGTGGTGATCGCCGCGAACTCTCCGGTGCTGCAGCCCATGACGACATCTGGTTCAATACCAAGATGCATGAGAAGCTGGTGTAAAGCGTACTCGGCAAGCAATACTGCAACGACAGCAAAGTCCTCGGACGCAAGCGGCGGCAGCGTTTTATCATTAGAGTCAAAATTTGAGCGCGGAAAGATTACGCTGCTCGGTAGAACTTCTGCTCCAGCCGCCACAGCAACGGTGTCGACAATATCGAATACGGCTCGAACCTCCGGAAAGTGAATACAGAGCTCGGCGAGCATTCCGTGATAAGCCGAGCCGAGTCCCGGATAGACAAAAGCCAGATCGCCACCATAGGCGAGACCAGGAACTGTGAAGTAGATCCCGCGGTCGGGCTCATGAACTTCGGTTGCCGAAGAAATTCGCGACTTGACCGCGACAAGTCGTTCCAGCAATTGGCCGGCGTCGGATGCGACGATTGCCAATCGAAAAACCTCGATGTGAGTAGATATGCTGATCATCGAGTTAACTGAGTAAGCGATGTCTTTGAGCGGAGTCGAAGGTCTGTGATTCAGAAACAAAATCAGCCTATCGATCTCGTTCAACAACTCGGGCTCGGACTCAGCAGCAAACGCGAACACTTCAGTGGGAAATTCTTGCAACAACGATTGCGCCTTATCGTCGAGAATGACCTCAACAGGCGAGTCAATACTGATCTTTTCACCCTTCCCGAATTCTTCGAGAATTACATGACCATTGATACCACCAAAGCCAAATGCACTCACACTGGCACGCCGCGGAGCACCAGAATTGCTCCCATTGATCCAGGGACGGGAGGACGTGTTGAGGTAACAAGGATGCTTGCTCCAATCGACCTTCGTGTTGGGTTGTTTCACATTAATCGTAGGAGGAAGGATCTTATGATGAAGAGCCAATGCGGACTTGATTATTCCCGCCACGGCGCTGGCTGACTGGCAATGGCCAATCATTGATTTGACCGAGCCAATAGCACACCAGGGGGGTTCGTTCGTTCGCTCGCCAAAAACCTTCGAGACGGCCTTGAGCTCAACGACATCGCCGGTAGGTGTTCCGGTGCCATGCGCCTCGAGAAGGCCTATAGTTCTTGGAGAGACGCCAGCCATCTGGAAAGCCTTCTCCATCGCCAGGGCTTCTCCATCCAGATTCGGCGAGAGCACGCCTCCTCCATGACCGTCACTTGACGATGCAATTCCACAAATCGTCGCGTAGACACGATCACCATCTCTGATGGCATCATCGAGACGTTTTAAACAAATAATTCCAATTCCCTCACCCAAAAGAGTGCCGTCGGCAAACTCATCGAATGGGCGAATAACATCCTGACGCGAAAGCGCTCCGAGACCACAGAACATCTGGTAGAAAACAGCAGAGGCATTGACGTGCAGGCCACCCGCCAGGGCAAAATCACAACGACCGGACAATAGATCATCGACAGCTGTCTCCACCGCCACCATGGACGATGCGCAGGCAGCATCTACAAGAAGATTTCGACCTCGGAATCCGAGCTTTGCCGCGATACGCCCCGCCAACACGCTCGGCATGGCTCCAGGAATAGTATCAGAATTACAATCCACCAGACGCTGCCTGATCTCTCGCTCCGCTTTCGCGAGCACTTCTTCGCTGCCCTCTGGAAGCGAGTGACGGAGGATATCTACGATTTCTCCAACCGTTTTCGACTGCTGAATCATATTCATCGCTCCCGCACCGGGAGCCGAGATACGACCCAGAATCACTTCCGCCCTGTCCAAATCGAGCCGGCGATCCAGATAGCCGGCATCTGCCATAGCGTCGTAAGCGACTTTCAGCGTCAAGAATTGGTCTGGGTCGCTGCCGGCTACAGCGCTGGGCATGACGCCAAATTTGAGGGGATCGAAATAGGCATGTTCCGAGATGAATCCGCCCCGTTTGGAATAGCTTCCACCGAATCCCCGCATCTCGGGCGCGTAGAATTCTGAAAGACTCCATTCTCGATCAGATATCTCGCGAGTACAGTCAACGCCATTAACGATGTTGGACCAATATGAAGACAGATCAGGCGAGCCTGGAAACAAGCAGCTCATGCCAACAATGGCAATGCGCTCGTCTCTTTCGCCTGCGCGAACCGTAGAGGTCATTGCGCAATCTCTCTAACCGCTTCCGGGGAAGAGAATCGATTGAAGTTCTTGCTGGCTATTCCGCCGAGTCCCTCCACTACGAAGCAGAGCTCATTGTTGCTGTCGTAGATTGCTAGATCGCACAATAGCTCAGTCGCCATCGCCGGATTGAGGAAGATCTGCGCCGTCGCCATGGTCGGCATATTGCGACGACCAAAGAGGTGCATCGTTTTGAAACCTGTCGGCAGCACTGTCACGTCCCGGTAGTGTCGAGCCCAGATTCCGGCTAATTGCATGGCACTGTCCAAGAGAACCGGATCGACGATCCAATCAGAGTTGTCGGTAGTTGACACGCAACGGACAGGAGCGCCGCCTATGACATTGCCGGTGATGCCGTCTTCGGCAATGAACTGCACATCCTGAATTCCCTGGAAAATTGGACCGTGGAACAACCATTTACCGTACACATCTCTCGGCTGGGGCAAAGCCAACTCGGATTTCATCGACGAGACCGGACCGATAAGGCGAGGAATCTGCGTACCCGTTGATGTCACCCATTTTTCAGGAACCATATTCGGTGCTTGCGCGAATTGAGCCTTGCAGCGGAAATGCACCTTTCGTGACGGACCAGACGCCACCAATTGCAATGCCACTTCTCCATCAGCGGAGTCCGGAATTACCTCGATGGAAAATTCCTTTTGAGGTGTGTGAAAGACTACTCCAGCAGGGATATCCAGATTCGATACTTTGACGAGATGGCGCTCGGGATATACGGACTGAGCAGCTTCGAGCATCGTCTCCAACGCCACTGCCATCGGCATTACTGGAATTCCGTCAAATTTATGATCGTGAAGATAATGATGATGTCCGGTATCGATCAGCAGGTTGAAAGTCGGGGGTGCAACGGTGCTCAAACTCGCGCGATTGACAATCACACCGGAAGGCGAGATGTTCGAATCCATAGGCGGCACCGAGACTCGAGAAGACTTGAGCTTGCCGACAAGCAGCACTTCTACGTGATCGCCGACATTGGCCTTGAGCTCCTCATGAAAGCACGCGCGGCCATCTTCCGGTTGAATCATCGACCAGCCATGACTGGCGAAGACTTGTTCCAACTCCGGTGGTGCCATGCCGGCTTGCCACGGTCCCCACATGAGAGAGGCGATACGGCATTTTTGATTGGCGCGCCTCAACCGCAGAGCGAGCTTATTGAGTGCTTCGTTGGCGGCTACGTAGTCGCTCTGGCCGGAGTTACCGGTTCTCCCGACCACAGAGGAAAACAGGTACATAAACTGAAGATCCTCGAAGCGAATCTTCTTGGCCAAAGTGAGGGCGCTCTGTACCTTGGTATTGAAGACTCGTTCAAACGAGCCGAGGCTCTTGGCTTTGATAAGGGCGTCTTCAATTATGCCTGCACCTTGAATGACACCATCTATTGAAGAGGTTTCGTATATCGAGTCGATCAAACGACTAAATGCGGTTTCATCGGTAACGTCCACGGAATGATATCGAACGGTGGAACCAGCAGCTTTAAGCTTCGCAAGCGTGTCGCGCACTTCGCGCTCTCGAAGTAATTGCTGGTAGACCCGTTCGACATCACGAACATTGATCACCTTACCGGCGCGTTGCATCTCATCAATAATCGCGGCTTTTATGTCTTTCTGGGTTACTAGTCCTGCAGTGACCGGAGACTCGCTTTCGGCCGGTCGAGGAATTCGTCCAACAATTACGAATGAAGGTTGGTAGCGTCGAGCCAGATCAATAACAACTTCAGCGGTTATACCGCGAGCACCGCCAGTCACGAGAATAACCGAAGAAGGCGTCAACGCGAGCGGTTGTTGTACCTGCAATTGACTGAAACTAGATTCGGAAATCTCGAGACCAATTCGATTCCCGTTATCCAGTCCAATCTCGACAATATCGTCGTCCGCATAGAGCTCGGCAACGATACCGGCGGCTATAGTCTCTACAGCAGCTACCGAGCTTACGTCGACAACTTTGACGTGCACGGAAGGAAGTTCTTTCGCGATGGTCTTCGTCAACCCGGCGAGGGCAGCCTGCTCGATCAGATGCTCGGGCGCATTTGTAGTGTCCATGTCGTTGACACCGAATGTCCCACCCATCTTCGTCACGGTCAGGATGGAGCTGCGATGCCCCTTTGCGCCCAGCCCGTTGAGTTCGGTCTCTATCGACTTGGTCAATAAGAATAGCTGCTTCAGACTGTTCCATTCTCGCCCATTTGATTTAGAATCGGCATCGAAGCCGCCAAGATAGATCAACGAGCCGATCGGACCGTGCTTCACGCGGAATTGTTGGAGGAAGCCGTTGAGGCCATCTTCGTCGACTGGAACATCAGAAGCGTTCAGCTGAACCGTAATTTGATCGTGCCGTTTGAGGTTAGCTGCGACTGCTGCTGAAAGTCCGGATTGTCCACCTACCAGTAGAATCTGCGGCGCGAGAGTTTTCTTGGTCCTCGTCGGGACGGAAAGCATCTTGACCGTGACTAGACCGCGCGCAACGTTATCAACATTGCCGTTCTTTACCGGCACTACCGCCGGTGCAAGACTCACGGTTGGCGTCGAGTCTTGACCAAGCGAGCGAATCCAATCGATAATTCCTTGCAGCGTCTTAGTGCCGGCCAATTTTTCGATACCGGATTCTAGCTTCTCTTGCGTCACTTCGGGCAAAAGCTTGCGGAAGTTATTGAGGATCTCGACCCGCTTAATCGAGTCGATACCAAGATCAGCTTCCAGATCCAGATTTGGATCGAGCATCTGGCGCGGATATCCAGTCCTTTCACTAACGATCTCAAAAAGGCTGTCTATAAGCTGGTCCGTATTGAGAGTGCCGTTATCAGCCGAGTAGTAATCGACCGGTTGCTCGACCAATGAAACAAGGTGACCGAGCTCCTTATGATTGTCCGAAGTACCATTCGATCCGGAGAACTCAGGAACCGGCGGCTCAAACTGCAGCTGTAGTGCCAAATCATTTTCCTCGAGGAAAGTCGTCGGATGCTTTCCATTGTTTTGCGGGAAGGATGGAGTCAACTCCAATCGACCCGGCACAAGCGGCTGCGCTGCGTTGTGACCATTGAGTCCGTGCTGCTGGTCGACAGGTACTCTTCCTGATTGCAGGTATGCCAACATCACCTTTTGCTGCGCATCGAGAAATCGATTGGTCATCTCGAGCATGCTCTTTTGAAATTCGAGCATAACTCGCTCGACCGAAGCATCAGATCCGGCGGCAGGACCCGACGAAACGGGCGCGAACTGCGATAGGTCACCTGTCGCTCTCGGCTGAGTTCGTTCTGCAGTCCTGGAAGGTTGAATCGATTGTGAGTTGTTTGGTTTCATGCCCTTGCTCTCTGAGCGGGAATGCGGCTGAAGTATTGACTCCGAGCGCCCCGTCCCGTTGTTGCCATTTGACGCGCCATTATCGCGTGCGTTGCCGACGACCTTTTTCTCGCCGGTCTTTGCACCCGTCTGATTAAAAACTTTCGCGCGATCGGAAGAACCATTTCCACTCGCCGAATTGATTATTGCCGAACTCGAGGTACGCTCGCTCTCCATTCGAACCGAGCCATTTGTCGAAAGAGCCAATCGACTGACGACATTCTGGGCATCTTTCTTCTGCTCGGTTTTGCCGATTCGCTCAATAGCGGCGCTATTGACACGATAGAGCAAGCGAGCTTTCTTTGTAGTCTCGACAGGCTCTTCGCGCTCACGCAACGATCTCGCCATGCGATTCCAGAAAAGTTTTCCCAGTGCGAGTCGAGCGACTCCACCATGGACAGTCAGTTGAGCGAGCAGGTTGAGGAAGAAGTGAAGCGACTCTCTGGAGCGCTCACTGGAGACGGCGATAACGCCTTTGTCTTTGAGAGTAGCTTCAGTGAGACCTGTGAGTACATTACCCGGTCCAACCTCGACAAAGATCCGCGCGCCTGACTCATACATTTGATTAAGTTGATCTGCAAACAGCACGGGCTTGAGAGCGTGCTCGCTCAGCTGGATGGCGATCGCTCCCGGCTGCTCGCTGTATGGCTGCGCAGTCGTGTTCGAGAATACGGGAATTTTCGGAGATACGAGAGTTTGTTTCTTTAGATACGAGCTCAGAGGTGCGCGTGAAGCCTTCAGAAGGGGGCTGTGGAATGCCGCCGACACAGGAATCTTTTTGCAGGCAATATTGCGGTCCGTCAGAAGAGAAAGCGCTGATTCGATCGACGCTGTAGCACCAGATATGATGCACTGTAATGGAGTATTGACGTTAGCGAGATAGACATCGGGAACCTTGGCAATCTCTTTCTGGACCTTCTGTGGATCAGCCGCCACGGCGGCCATCGCACCTGGAGCACTGGCGGCGCACTCCGAAAGAATGCGACCTCTTTCAGCTGATACTTCCAGGAGTTGCTGCTCAGTGAAAACACCGGCGGCGTATAAAGCGACATATTCACCGTAGCTGTGACCAGCAACCATATCGGGTCGCAGCCCGAAACCAGTCAAAAGCTTGAACATGGCAAGATCACAGGCGCCAAGCGCTGGTTGAGCAACCTCAGTTCGTGTGAGCGCATCGGATTGCTCTTGCTTGCCGAAATCGGTAAGTGCTGGAATTGGATAGATGTAGCTCGAAAGTGGTTTTGCCAACCGTGATTTCAACACACGATCGGCCTTCTCTACAACAGAACGAAGCTCTGGGAAGTAGACGGACAGGTCTCGGAGCATGTCTATGCGCTGAGACCCCTGCCCAGGGAAAAGGAAGGCAATTTTCCCTTTGCGCTCACAGACATTATTGTAATGAATGCCGGACTTCAGGCTCGCAGGCTGGTCTTTCTCTACAATCTCCTTCGCTTGGCTGAGTTTGCCGGCGAGATCATCCAAAGATGATGCCACTACAGCCAGTGCGCAGCCGGCACCAGAGAAATCATTGAGGCGCAGGTTGGATTTGTGAGCCAGCAAGAACAGCTTGCGTTGTCCCTCACTGGTCGCCTCCGTTGCAACAGCCATCTCAGACTGTATTTTGGCGACGGCAGCCTCAGTTTGTTTTACTGCTCTGAGAATCTCATCTTTCGAGCTTCCCTTCCAAACAAAAAGTTCACAGGGCCAGACTTCGATAGCGGGTCTCTCATCAGGCGGGCATGGCGGCGTGTATTCTTCCAGAATAGTGTGGAAATTCGTGCCACCAAATCCGAAGGCACTCACACCAGCCCGTCTCGGCGTCTGCTCACTGTGATGGAACCAGGGCCTAGACTCTGTATTGAGATAGAACGGACCATCATCAAAATGACAGGCTGGATTAGGTTGTTGAACGTTGATGGTCGGCGGAAGCGTCTTGGAATTCAACGCTTTAGCTACTTTGACAATAGAAGCCAATCCAGCAGCCGCCTTGGTGTGGCCAATGTTTGTTTTTACAGAACCGATAGCACAGCTCTGAGCTGTTGCACCGGATTGCTGAAATACTTTCGTTAGCGCTTCGACTTCGGCTTTGTCACCGGCTACAGTACCAGTACCGTGCGCCTCGATCAGACCGACAGTAGACGGCGATATCCCAGCATCTTCGTAAGCACGCCGCAATGCGAGCATCTGACCGGCCGGTCGAGGTGCCGTCAAACTCAGGTCGCGGCCATCGCTAGAACCTCCGATTCCGCGAATGACAGCGTAAATTTTATCGCCTGCACGCTCAGCATCGGAGAGACGCTTCAATACGAGCATAGCGATACCTTCGCTTATCACGATGCCATCCGCCTTCGCGTCGAATGTTTGGCATCGACCACTGGGTGAGAGGGCGTGTGTTTTGCTGAAACTCAGATAGTCGCCTGGTTGATTATGAGTGTCGGTCGCCCCCAAAAGAACAACGTCACTGTTGCCCGCTCGCAGGTCCGCGATGCCGACGTAGAGCGCCGCCAGTGAACTCGCGCAGGCAGCGTCAATCGAGAAATTGATTCCCTTGAGATCGAGCCTGTTGGCGACCCTACCGGCGGTGACATTGCCGAGGTAGCCGGCGAAAGAGTCCTCCGTCCACTCGGGCAGGTCTTGCTTGATCTTCTCGACTTCGCCTTCGCTCAAATCGCTGAGCTTCCAACCGAGCATAGAGCGCAGCGAGTACAAAGCGGTGATCGGACCATGTCCTGCGTTAGCTAGAATCACAGAAGTCTTTTCACGGGGAAACTTTCTGTCGGAATAACCAGCGTCAACAAGCGCGCGGCTAGCCGCATCCAGGATCAATACCTGCATTGCATCAATGGAATCGAGGCTGTTGGGCGGAATGCCGTAAGGAGCGGGATCGAAGATCGCGTCGGGCAAAAATCCGCCCCACTTCGATACGATCTTGTCTCGTGCCTGAGGATTGGCGTCGTAATAGTTCTTCCAATCGAAGTGACTCGAGGGAATCTCGGAGATGGCATCGACCTTATTGAGGATGTTGTTCCAATAAGTCTCCATGTCGTTGCCCTTCGGGAACATGCAGGACATGCCGACAATAGCAATGCCTTCCGGCAGCTCTTCGCGCTCGCCCGAATCCCGAGACCAGGAGCCTTTCAGCTCGGATAAAATTCTAGTGCTTCCTTCGGAGACAAGGGCATGCAGCTCCGGAATGGTGGTGACCGATTCATGCATCGACGCGACCTGACCGATCATGTACATGCCGTCCTGCCACTGCTTATTTTCGCCGATCGACTCCAGCTTACCGGAGGATCCTCGCTCCAGACCTTTGCTTGCAATCCGGAGCCGACCAAGATTCATCACCTCGAGCTCTTCGCGAATCTCATCGCGGCTCAGCTTCTTCTCTTTCAACTCAGAATGCACGCTGTCGAAGGTCGATTTATACGGTGAGTCGATACAACGAATACTATGACCTGGGCCGGTCTCCAGAAGCACAGTCCTATCGCAATCGAGCGCGGCTTTCTGAAATTTAGAAACAATCGCCCCAGTAGTCACTGCCTCTTCGGTGAACAAATAGGCAGTGCCGAGCAGCGCACCAATTTTGATACCACGCCGACTGAGAGGCGATGCCATAGCGGCAACCATCGCGGCGGACAGGTCGTCGTGGATACCGCCCGCGAAGAGCAGATGGAAAGTCTGGGGATTATCGCGTGGGCCGATACTCTCTAGTAGTACATCGATCATGGATTGCCACAGGACAAAGCTAGCGCGAGGTCCGACGTGTCCACCACACTCCTTGCCTTCGAAGATAAAACGCCGAGAGCCCATCTCGATGAACGAGCCAAGCAATAGCGGTGACGGTACATGAAGATAGGTCGCGGTGCCGGCTGCATCTAGAGCCTTGGCTTGGTCGGGACGACCTCCAGCTATCAGAGCAAATGGTGGTTTGTGTCGATTGACGACTTCCATCTGCTCCTGGCGCAACTGCTGCGGCACAAAACCGAGGATGCCGACGCCCCACGGACGTTGGCCCAACTTTTCGGCGGTCTCTTGCAGAAGCAGCTCAATGTCTTTTCCGCGCATGAGCGATAAAGCGAGAAAAGGAAGACCACCGCCTTCAGCAACCTTGAGCGCGAACTCGCTCGTGTCGCTGACCCGTGTCATCGCGCCCTGAACAATCGGATATCTTGTGCCATGCGAGATTGCCAGTTCGGATCCTTCCGCGAGAGCCGCTCCTTTTGCCCCGGCCTCGAGGCTCAACTCGATACTGTCACGTATATCGGCAATGACACCGGCGACGGTACCACCCCTGAGAGCCAGTCTTTTCGCCAGACAAGAATCTTGACCGACAATCCAGCACTCATCAGACTCTTGTTGCGCTAAGACATTGTTTTCCAAAAACTCGGTCAGCTTTTGCTGGAAAGGATCTTTAGCGAGATTTTCCAAATCCGCAAATCGGCTAGTACCATTTGCGGTGAGCAGCCTGAAGTACCGATTGCCGTCCAAAGAGGAAAGGAGCGTCGTCTCCGTGCCATCCAGTTTTTCAAATCGGGTTTGGACGTCAAATGGAATGAGCGAATCGCTCGTCAGGTACAGTTGAGAATCGAGCACCACGCCTTGTGCTCCCGCAGCAGCGACAGCCGCTGCCGTATCGCACCCAATGCCGCCTTGCGCCCAAAATGGAATTCGAAGATTCCGCGCGAACTGCTGAACAAGTACGAAAGTAGTGGTGTCGCCGACGCGGCCTGAAGCCTCGTGCCCTTTGGCAATTACACCGTCAGCACCGCAGGACTCGGACAGCTGAGCCTCTTTCAAGTCGACGACTTCTACAAGAACGCGAAATCCGGCATGTCTTGCCAGTTTTACATCCTTGGCGAGAAGCTCTTCACTGAATTGCCCGACACCCGCTGTCAAGACCATCACAGGGGCTGGGTGGACAGCCTCGGTACGCGTCAGGCGTGTAAGGATTTCTTCAACAGGCAATCCACCAACCCGGCTGTCCGAGGCCGACCAGCACAGTGCGCCGGATCTGACCCTGACGCCGATGGTGCCGCCCATCGCGTTGCCGGCTAGCTTGTCCAACGACTCCGTCAGCTCCGGGCAGCTTTCGACGAATTCTATATCGACGAGGCCTACCGCTCCAGCCCTGGCTGCTGCAATCGCGAGTGCCGGTGTCTTGAAGCCTCGCCTTGGGCTCGATGGAGCAACAACAATAATTTCGAACGCCGCCACGTTTTCTCCGTTTTTCTCTGGACTCCACGAATCCTTCGCCAAGTCGAACCCCCGTCGCGTCTATGCAACTGCACTTTCGACTGGCTTCTATCGGAGAGGATTCTAGAGGCAAGAGTACTTGATCTTATGACTTCTGCCATTGAAGAGGTTTTAACTATATAGGGCGAAACAGGGCGAGCAGCTTTTCAATTTAGTAAGATTTAACCGAATACATGCTTCACCATTCCTTCACCAGTTTTGATATATGGCAGCTTGACAGGCTATGGCGACCGGCTTGTCCGGACAGATGCAAGACATATTAAGGAATTGAAGCGCAACAAACTCCATCGGCGGCTGTTTTTTTGGAAACAATAGACGTGTTACCAGTCGTATAAGAAATCAATTGCAGGAATCACAGAATAGCTCCAGGCACTCGCCGGCTGAGAAAACCTCGGCGCCAAGTCTCGGTATCGTCCTGATTGGTCTGCAAATCGCGTTATTTCTTTCAGCCCTTGATCAGACGATCCTTAACATAGCGATTCCCAGACTTTCGGAAATCTTGCACGGCGGCGACCAATCGGCATGGCTTATCACGTCTTACTTGTTGTTTTCGACGGTGGCTACTCCAGTGGCCGGAAAACTAGCTGATATTTTCGGTGTCAGGACAGTCATCTCCTCTGCAACACTGCTATTCGCGGTCACATCGCTGTTATGCGGTTTGGCTGGACTCGTACCCATTGCCGGTCTGGGCGGTATGGAGCAGCTCATAGTAGCCAGAGCGTTACAAGGCACTGCTGGTGGTGCAATGCTCGGACTTTGCTTCATCGCCGTTGGAGATCTGTTCTCTGCCCAGCAACGAGGGCGATACCAGGGATTTCTCGCAGCAGCCTTCATCGTGGCAGCTCTTGCCGGACCATCGCTCGGCGGATGGCTCACGGAATCACTAAATTGGCGCCTGATCTTTCTTATCAATGTCCCACTGGGACTACTTTCCGCCGCGCTACTGGCACGCTATCCAAACACAGACCGCACTCGAGCGCGCGCCTCGGTCGACTATATCGGAATTATTCTATTTATCGTGACTGTCATTCCACTGCTTCTGGCATCGTCGGACGTTGGTAAGTTCGGGTCGATAAATGCGCATTCGGCCTTGCTCCTATCGATATCCGTCGCCTCTTTCTCAGCCTTTCTTTTTCGCGAAAAGAATGCCAAAGAGCCTCTTGTCCCGCTGCATTTGTTTTCCAACAGAACGATTTCGATATCACTGGCAACGGTCTTTATAACCGGCGTTGGGCTATTTGGATCGATGCTGCTCTTCGCCTTCATGCTTCAAAAGCTTTCCGGACTGAGCCCGGTAGCGACTGGAGCAACGCTCACCCCACTGATGGTAGTAGTGGCAGGAGCAAGCATAGCCGGCGGTCTTCTGGTGTCCAAAACAGGCAAGTATAAGCTCTTATGTTTAATTTCTTTAGGTAGCATGGCGCTGGCTACTGCATTGATGACCAAGCTAGGTCCCGGATTTTCAACCTGGCAGTTCATGACCTATGCCACCGCAGGTGGCGTCGCACTGGGGCTTTTACTTCCTGTTCATAGCATTATTGTTCAAAACACTGTGACAGGCAGCGAGTTGGGAATCGCCACTTCCATGACCCAACTCTTCCGCTCGCTCGGCGGCACTATAGGAACCGGCATAATGGGCGCCCTGATGATGGTCCTGGCGAGGAACTCTACTCTGCACGACTCGATCAACTTCTCCCTTCACTGCTATGCCGCGCTGCTCGCGCTCGCCATGGTGCTCAACCTCTTTCTTCCCGAAACACCTCTGAAGAAGAAGCAGAAGTAACCGAGGAACACGAAGCAGTTAACTACGCCTCCAGTTTCAACATAAGATCCGAATTCTCAGCCAATCACCAGTGTTTCCGTTGGGCTGCGCAATTCGTAGGTGACACCGCGCCACTGAATCCTGTTAGTAACAACGGAATAGAGCGTCCAAAATGGCAGAACCAGGTGCGCCAGAGGAATAGCAAGACAGGAACTCAGCAAGGATTCACTCAAGTAACTGGATCGGTCTGTAAGAACTCTTTGCCACAAGCGCCGGGCTTTCAGAAGAAAGAATACCTCTACAGGAATGATTGTGAATCCGGCAAGCACAGCCCACACTGCTGATTTGTCGCCACTGGAAGCCAAGTTGGACAACGCCACCACTATTAGTGCAAGCCAGGCCAGCATCACAAAGGCTCTCATTATCGCTCTTTGCCACAGCTCAGGGTAATAAACCTTAGTGAGAATCAACTGCCGATTGGTCCATTCAACGATTTCGCTTACAGAAGCATCTCCATCACTGGCAACCAGGCATTGAGGTACGAAGCGAACAGTCAAACCAAGTTTTTTCACACAAGTGGTGAGGGACAGATCATCATCTGCCGCCCGGTCCCAGGCAGCGAGCACCTCGGCACGCTCAAAAATTTCCCGTTTGATTGCCATCGCACCGCCCCAGGCAAACGCATATTTCGGGTTGGCCATTTCCCAGGCGGACATACGATTCCACAATGATCGTAATATCGATGCCCAATTATGCGGCGATGCTATATAAAATCGATATCCGGTAGTAACACCCACCTGCGGCTCTGAGAGCGGCGCAACGAGTCGTCGCAAGAAATCTTCTCTGGCTATTACGTCCGAATCTACAAATACAATTACCTCGGAATCTTGCCTTATGAAGGTAAGCGCATGAAGCTGATTGTTGATCTTTTGGGCGCGCTGCGCAGCAATTCCGGCAACTACAACTCTCGTCTTCTCGAAATCGGCAGAAAGCTCAATAAGATGAGAGTAGGCGGGGTCGGACTCTTGTGCCACCGCAAAAATCACTTCGAAGTCCGGATAATCCTGACGGAGGAGCTTTTCCACGTTTTCTCGAAAGGCTGGGTCGAGTCCTTTGCACGGCAAGATTACAGATGCTTTAGGAAGGCTGTTTTGAGTCGAACGATTTAGCTCTTTATCCACGTAATCGTAAAGCCGGCGAAATGCGACGGACTGGACAACCGCAACGGCGGCTGTGACGACGACCAACAATAATGTCACTACGAGCATGCTTTTCAGCAAACCTCGCTACCGACTGGAATGGTTCCAAAGTATAATGCCAAGCTTGGCTATCTTCCAGTCGAATCTCGTTTGATATCGACAAGAACGTAACGGCGCTGCACTGAGAGCGAAGCGCAGAAGCAGGTTCGGACGAGAGAAAGCCGCGACCACATAAAGTGAGTTAAACCTGAGTCATGCGTGGAGTTTTATACAAAATATTCAGTGCCTTGGGTGAAGGAAAAGTCCGTCGCCTGGAAGCCGACAGCCGCAATCCACGTCAGGCGCAGCTCCGAAAGCTCAACGAAATTCTCGCGAACAACAGCAAATCGCGATTCGGTAGAGAGCACAACTTCGCATCGATACGAACTTGGGCTGATTTTAATTCGACTGTTAGGGTCAGAGACTATGAGCAACTCAGACCTTATATAGATGCTCTGACGAATGGCGAAAAACAGGTGTTGACCACAGAAGCTCCGACCATGTTCGCGACCACGAGCGGCACTACAGATAAACCAAAATTCATTCCGATCACACCTGGTTACATAAAAGAATTCCGTGCAGCCTCAGTAGTATCGGGATATTTTTTGTTGAAAAACTTCCCAGGAATAGCGCGCGGCACGGCCCTAGCGATGACGTCTCCGGCTGTGGAAGGTAGGACCCCGTGTGGAATTCCTTATGGATCGATTTCCGGTTCCTTATTCAAAAACGAACCGCTACTCATAAAGAAATTCATCTCTCCTATTCCCTACGAAGTTTATTTAATAAAAGACTACGAGTCCAAATACTACACGCTACTTCGCGCGGCGCTCGGTCTGCCGGTTTCATTCGTCTATACGTTAAACCCAAGCACCATTCAGTTGCTTTGCAGAAGATTGAGCACCTACGGCGAACGATTGATCGAAGACATCAGAAATGGAACCACAACACCGCCTTCGACGCTCGACACAAAGACTCTGGAAGCGCTGCGCTTTCTCAATCGTCCCGATCCTCAACGAGCAAGAGAGCTCGAATTGCTCTGGCGTAACGACCGTTTTACCCCGCAGCATGTCTGGCCCTCACTGGAGGTGGTATCCTGCTGGACTCGCGCAGCAGCAGCTTTCTACCTGTCTGATTTTCCGCAGTACTTCGGCAATCGCCCCGTATGTGATATCACTTATGGTGCCAGCGAAGGAAGGGGAACCGTTTTCCTATCACCCGAGAAGCAGATGCTGGCTATTCACTCTCACTTCTTCGAGTTCATCCCCGAAGACGAAATCGAGTCGGAGAAGCCCGCTATCTTGTTGGCCGATGAACTTCAGGTAGGCTCGAACTATTACATCCTATTCACCACATCTGGTGGACTCTACCGATATAACATCAATGATGTCGTAAAGGTGACCGGTTTTCACAACCAGACACCGTTATTGGAGTTTCAGTATAAGAGCGGCAATGTAAGCTCCTTCACAGGAGAAAAAATCACAGAACTGCAAGTGACGCGATCAATGAGTACCGTATTAGATACCGCAGCATTTAAGGTTCGTTTTTTCACAGTGATACCGCAATTTAGACCGGAGCCGCATTACGACCTCTGGATGGAGTCTGATCAGTCGTCCGATTTGCGGATGCTGCCAATTGAGGGTACGGACGGATCGCAATCGCTCGAAGCCAAAGCCGAGGCTATTGCGTCAGCATTCGATAGGCGATTAGCATTGGAGAACGTCGAGTACGAGGCAAAGCGAGCGTCCGGAAGGTTGGCGCCAGTGACATTCCGATTGCTGAAGCCCGGCACTTATGAAGAATTCCGCCGTTTTTTGGTCTCTCGCGGAACGCCGGATAGTCAGATCAAAATCAGTCACCTCAATCCCAAAAATGAGACCAGAGAATTCCTGGAACAAAGACTCGAAGCCCCACTGATTTTGCACTGAACGCAAACGATTGATCAGCTAATTCAATGATTAGCCATACATTGATGCCTCGCTTGGATGCTGAAATCAATACAAAAGTCGGTGCGGCCTCGAATTCAACTTGATTGAAGCGACGTCTCAATGACCGCCGTCACTTTTTCACCACTTTCACTCAGTAGGTTATCGACATGCAGCCTATTGAAGTCTTCTGGGGGACATTCGCGTGGTAGTAGCAGATAAGGCAGATCCTGGCGATCTATCGAACAATTGGCAGAAGAGTTCGAATCTGCAAGATGATGCATCGAGCAAACTGTTCAAAGACTTTCTTACAATCGTCCGTGACAATAGTTCCTCGAAAGGTTCCACTCTGACCTCTGAAGAAGACGACGACGAGGACAAACTTAACGCGTGGATGTCATCGGAAACGCTCTATGCACAGAATCAGACTGGACCGATCAACACACCCGAACAATCCGTCGCCGACCTCGAAAAGCTGGTTCGAACATCCTCAGATCCAGAAGTTCACGAGAAGCTGCTGTCGGCCACCGGGATGCAGCGGCGCACAAATATTCTAAAAAAACACGGAGACACTCTGGCGGCAGGCGATCTTAGTAAGGTCGATCCACAAGCGCTAGAACGTTTGACAGTTGATTTGACTAAGCTGGCAATGCTGAGTTGGTCAAATCAGCACTCCCCTTTTCTGCCTTCTGGCAGACCAGTAGAAGGAACCTGGGATAAGCAAACGGAAGCAATCTCGAAAGAGTTCAAGCAGTTCGCCAATAACCCTGTCTTTATCCAAGCGCTTCAACAAGCACAACATCGAGCTTTCCTACAGACACATGAGCTGCAAGGTCGCTCCGAACAAGAGGTAGGCAACTTTTGCGCGCGCGGTCCGGGGAATGAGAAGCGGAGTCAGCAGCGTTTGGATGCGGTAAAGAAGATCGAAAAGCTCAGCAAAGATTCTGGTTATAATGGTTTCTCAAATTTACTGCGCTTTCTTGATGCTGCAGATATCTCGGAAGGTCTCAGAGAGTCGACTGATCCGAAGGAGACACTCGACTACCTGACAAGACTCGCTGACAAAGAGAAGGGCGGTAACAAAGATGCACACGAGCTAAATGAGTGGTTGAAAACCAAAGTAGGAAAGAACGCTTTCGAACAGGTGCTGAAAGACCTCGCAAAAGGAGATCCGTTAAACCCGCAACATGACAAACTCGCAGCACAGGACGCGCAGAAGTATCTGACAGCAATTGTGAAGGGAGCAGATAATCCGTTTACCATTAAGCTTGACGAGTACAGGCTCGGAGCGATTGGACAAAACCTTGGACCAAAACCTTCTTTGGAACAGCTCAGCAATGCGCACAAAAGATTGCAGCGAGAAGCTAAGAGTGGAAATAAAGGAGCACCCGATCAACTCACAAAATTAGATGTCACCATCGCCCTAAAAAAGATTTCTTCTCCTGATACCTTCAATGAAGGCAAAGAGATGTTGCTTGGCCTCGCGAACAAGGAGAACCAATTAGCTCGCCAGGCTGCTATCGAATTGCTTCTATCAGACCACAAAAACGGTCTGAAAAAGTTCGACGAAATTACCAACACCGATCGATCTTCGAAGACGATTCCTGACCTCTCCAATCTGAGCCCGGAAGAGAAGATGGAACTCAAGCGCGCCATTGTCGATCAGATTAAGAAACAGGTGGAAGGTGGTGGAGGACTTACTGCCACAGAGTCGGCCGGTCTGGGATTGGCTATCGTAGCAGCACGTGAAGGCAATGAGCCTGAGCTCGCCGGAAAAATTGGAACAGTCTTCGATGGTATTTTTGAGAGAGAGTTGCCCGATAAAATCGACCCAAAAGAGCGAGAAAAACAAGTCCTGCTCTCTGCCAAACAAACCGAAGAGGTCCTCGATGGACTGTACCAGGCAATACAAAAAACTGGCTACAAGGAACGGTCTTCGGAGTTGCATCTAGCGTATCAATTTTCGAAGGGGGCTCGCTCGAAGCACAATATTTTCATACCAGATTCCCGCAGCAAGGTTAATGACGTAGGAAATCGTTTTTCTGAGCAAGTAAGAAATCTGATGGATCTTGCAAAAACGGGTCATCCTACGGCATTACAGGTGGTGGCCGCTCTGAGCGCGGGAGTCGGTGATGGCAATGAGAAGGCGAACAAACCTGTGTTTGATTCCAGCACAAATACATACAAGAACGGAGATCTCTCCAGTCGCAGCGGAAAGTTTCTCGAGGATTTGGCTTCATTCAGCCCTGATATGCGTCAGAAGATTCTGAAAGTTCTAACAGGAAATCAGCAAACTCAACTCATTGCTGACAAAGGAGTTCGCTGTCAGACCCTGGGAAAAATCGCAGCTCAAAACATCGATGATGTTCCAGAGTCCGTGCGTAAGACATTGAGAGACAAACTCCCAATCAATCCTTCCGGTGCCACTAAGGGATTAATGGAATTGGCACCAATTCTCGAAAGCGACGACGTTATGGAGATGGCACACCGGGCGTCTAAAGACTTGGTAAACGAGCTAAAGACGAGCGCCAATTCCCTTAACCCGGAGGCGGGTCGATTGCTTGCAAAGGAGCTGGTCAAGGTAATGTCCAGCGCAACGTCTTCGCCGACGACAAGAGAGAATGCAGTCAGAGCGTTGGCAGAGCTCGCACCCTACCATGGCGGTGCCGAAGTCGTTGAAGCCCTCACCGCATTCGGTGGCAAAGAAGGTTTGAGTCGTCTGAGCTGGAGTATCAAGGGAGAAATGGAGTTAAGATCCGAAGAGGATCGAACTGAAGAAGCAAGGAAACTTCAAGCACTCTCCGGCGATGTCCTACTATCAATTGCACAATGGGGTAACGATTCATTCGAGCGAGCTCTTGCATTCTCCCGATTCGCGGATAAAAGCTGGATGCCGATTGACCAAATCTGGACCGAGCAGATCAAATCGATACTCAAGAATAATCCGGACAGCCCTACGATCCAGCAACTAGCTCCCAAGATTGTCTCTGGCATAGAACGTAAGACCCCAACATCTATGCAGCCGGTCTCAGAAAAGAGCGACTATGAAACAAGGTACGACACAACCACTAACAGCTATGAGCACTATTTGAGATACGACACATACGACAGCGGGACAGGAAAGGGAGGTGGCAAGGAAGAAGGAACGAAAGACGACAGAGGCAAAGGAAAAGGACGAGACAATGATGACAGAGACAGGGCACAAGCGAAAGTCGAAGGATCGGACAAATGTAAGACCAGTACTCTTCCGAAGCCAGCACCAACAAAAGAGCAAATTGTAGAACTCGCAGCAATCTTTAAAGAACGAGGTGTCGATCTTCCTGATGAATATTTGAAAATAGTTACTGAAAAGGCGGCGAAGAACTACGGGTATGACAAGGTAAAGGCCGTCGCAAGGCAGCTAGCGCTGTTTAATTCGTTGCCGTCAGATGTGCGACAGAAGCTGACCGGTAATCTGAACAACCTCCAGGAGGGAACCGAACTTTCCCTGATCGACTGCAAGTTGACAGTTGAAGTGTTCAACAATTTATCGCCTGAAACCAGAAAGTCACTAACTGGAAGCGGCGATAAATCATCGAAAAAAAACTTTCAGGCTTTATCTGGGTCAATCGATGCGAAAACCTTCAATGATTTACCTGACGAAGTTCGCAAGCAGATCACTTCAACCTCAGAGGCGCTCGATACCGGAATCGTCCTATCTCAGCTAGCCAATGGCGAGATTTCAAACAAACATTTGCCATCCAATATATTGATCGATGATTTTACGCTGAAACAAAAGCTTATCCTTCTGGAAAATATCAACGTCGAGCATCTCACCAAGCTTAGAGAAGAACTCAAACAAACTAAAGACGACAAAGATGCACTTTTTAAACAGCTCAAGTCTCAGTCGAATAAGGGTCTCTGGTTCTGGGAAAAATTTGCCAGCAGTATCACCTATGGTGACCTTGTTCTTGGCTTTGGATTCCCCATGCCGACTCATGTGTCAGACAAAGTGAATCCAGAGCACGGACTCCTTGGGAAGCCATTGTCCGAATCTCAAAACAAATTTATTGCGACTCAAAGACAGCTGCTCCGGTCAGTAAGCGACAAAGAAACTGCGGTCAAAGACAAGCTCAATGTAATAGGCAAAACAGAGAGTCAAACACTCTTGCTTTCGTTGGCGCTTGCGAACAGTGAGTACGCTTCGCTCGTCGCAGATGGAAAGACCGACCAGGCCGATGAGTTCGCCATGCAAATGCTAAAGCAATTCGGCAGAGCGGCGTTGCTTGCCCCTGATTTAAAGAGGGATATTAATCAGGAAGGAAGCAACCCATTTTCCAGATTGTCGGCGAAGGGAAAAGCCGACTCTAGAGAGCTTAAACTTCTTGAAACTCTCGATAGCAAAGGTTTTGAGAACGGCTTGAAGTTGCTCACCAGTTTGTCCGACAGTAAAGGCATTAAAAAGCTCGACCAACCATTTCTGATTGGCGAGGGGCTACTTGGAGTTGATAGCAACCAGTCCGTCCGCAAACTAAGCGAGATTTCGGTTGAACTGTCAGACGATATGCAGCTACTGAGTACTTTGGTTGGCACCGCACAAGGTGGCGGTGATAAATTCGAAGACTACATAAAGCACGCAAAGGAACGAGGAAAACGCCTGCAAGAGACCTTGAAAAAGGTCACTCCGGGAGACATAAAGGGTGCCCGCGATGCTAAGAAGGCTATCGACGAAGCTATAAAAAATTCCGCAAATCCACAAGTCAAAATGGAGTTGGAGAATCGCTCTAGGTCGATCGAAGGGCTGCTAAGTCTTCTTGACCCGAAATATGCTCCGCCTGTTGGTCAGACACTAGAGAAGTTGAAGTTAGAGCGTTTTGTCGATCAAAAGAACAGCCAGTTCTGGGATAGCGATTATAGAGTGCCGAAAGCGTTGGCTAGATTGCAGGAGATCAACGCAGGCAACCAACGACACCGAATAGACAGAATGTTGGAGACGCTGGACACTGTGTCCTTCAACAATAAAAGTGACTTCGCTACCTGGGTCAAAACAGATGGCGTCGTCATCCTTGCCAGCACCGCGGCAGCCATAGCGGCGACAGCCCTGGTCATAGCCAGCGGAGGAACAGCGCTTCCCGTGATAATGGCTGCAGTCGCGGCAGGAATGATTGCGAGCGAAGGCACGATTGAACTCCAGTATAAGAGCGGTTTGCGTGATCACGGGTCCCGTATTGGCAGCTACGCACGAAGTGAGAAGCAACTTCAGGCTGATGGCAGCTACAAAGAGATGGAGCTATTCTCTGATGTGGTTCTTCCGTATGCAAGTGAATTCGCCATTGGGGTCGGCACAGCATGGTTGGCTGGTGCCGCCGGAGAAAAAATCGGTAGTGCTCTAACAAAAATGGCCGCCCCCTTACGAAATGCCTTCATCGCTGAGAACAAGGCCGTCATGACTCAGCTCGCAAAAAATGCTACTCAACTGGAAAAACATGCCGATCCTTTTATGAAACGTTTGGCGACAGCAGCGCTGCAAGAAGCGAAGGTGCAGCCGATCATGGCAGTTGCAGCAGTCGGAATGGAACAGACCGTACATGATTCCGCGAAGTCCCTCGGCTTGCACCTGTATGAACAGCACGCTCTCACGTCATTCTTTGTTCAAATGAGCTTAAGTGCTGCACACAGGGCAATGCAACCCAAAAATCCGAAGACCAGACCAAGCTCACTTTCGATGGAATACAAACCTGATCCGAAAGCGGAGAAAACCTACGTTAGTCACAAGCGAAAGATGGGTTCCGAGTTTACGCCAATCGAAAACGGCTTCCGAGAAGTGACCAGAGAGGGGCTTGTCATTGATTGGGTCAAAGAAACGAACGTACCAACAAAAGTGAAGGAACCGGCGGGACAAAACAACGCTCCGCTCAAGTCGCCCATTGCAGAGCCTATGCCTGTATTGGAGCCCAAAACAACGCACCCACCGACGAAAGAAATTCCACCGGAAACAAACGATCTGAGAGGCAGACAAATTCTTAGAAAGCCCTTCGAACCATTCGTAGACGCTCTTGGCAGACCAGATTTAGCTGCTGCAGTTGAGCTCCAGCTCGACATCTGCAGTTTGGAGCTGAAGATCCAGGACGCACAACAGCTAGCGAGAGCACAAGGAAAATCTGCGGAGTTTAAAGACAATCCCGATGTCAGAGCATTGGCAAAAGAACAGGACCAATTGCAGCGTGCACTCAATTCACTAAAACTAAATACTAAAGCTATGAACGCAGTCAACCAAATCGCCTCGAACAAGGCGATGATCGAACTGTATATCCTTAAGAACAATTATACGCCCGGGCCTAACGATACCAGGATTTTGAACATAGAGAAGATAAACGAGTTGACCAGTACAGTCTGCAGTTCGGATGCTGTGTCTCTTCAGAAGCTCTCCTTCGCTTATTCCACGGAAACATTCGCCCCCGGAGAGTACGTGGTGCATCGCCCGGATGGAAACGGCACTATAAAACTTGTGGTTGAGAAGGGAGCACCAGTCTCGAAGCAGTTAGTCGATGAGGCTCTCAAAGCATCTGGATTAGACGGACAAGATCTTGGTCAGATAAGAATCAGAAGGAAAGATCCGGCTGGGAATATCGCACACTGTGACGGCTTTGAGATAATGTTAACTTCGGCCACGGCTAATGTGGAACATGCGTTTTTTCATGAAGGCGGCCATCTGTATGAAGGGAAAAACGTTCAGAACGACCCAACCTTAGACGCTAAGGTTGTCGACATCTGGAAAAAATTGTTCGTCGGAGATCAAATTACCCTGACCGAGCTCCAACAAGTGGCAACTGGAGACGATTGGGTGAGACAGGTTTTGAACGATAGTAATCACCCGCATCACAAAATAATCACGGAACTTGGCTCAGTTGCAAAACTGAACAGTGGTGATGTCACCGCACATAGAGAGCTTCTAGTCGAACTATTGGGAAATCCCAGGGACCACTTTAGTCCGAAGACACAACGGGAACAAGCTATGTACTACGGTTGCTGCGGAGAAATGTTCGCAGAGATGTATGCGCTATACAAATACAAATCGATCATGCAAGGACAGGGGAAATCACCTAGTTTCACAGAGATGGCTAAAAGGACTGAATTACATGGTCACGACAGAGCCCGACTGCTTAGATGTATGGAGCCGATGTATAACGCTCTGGAAAAATTCGTATTTCCAAAACAACAGCTGCTCGACGACATTACCGAAAAATTTCGATCAACGCATGCTAACAATCAACGAAAATCTTTGACTGAAGCGGCGAAAGTCAGTGGTACACAAAGCCCCGAATATGACACCAACAGACCGGAGTTTCGAAAAAAAATGCAGGAGATAAAAGCTCAAAATGAAATCGAGATCTCGAATCTAGTAATCGATGAGCTAATCAGCAAAGCAAAAAGCAAATTCCCCAACCATGAGCAGTACCATGACTTTTTAGACAAACATATGCGGAAACTAAAGGATGATGGCTACAAACCAGGAGCCGACTCAGAATTATTGAGTTTGCCGGAAGGCGACCGCATGATCATGAATCTGCTGTCACATCAGCAAATGTACAAGACACTAAAATCCGAAGCCCTTGCACATAACAATTCCAGACTAAGCGGTCTCGAGAAGTGCCTGGCTGGAAAAAGCACAGAGAGCATAGTAATCGGCAATCACCTGATTCCAATGGGCACCAACCATTTAATAGTCGGACAAGACTATTTGAATACCCTGAATAAAGCCGCACAAGGAAGCGCCAGCCCTGATCTTTCGAATGTTTCTAAAAAGCATGTGCAAATTGGACGAGATGTAAAAGGCATATTCGTAATGGACTTGAGTACTGAAAACGGCACTTATCTAAATGGTGAAAGAAGAATTGAACCGTTGAAAAAAAACTATCTTATGCCCGATGACTTTATCACCATTGGTGGTACCACCGAGAATGGTGGTATCGCGATCGGCCTATCCGGAGCCAGAAAGAGAAGATAACCCTGACAACAAAGTTCTGTTGGATCTCAAAGAAATCGGGCTCCGACAGCACTCAACTTTTCACGACTGGTTTGAAAGTAGGAGCGGAAGAAGTGCTGAACTATCAGCTTGTTGACGCAATCGGCTCGGCACGCCTGCCGCTGGGCCTGCTCGGTCTCGACGCCGACGAAGGCGAGCAAATTGCAAAAACGGATATTGCAGGATACAAGAGGCGACTGCCAACAACTCCGTGAACACGCTCGCGCACTCTCTTACAAAGTTACACCGAAGGAATGAAGGCATCGATGCAATTTAGTAGCGAAATAGACATACTCAAAAGAGTATATTCCCGCACACAGTTCTCAAGGGTACGATAAATCCGTTTACAAAAGTGAGGACTTGAAGCCGAGCAGGATGGCGCTACTTGTCAAACAGTGCGTTTCAAAGCTTTCAA
>JAIERK010000093.1 GCA_019746975.1 Candidatus Obscuribacterales bacterium
ACTGACTTAGAGGTTACCAACTAATCTCAATCTTTGACCGGCGAGCCGCCGGTCACGTCCACCACTGAGCATTTACGTATTATCAGCGGTGCTTACGATAAAAGATAGGAGAAGGGCTGTTTGGATGTAAATGGTCACTGATGGACGTGGAGACTCGCCATCTGGAGCCGTTTTGCAGAACATTTTGTGCCGCATGTTCTGGCGCTTGTCCTAAACGAAAGCAGCTTCAAGACTACCGCAAGTGAACGTTAGCGTGGATATGAGTTTAATCCGTATCGCCGCTTGCTTCAGGGGGATGCCAAATATCTCATGTGTCCGGATAACTGGAGACACACTGGTCCAGGACGAGGTACAGGTGCATAACGAGGTAGGATCAGTCAGATGGACTCCAGTAGAGACGAGGTGTGTTTAATGCTTTTGGCAGCAGCCTGGACGGATAAATGAGAATCTGTAAGAGAGATGATCCGTTGTGCGATAATGCGATATCGGTTCGCATCATTGAGTGGTAAAACACAGCGGCTTGTGGCAGGCTAAAATGGAAGTATGAGTGTTGGTGTAGGCGCCATGTCGAGCGGGACCGCGAAGTCAGAGCTTCGAAGAATCTTAGCGGTTTTGATCGTTGCGATCGTATCGGTTGGCTGTGCCACCAATAGTAATACCAGGTTTCAAGCCATAACTAATCAGTCCGCGGCGAAACTGCAAGCCGGTAACACTTCGGAAGCCTGGTCGGAGCTGGAGAAGCTTTCCGCAGAGCAAGCCAGTCTCTCAGGCAGCCGTGGGACAAAGCGTTCGCTGTTAGCCGCCGCGATCAAGGTTCATCTCGATCTAGCCAGCAGGATCGAGAGTCAGGGTGATCTTGGGACGGCCAGAACGATACTTTTGCGGGCCGTAGAGTTGGAGTGTCTTGATGATGAGTGGTCCTCGCAAGGCGGCCCGGCAACTGCAAGTTACAAGGCCGTTTTGAAAAATAAAAGCGAGGTCGTGAAGGAGCGACAGGTCGAGAAGACGGAGTCGATCACCACGGACATCAAGAGTGAGATATCGGCCGCCAAAAGAGTTGCCGCATCAGGTGACTCTAAAGCCGCGGAGACGCTCCTTTTGAACTCTGCTCAGAGGTCTCTAAAACAATATGGGAATTTGAGCGCTAGCTACCTCAAAGTGAGAGATGCGCTTGCCGATATGTACAGGCTCGAATCGAAGCCTGATAAGGCTCGGAAAATTCATACGGAGAATATCAAGTCGCTCGAAGCGATGTCAGAAAGATACGAGGGCACCGACAAAGAGCAGCTCTGGGCTGAAGCTTTGAACAAGGAGCTACTGGCGCTCGCGGCCATCGAAGAGTCCGGAGGGCGTTTTTCCGAGGAAGAAAAAATCCTGAGAAAGGCTGAGACGTTGTGTGCCCATATCTTCGGCAAAGAAACTCTTCACTACGCTGATGTCGAAATTGCCCTTTCCTCACCGCTTGCCCGAACCGGTAGAGCAAATGTCGCTTCGGATTTGTTGAACGATGCCCTTGCTTTGTACGAATCGAATAATCGAAGCAATCGTGCGAAAATTTGTGAAATCATTTCGAAACAGGCTATTATACTGGCTCGGGAGAAACGGTACCAGTTAGCGCTCGATTGTTGCAACCGCGCCATCGGCATTCTGGATAAACATCCGAACATCGGTAATCGAGGTATTGTCGTTGGGGTGTCGATTGAATGCCTGCTGTGGCTTGGTCGCGATGAAGATGCTATCGGCCGGACAGCGGAGTTCGTTTCACTTTGCAAAAAAGGATCTGGGGATCCTAGTACGAGTTTTGCGCGTCTTTCCTTGCTCGGCGACCTGTGGTTTTCTAAGAAAAACTATTTGCAGGCGCGCCGAATGTACGGTCCAGCTCTGACAAATTTCGAAGCGTTGAGCTCGACACTTGAACAGCGTCGGCGCGCTTTGTTATGTTGCTTAAATCTAGCCGAATGCAATTTCGAATTGAAGCGGCTCGCTGATACTATCGCCAGTGCCAACAAGGCGAGTCAACTCCTTAGCGTCAACAAGGATGCGAGCCTCAAGCTAGCCGGTATTTACAATGGCATTGCCGGCCTGCTCGGCCACGATGGTAAGTTTGAGGCAGCTATAGCGTGGCAAGCCAAGGCCCTCAAGCTATGTGAGACGAGGGTTGGAGTGTACGAATCGCCGACGATATCAACTTTGATTCAAATGTCGGATTCATATCGACGAGCAGGTGATATGGCGAAAACGAATGAACTGCTCAGGACTGCGTTGGGGCGATGCGGGAAAAATCCGTCTGATCCGGACGTAAAGAACTTCAAGGACATTGTGATTGAAAGGTTGAAGTAGCGATACCACTGGCAGTGGCGCGTTCGCGTCCAGTCCGATATGTGAAAAGCCGCCCCCGGGAACGCTTTCGCAAGGTATTGTTGCCAAGCGGAAGGAGCTTCTAAGTTAAGGTTGGCCAGGCTAGTAAAGGTTTGTCGCGGGCCGGTAGAAGAGCTCTCGTCTTGTGATATTACGAGGGAAACAGCCGAAAGTGTGTTTTTGCCGTGCTAACTAACTCTAGATTGAAGAATGTTCGGAGAAGATTGAAAGGCTCCTCGGACATGAGTGTCTTGATTAAAGCCTATAAATACAAGCTTCCATGCTCTTGAAAATAAGCAGCGTAGATCTGGTTTCATGAAACAGATCCTAGTGACTGTCAGTGGCGATTATCTCTCGAAGAATACCATCTCGTCATCAGAGTGCTCCAGAAAATGCTTGGCCATGCCATGCTTTGAGGACTGGTGATGAGTGGGAGGAGACTATTTTGGAAGGAGCCCACCCCATATGGCCATGGGCTTAGTCATAGATCACGGGGTTTGCAACTTCTGAGGCAGGGACGCGAGGTTCCTGCACTACTCCTTTCGTAAAGGAATCAGGAACATGAATGCCAAGAGCCTGCGGAAGGACCTTCGCAGGGTTCTTTCGCCCTATTGGGTCAGTCCATCCCGGTGGCTTGGGTGGTGCTGGCTGACTTTGCTTCTCGTCCTCCTGCTGGTAATCAGCTACATCAACATCCGCATCAGCTACGCCGAGCGCTCCGTGTTCACCGCACTGGAGCTGAAGGATGCTGCCGTCTTCTGGCGCAATCTCTTCATGTATGCGGTGATTCTTGTGTCGAGCGTGCCAGTCGTCGGGTCGTTTGGTTGGGTGAAGGCGAAGCTGGAGTTGGCGTGGCGTGAGTGGCTGACCAAGCACATCATCGACCGCTACCTCGCGAGTCGCAACTTCTTCCACGTGTCGCCCGACAAGGTCGACAACCCGGACGAGCGAGTACAGCAAGACGTAACCTACTTCTGCACGGAGGTGATGACACTCACTATGGCCGTGCTGGACAGTGGTCTCGCTTTCGTGGCGTTCGTGACTATCTTGTATTTGATTTCGCCGACACTGCTGGTGGTGGCTATCGGGTACTCGATTCTAGGCACGGTCACGACTTTGTTGTTCGGACGGCGCCTCATCGGCATGCACTACGAACAGCAGAAGCTCGAAGCGGAGTTCCGCTACAATCTCGTGTATCTGCGTGATAACGCAGAGCCGATTGCGTTGTACAACGCTGCGGAGAGGGAAAAGTCTGAGCTGAACAACAGACTGATGGCACTTCTTCGCAACATGAGCTCGATTGCGGGCTGGCAGCGTAACTTGACGCTGTTCAAGACCTCCTACGACTACAGCTTGCTTATCATTCCTGCGTTGGTCTCCGCCCCGCTTTATCTGAGTGGGCAGATCCAACTGGGGATGATGGTGCAGGCCGGCACTGCCTTCGGGCGTGTGATCGGCGCGCTCTCAGTCGTGATCGTGCAGTATCAGACTTTTGCGAGGTTGGCTGCTATCACCAGCCGGCTCTCAGACTTCGTAGGTGTTCTCGAGGACCTCGAGAACGGCTCGGAGAAGGGTCTGATTGTGACCGAGAAATCGACGATTCTGAGTGTGAAGGACCTTACGGTGATGACTCGTGATAGCAGTCGCATCCTGGTCAAGAACCTCAGTTTCGAGCTGGAAGCTGGTAAGCGTCTGTTGGTTACTGGCCCGAGCGGCGTCGGCAAGAGCTCTCTCATTCGTGCTCTAGTCGGGCTCTGGACCAAGGGTGACGGCACGATCAGGCGACCGGATCTGGAGGAGATGTTGGTTCTTCCTCAGACTACGTACCTGACGCTCGGCTCTCTGCGTGATCAGCTGACCTATCCTAAGGAGATTAGTGAGCCTCATCTGTTCGACGATGCCCGCATGCGCGCGGTGCTCCAACAGGTGAATCTAGGCAAGCTCGAGGAGCGCGTCGGCGGCCTTGGTGCTGTTCACCGGTACAACCAGATGTTGTCACACGGTGAGCGGCAGCGCATAGCCATCGCACGCATGTTGTACAACGTGCCCAAGCTCACCTTCCTGGATGAGGCGACGAGCGCGCTTGATTACGACAACGAGATGCTGATGTACCGGCTGGTCGCCGCCAGCGGTGCCACAATCGTCTCGGTGGCGCATCGTAAGGAGCTCCTGGAGTTCCACGACACCGTGCTCGAACTTCTTCCGGAAGGCGGTTGGCGTCTGGTACCGATGAATGAGTACACACAGGACACGACGCCGACGACCTGAGTTATTAAGACTCGCGCTCACGCTGAGCGCGAGTCTCTTCCTCGCTTCAGAACCAACTTCTTCAACGCATGCTCACACTAGAGCACGGAAGGTTGAGATGGACACTCCAAGTAATAAGTCAGGCCGCACCAAAGCGATCCTTTGCGATGCGATCCTGAAGCACCCGGCTTATAAGCCCTCGGTTAATATGCGCTCCCACGCTCGAATGCTCGGTCGAGTGGAGAAGGCGCATTTTAGATATTTCCAGAAAAACCAGAATCCGGATCTCGGACTGGTTCTGGACAAGGACGACCAGCTAGCTCCCGCCAGCATCGCGGCTGTCGGCTTCTCGCTAGCCGGCTACGCCTGCGCGGTCAGACGCGGCTGGATATCGCGGAAGGAGGCGTTAGAGTATTGTACGAGGACGCTCGAAGGACTCTGGTCGGCACCGCAAGGTCAGCAGAAGGAGGGTACGAGCGGCTATCGCGGCTTCTTCTATCACTTCCTCGATCCGTCGACGGGGCTCAGGGCGACTGCTCCGAAGTATTGGAATTCCGAATTGTCGAGCATCGACACTGCGCTACTGATGGCAGGTGTGCTCTTCGTGAGGAATTACTTCAACGGTGCATGTCCGGCCGAGGCTCGCGTACGCGACCTGGCCAACAGGCTCTACGAGCGAGTCGAATGGAACTGGCTTTTCCGAGAGGACAAGCTGGTCCAGCATGGCTGGACTCCGGAGAGCGGTGTGATCTCGCATGTGTACAAGGGCTACAGCGAGGCCCTCCTACTCTACGTACTGGCGCTGGGCTCTCCCAGCTACCCAGCACCGGATGGTGCCTGGCGGTCCTATCTCGGCGATGCTTCACTCGGTCGAGCTTACGGCATCGATTACGTGCGAATGCCGGGCGAGCCGCTGTTCTGCTACCAGTACCCGCATGTGTGGATCGACTTCCGGGGCATCAGAGACTTTGTCTCCGACCGCGTCGGATTCGACTGGTTCGAGAATTCGCGGCGGATGTCGCTCGTCCACTATCGCTACGCTCAGGCGAACCCGAAAGGGTTCCGTGGGTATGGCGGTTTTGATTGGGCGCTTACAGCTTGCGTCGGTCCTGGTTTTTTGACGAAAGAGGTCGACGGGCGCAGCGTCGAGTTTCGCGAGTATTCCGAGCGCGGCTGCCCAGACGGCTTTGACGACGGCACCATCGCTCCAACTGCGGCGATCTCGGCGATACCTTTTGTGCCGGAAATCTCGATTCCGACCATCAGGTATTGGCTCAAGCAGCGTCCTCTGCTGTTTTCCGACGATGGCGGATTCGCCGATGCCTTCAATCCGTCGTTCGACCACACGAGGAAAGACGGCTGGATTTGCCGTCACAGGCTCGGCATCGACCAGGGACCGATTTTGTTGATGCTGGAAAATTGGCGCTCCGGCCTCGTGTGGTCGGTCATGCGCAAAGACATTGCGCTTCGGAACGGACTTGTCAAGGCCGGCTTCCGCGGCGGGTGGCTTCAGAACTGAGGAGCATGATATGACTGCCACACACGCTTCCTGGTCGGCGGCATCGTCGAGAAGCCAGGTGTAGAACGGACTCAGATGGGATGGGAGATGGAGCCGTCATCTCTGACCGCCATGCTTCTGCAACTTCAGGATGAATACGAGCTCCCTCCTATCTACATCACGGAGAACGGGGCAGCGCTCGATGATGTCCTGGAGTCGGATGGTCGCATTCACGATAGGCGTCGAATCGCCTACCTCGACAATCACCTGGGTGCACTCGCAAGTGCCATCAAGGGTGGTGTGGACGTCCGTGGCTATTTCGTCTGGAGCCTGCTCGATAATCTCAAGTGGCCGCTCGGGTTCAAGAAGACGTTCGGTCTCATTCATGTCGACAGGCTGACGCTGAGTCGTTCGGTGAAGGAAAGCGGTCTCTGGTACAAGCGCGTCATCCGCAACAATCGCGCTGACATCAGGGGCGAGGTTCGGAACAGTTCTAAACAAGAGGCGTTCTCCGTCGGTAGAACGCCTCGCTTGCAACGAAGGAGGATGAATGTTTCCTGAATTCAGCATCGCGACGCTGCTTCTGATCGCCCTTGGACAGGGCGTGCTGGTTGGATTTGTCGCGCCTGACTTGGCCCGAACCTTCGGGCCTCGGTCTGTGAAGACGACCTCGATCGTAGTTAGTGTGTTGAGCTTTGTGGCCGGTGTGTTGATCAGTACTAAGGCACAAGTGCTCATCGGAGCGTGCGCGTTCGTCACGCCAACCTTCCTGGTGTCGCTGTGGCGTAGCCGCCGCATCGCGGAAAAAGTTCGCCGGGACTTGGAGTTGGCACCACAGGTGGTGAGCTTTGCGCTCGCTCGATTCGATCGGCTTTCCGCGACGGAGGGCATTACGCTAGGGTCGCTGGGCGAGGCGCTCGAAGACGAGTCTCGGTATTCCGAATCGGAGCTGATTTTGCTTCGGTATCTCGAAGAGAACATCTGCCAGATCGGTCATGTCTACGACACGGTGATTCTGTCCGGCACCTCGATGGGTGGCGTGTCGGCTGTCCCGATGTTCGCAATCAGTCGGCCCGATCTACAAAGCTACGTCCAGCGTGTCAACGTGCAGAACTCGAGCTGGATCAACTGATCGTCTGACGACAGTTCGACGGAAGGCGGCTGTAGGCGAAAGTTTACCGCCGCTTTCTTGATATTCCTTTTCGACGGCGGTCGCGCAAGCGCCGGCTAGAAACGCGAGGTCAAGATGGATGAAAAAATGAACGCCAGGTTGATCGTTGTTGAGACGATTGGCTCTGTGTGCTGGTTTTTGATGGATGCCTCATGGATGTTCGGCATCTCCATCACCGCCAAGATTCTTGCTGTCTTCACTGTGGCGGCGAGCTTACTGGTGTTTCGCTACACGGAGCGAGCCTTGTCTCAGATGCTTGTCACCGCAGCCATGGCAGCCTGGGCGTCGATGAATGTGTGCTGGATGCTGCACGATCTCAAGTCCTGGGACAGCGGTCTCACGGTTGCCGCGGTCTTCTTCGCAGTCGGTGCCATGTGTCTCGTTACGGCGGTTCTGTTCGCAAAACGAAGCCTGGAGCCGATCCAGGCAATCATCGAGCGCTTTCGGCGCTTGAGGTCGTCGGTTCGGAAGAAGAAAGACGGCAATAATCGCTGATGTTCTTGCCTTCAATCGAAGGTTGCTTCAGGGTGCTGTTCGATACTCCAAGGAGTGAACAGATACCTTCATCTCCAGCACTGGTTGTGCTGGAACTCAATCAGGTTTTCACCACCCGAAACAGCTCTACGGAGCTCATCGCGATGGTGTTTTTTGCGCGGGCGCTTGAACGTACCGCGTTTTGTTCGCGGCGAGAGGGTGACACCTAATCTGGTGGCGCCCTCTCGCTAAGACACCTTGTACTCAGCTGCGTGTTAGTCGTCGCGTCGGCATTACGCCTACTGCTTCCTGTCTTTCTTTGTGGTAAACGAAATGAGGTAGTAGAGAGTTTTATCACAGGTTGGTTAATCTCAAACCAGCTGCGGTTGCGAACACCTTCACGGTTTAATCTCGAAATTGATCCATGTCTGCTCACCCTCTTTGAAAACCACTCGCCGTGCGGTTTTCGATGGATACTATAGAAGAGCATAGGAGAAGAGCTAAGAGATAGGAAAGAGGAGCTCTCGCTCATTTCCCATCCCAGCGGCTTTGTAGCGCACCGACTTTGTCGGCGAGCTACAAGTCACTCGTCAATCATGGGACCGGTGGCTGCCGCGTTAGCCCGGTCGTGGTCCCAAGTAGGGCGCGGGTTGGCCGAAGTTGTCCAGGTAGAAGTAGACGTTCGTCAGGCGGTCGTAGTAGACCTGAACGACGATCTGCCGGAACAGAACCACAGGCACGCTGATGATGCGCCCGGTCCGCGGGTCGCGGACGAAACGGTATGTCACATACGTCTCGTTGACGACTGCGGTGAATGCCGGTACGTATCGTTGGGCTGGTAGGACTACTGCACTTTTGACGCCCCTGGCGGGGCTCGGTGTCTTGTCTTTGCTGCCCTTTTCAGTCGCGTGGCTGTTTCCCGCCAAACATGTGACGAGCACTAGTATTGCGGTGATCAGTTTCACTGCTCATCCCTCTGAGGGGTGTGCTGGAAAAAGAGTTCTTGTGTGACCGAACTGCGGATGCTTACCGCAGCTCGTGGTAAATCGGTTGGGTCGGGTCGTCAGCGCCCAGCTCCTTGAGCCATTCCGCCGCGACGGGCGAGCTCAAGTTGCCGGCTTTCTCGGTTCGGTCCAAGGTGCCGTCCTTCTTGAAGTACTTCACCTCGGTTGCCTTTCCGCCCTGGACCTCGATCACGCGCCAGCCACCACCGGCGGTGTTCTGTCGGATCTCGGTGAGGAGATAGCTCTTGATCCCGGAGATCCAGGTCTGGCGGTAGAGCTCGTTGTTCTTGGCGTCATGCACGACGACGAGCATGCCGTTGCCCTGGTTGCTGCGTTGCAACCACTTCCCGTCCTTGGCGAAGTAGAGGCTGACTCCGCGACCTGTCTGCCCGGCTTGGCGCTCCCTGCCGTACCACTTCGAGCCGTCCTTGCGGTACGTGATGTTGTTGATAGCGCCATTGGGGTGCCCGCGGTCGAGGCTGCGGATCTTGCCGTCCTGGTAGTAGTGCTTCACTTCGACGGTACCGTCGGCGAGGCGCTCCGACTCCCAATCCTTGGACCCGTCCTGGTTCCAGTGCTTGCGGTTGCTGACGGTCTTGCCGTCTGCTTCGTAGTTGAAGTCTTCCTTGGCTCTGCCATTGGAGAAGACGCTGTGCGAGCGTTCCAGCGTGCCGTCCTTGCGGTATGTGTGCCGGGTGACGGAGCCGTCCTTCATGTAGATGGCGAGTCCGACGACCTTGCCGTTCTTGTCTTGCGAGCTCGTCCGCTTGACCTCGGTGTCGTTCTGGGCGGGCTGGTCCTTGTAGATCAGGTCGTTGCGCCTGTCTTCCGCGAAGGAGCGGTTCGCCGTGAAGGTCACGAGGATCATCGCGACGATGGCTGCGAGGACTTTCTTCATTGGTCGGGTCCTGTTCTTGAATGGTTCATGCATTTCAACACAAAAGGCATGTCCATTCGGGTTGTGTTCCGAATCAATGTCGCGAAGCCGCTCCACACACGTTTTTGTAGACGATCAGCGGAATCTTGGGGGGTGGTGTGGTGGATGTTAGCGTCTTGCAGCGGTTCTTTGCGACATTGATGAAAGCACTAAAAGCTAGTCGTTTATCTGTTTGAGATTCAAGTGCAGATAACCGAGTGTTGTGCTCATTAGAGAAAGTGAGTCTAACAACAGCAAATCTGGCGTCAATATCCAATAGGAAAGGTCGCACCCGTTGGTTTCAAAGTGTCTGGTTGCCTATTCTTCGGATTTCCACTTGCGTAGTCACTGGAACGTCGCTGACAAGGACTCTCATGTGCGCATACGTGCCGGCTTCCGCCGCGCTCCGCAATAGCGCGCACCACGACAACATCTATCGCAGATTCGTGTTCCACGTCGTCTGGGAGAACCGCATCTTTCTATACGAGAGGGCGGACGCAACAATCGCAGGTGATGCCATTGATCGCCTATAATCACATGAGTTTGCAACTGCATCGCTCATTGCAGGAGATTCGTGTTCAACGTGGGAGACCGCATCTTTTATTGGAGAGTGCAGATGCAAGAGGTCTCCTGGGGATACCAAATGGCTCACCTGCTTTAGGAACGGAAGAGGGATTCTCAACGATCGAACAGCGGCGGAAGTGCTCCGCACCGATGTCCTCGGCTCTTGCAGGCGAAGACATCGAATACCAATCCATTCCAAAAGTTCCGTTCCACGAGTTTCCTTCGAGGCTAGGAAGTTGAAGTGCACACTTTATCTTCTTAGCTATCGAGGATGATTTTCACGCAGTGGTTCTGCCTTGTTGCTCTGGTACTGGTTGTGTCAGAGCGAAAGATGTTGGATAAAATCCACATCTTGCTGGATCGTGTTGTAATTGCTCGTTATAGTACTATAGAAAAGCGTAGCGAAATGAAGAAGTCGAAAGGGTCCCACCGTGAACTCCTTTCGAACCTCGAGGCATTACCAATCCGTGGTACCGCGCCTGGCTATCGGCAATCTCCGTTCCGGAGAGAGTGGCCGATTGCTCTTCTTGGGTTGGGGGCATGCCTTCTGCAAGGCCGCCTGTCCTCGTGGTCAACGGTCTGAAGTTTCCTTACGGATTCTTCTTCTGTTGCTTAGGCTGCACCGACTTGTTGTACGCGTCCAGCTCCGACTGGAGCCATTTGCGTAAGTCGTCGATGTTTCGGTTGCCGACCGATTCCGAGACCTCTTTGCCTCCGGGGGCGTAGAGCTTAACGGTCGGCCAGAGCCGGATGCCCTTCTGCTGCGTCAAGCCGGGAGCGACGGTCTCTTCGACCTTGGTGAACAAGATCTTGCCTTTGAACTCCTGGGCCAACTGCTCGATCTTGGGCTTGAGTTGCTGGCACGGGCCGCACCAGGAGGCGGTGAAGTCGACGAGCACGAGCACCTTGGAGTCCTTCAACTCCTTGTCGAACGCCTTGTCGTCGTCGATTTGCTTGACCTCGACCGGCTTCTCGGCTTCCTTCTTCACGGGCTGATCGGCGGCGTACAGGATGCTGCAAGCGAACGCGGAGGCAAACGCCATCGCGCAGAACAGGTACAATTTGAGGCTTTTCATGTTGCGCTGGTTCAATCTGGCAAAGGCAGCGCAGCGAGCTTGGACAGGTTGACTGTCGTGGTTGAGCTCGCTGCTGCTGCCATCTATGCCGTTGACGAGAGACGATGCTCGTTGGCATCGTCTTCGCACTAAGGTTTTGACAATCCAGGCGACGCCAACGTGGCGACTGCCTGAAGTTATCCGGACATGGGTTGGTACTCCGTTCCGTGGAGCACCTTACGGGCGAGAAGCGTCTTCGAGGGCTTTGATCACCGCCTGATTGGTCAGGATGGTGGGAAGCACAATCGGCTGCGTTGGACGATGTGGACTGAGTACAACATAGAGAGGCACACCTGCTCTGCCGAACTTGGCGAGGAGCTGGGTGATCTCGGGGTTGCTCAAAGTCCAATCGGCCTGCATGGTCACTGCACCCTTCGCCTTGAAGGCGTCGGTAACGGCTTGGCTCGCAAGCACAGTCGCTTCGTTGACCTTGCAGGTCTGGCACCAGCTGGCGGTAAAGTCGATGAATACGACCTTGCCGTCCTTCAGGTGTTTGTCTACCGCATCCTTGGAGAAGGGTTCCCAGGTGACGCTACCGGCCGCGGCGGGCGCGTTGGTGGCTGTCCAGTTGCCACCTCTCACGGACGGCCATGTCACGAAGTACATGGTCGCGCTTGCTATTGCAAGTGCCACTGCCAGCAGTACCGCTTTGCGGCGACGCGTTGCTTCGAGACCACCGAGCTTGTTGTAGAGCCAGGTGCCGAAGGACGCCGCAAGCAGGAAAGCCACGGTGCCGGCTACTCCGTCCGGTCCGACCTGACGGCCGAGGACGTAGAGCAACCAGACGACGCTAGCAAGCAGAATGAAGCCCATGGACTCCTTGAAGTTTTCCATCCAGACGCCGGGCTTCGGAAGCAACTTCATCCATCCTGGATTGACACATAGCAGGACGTAGGGCGTCGCCAGTCCCAGTCCGACCATGAAGAAGATGGACAGGATGACCCACCAGGGCTGCGCGAATGCGAACCCGATGGCCGTTCCGAGGAACGGAGCGGTGCAAGGCGTGGACAGGATCGTGGCGACGACTCCGGTGAAGAATGCGCCGGCTACGCCCTTACGCTTGGAGAGCTTGTCGAGACCTTCGCCCGTACCAACCTGCATGAAGAACACCCCGAACAGTCCGAGCGACATGACCGTCAGGAGGGTTGCCATTGCCACCACGAACAGCGGTTCCTGGAACTGGAAGCCCCAGCCGACGCTGTATCCGAGGTACTTCGCGACGATGACGAATAGGGCCAGCGACACGCAAGTAGCGATCGTGCCTGCCGCGTAGGACAGACCCAATCTCACCATTGTGGCGCGACTCTCACCCGCCTCTTTGACGAAGCCCAGGATTTTGAACGAGATCACCGGCAACACGCAAGGCATCGCGTTGAGGATGATTCCGCCGATGAAAGCGAAGAACAAGTAGGTGAGGAACCCGTAATCTTCGGTATCCGAGCCGGTGGGCTTCAGATCCTGATCGAGCACTGAGGTCGATTTGCCGATGTTCTTCACGTCACCGGAGAATCCGACGTTGGCGAACTTGTCCTGGTTGACCGCGCTGGGTGCGTTGGTCGGGGAGGCGACTGTCAGCTTGATGTCACTGGTGGTATGACCTGGAATGCAGCTGTCTTTGCAGACGAGCCAGGTAATCTTGGCAGTGAAGTCGATTGTGTCGCCTGGCTTCAAGTCGTCCGGCTTCAAGTCGTCCGGCGGCATTACGGTGATGGCGATCGTGGTCTTGCCGGTGTAACCGTATGTGGTGAATCCGTTCTCTTCGAATCGAGTCGGTTGTTCCCACTCCACACCGACTACTTTGAAGCCGTGGGGCACCTTGATGTCGACGTTCGTCGGCATGCCGGTGTCGCCGGGTTCTTTGTAGTAAATGTGCCACCCATCGGCGATCTTGAAGTCGGCACCGATTCGGAACGGCTTGCCGGGCTCAATCGCGGTTGTGTTCGCGACGAGTTTGACTGTGACGTTCTGAGCTGGTGGTGGAGCAAGTCCTTGGAGAGGCTGTTGAGCCGCGCCTTGGGAGATGCAGCAAAGAAGCAGGAGTCCAGCCGCAAGGGCTGAGCAGATGTTTTTCATGGCTACCTCGTATGGGCTAGCAATAGTGTCTGTGTTCTTCACGGAGGAGTCGCTGGTCGCGTCAGTGAAGGAACACAGTCTGTCGGGCGAATGTCTGGCCGTATCGACGGCACGTGAGCCACTGCAAGTGGTGGCGTTCTTTTCACAGTCAGCACTACCCACTTTCGTGAGAGAGTTGAGATCCTGATTTGGGCTTTAAAGCAGGATGTACTGGTTTCGCGACTCCTCGGAAACGTGTAGGTGAAAGGCTCAGTTACTCTGCCAAAAAAGCATATGTACAGGCAAGTTGCCAAGGAATACTTAAAAAGAATTCTCCGGGAATCAGCTTGTTGTCAAGAACCCGGGACCTGCTTGGTTGACAACTGGCCCGAACGAGCAATCTTGCATGCATTAGGGTTTCGGTTGCTGCAGTTGTTCTTTGATTCGTAATATCAATAGTTTAGCTTGGGCCAAATGTAGCGCAGATGAACCGATTAGCTTTTGGGGTAGCCAACTACGCTAGCCTTGTCAACCCATCCGACTTTGCCCTTGTGCGCACCGCTTCGAATCTTGATCCGCAGGGCGATGTCGGATTCGTCGAGTACGGAGACTTCTGTTTCGGCAGTGACAGAGACAGCTTTCGCTGGCAGTTGTGCACTGTTTCTCTCAATGAGATGAGTCAGTTGCGGCTCTTCCTGGAACAGTGGAATCGTTCCTTCTGGGCTCCAGAGCTTGATGTCGCGAGTTGAGGCTGACGTGTCTTCTTCCCGTTGTTTGGAAAAAAACAATTTTTTTGTGACGAGATAAACCACGCCAAGGCAGAGTAGGACACCGATCAAAGAGATTGCTAAAAATGCGAGTTTTAGAACAAAAGCAAAAATTGCGATCAAAACACAAAAGATCAACAAGATCGCGACTATTCGCAAAACTATGTTGAGGGGCGACATTTGTCATATACTCCGAGTTCTGGCAATCGAAATTGTACCCGAATTGTTCACGCAAATCGCGCTAGTTATCACCCCTATCTCCCGAAAAGCAAATTTCTACATTAAACCAAAAATGGTTTTCTGAAAGCCTTATGTACTGACTACTTAGGAATCTTCCGGTTTGGAATTGGTGAAGATGGCATCGTAAGTTTTTGATGTGAGATTTCAGTCGACCTCAAGGCGAAACCCACCTGGCCAAAAGATAACGCCTTCTAGCAGACGATTCTGAAGCGACCAATGTCGCTCAACCGGATCTGTTTTGTTGGTGTCGGGACCGGGTCTCCGTTATTCATGTCGGTAGACCAGGACTCAGAGAGTTGCATTGCTAGAGCAGGTAGAAGGTCGACGTCATGCGTCTCCCTTTGCGATGCAGATTAGTCATTCACAGTGTTACAGACATTTCCTATCCGTCTGATTTTGTCCGTGCTATAGCGCCCGGCTGCGAAAACCGGCTGTCCAAGCTGCACACCAATAAATGCTGTGTAGCCTGAGAGTACGATTTGCAGTCCACATTTGATCGCGTGTTACGCGATTTTGCTTGTACCAATGATGAGGTATTTCATATGGAATGGTTTTTGATACACGTCTTATCCCCGCTTCTTCTGCCGATCTTCGTCCTTGCGGTTCTTTGTTTTGTTTGTGATGTAAAACCAGATACGTTCATCAAGTTGTATCTCGATATTTTGCAAAAGTGTTTTGAAGTAATGATACGATTGCTCTGGCAAGTGCTCGTGAAAGTATGGGAAGTCGTTGTCTGTGTGGTGATTTGCCTAAGTTCTGGCATACCGGATTGTGGAAAATCACCAAAGAAAAAAGTGGCAAACCGAAGGCGATTGACTTCTGAGACTATCGACAAGTCCAGCGACTGAGTGTCGACGATGCGAACGATTCCTGAACGTGAGCGGAGGAATATTGCGCACAGAAGCTTAGAAAGCAACAAGAAGTCACGCTTGTTCAGTTCGCTCCGTTGAATCAAACCACTCTGGTGATGGAGATCAAAGGAGTTTGTCGCGAGTCCCAGGCAAGCACGCGACTCACGAAATCGCGTGTCCGCTGGGCATCGACGGGACCATCGAATGTCTGGGATGTGGGATGATCGCGGGCTGCGAAAGGAGATAGTAGAAGAGCGGTGTAGAACGAATTACGCCATGGAAAGGCTTGTGGCCTTAGCTGGCGTGATTCGAAAAAGCGCATGTGTACCAACTTGAAACTTCGGCTGACCTGCAAAGCAAAAACGCAAGTGTAGTGTTGAGCCTGGCGGTTCAAGCGATTGGGTAGAGAGCGACGGGATTGAGACGATATGACGCTCAGTCCCGGGTCGCGCTCTACTCTTGGTACAACTGATTCATGGTGAGCATTAAACTGACTCGTGAGGCAACGAGGTTGGCAGCGAATTGGCAGTTGTCGGCGGCTATTTGCTGTTCACCGTCGGAGCGCTCGAATCCGTCTTTGGCGGTGGTGGCGCAGATGGTACTACACCGGTCGGTGGTGTGGCGGTTCCAGACGGAGCCACGCTAATGCTGTCCGGCGTTGTCGTGAGCGCGGCTGGCAGTGCCGAGTTCACACTCTGGACCGCGTCTGGTTTCGGATCTGACTTACCGCTTGTGGCAATCGTGGGAGCACCTGCCACTGAACCAGACTTTGACTCGCCTCTGTGATCATGGGAATCATCCACCGGAAGATCGCATCCGCCGTCGTGGCTGGATGTAATCTTGATGCCTGTGACGCGGGCATCGTCTTCCTTCAGCAAGTAGGCCTTGACGTAGATCTCCTTGATCAGCTCGAGAAGCTTTTTGCAATCAATCGTGCCGGGCTTGAACTCGAGCCAGATCAGCTCCCCTTCTTCGTCCGGAACATTAGCTTCGTAGCTCGGAATCGTATACAGCGATTTGTATCGCTTGAAACCAAGCCTGTGATAGAAGGCAAGTCTCCGCTTGCGGTGCTTCTTTGTGTCTTCGTCGATTCCCTTCTCGCGAGTCGACTCGATCTCAGCAAGCATGCCGATCAATTGCGGGTTGTCCGCCTTGACCTGAGCGATGAGTGATTTCATGTGGCGTGATCCGATGCCGCTCGACTGCTTGTTGGGGTCGGTGGCCAAGTAAGCGAGCAATCCGATGGAGGGAAGGATGTTCGTCACTGAGAAGCAAAGAAGGCCGTCCTTGTTGTAGGACCGGTGGAGTAGCATTTGCCCGCTCCGGACACCGTCCTGGAGCTGGTTAAGTGGCGTTCGCTGATCGGGACGGAAAGCGACCTCGTAGATTTTTTCCCAGTCCGTTTCAGTAGCGCTTGATTTTTGGCAGTAGATTGTGTCGTTGGCTGCCATAACTCACCTATGGGTTGGACGCCAGAAGTAGATCCGTCGTGCGGAAGCGCGACGGATGAGAGCACCGAAGCCAATACCGGTTAAGAAATCCTCTTGTGACGTAGTCCCGCAACGAGCGTTGCTTGTTTGGGACGAATATCATCCGAGGTTAAAGAACCCGATTTTTGGTGCTCAACTTACTTTGCAGCTTGGTCGTTTCTTGATCCGAAACTCAAACATTGGCTGTTAAAACATCACTTTAGGTTACTGACTTGTTTTTGGAATAAAAAGCTCAACCAGCCAGTCTTTTGGGAGGTTGTCAGGTGAATAAAGGAGGCGCCGGGAGGAGTTCTTGAGCTTTTGATATTGTCAAGTTGCTCAAATGGATTGATTTAACTTCTGATCATGGGGCAGGCAACGCTTAGCGCAAGCGCGTCAGTTCGTTGTCAATACATCGATATGGCTAATCTCGAATTGTGTGCGGGCAGGCCGTTGAGTCGCTATGACTTTGATATCTGAGCGCTCTAAATTATTTTTTTGTTTTGCGACCAAACACTTTCAATACTCGAAGAGATGGGACTGGCGAGCGCTGTGCCCTTTGGTGCTTTGCGTATTGTCCGAAAATCGAAGATAGGAGGCGCTAAGGGATTTCTAGAAACAGTCTGTTGCAATGAGGATTTTGGATTGTGTCGTATCGTGTTGCTTTGAGATGTTGAGTGCAGCATCGCAGTTCATTTTTTTCAAAAGGCTTCGCCAAAAAAACTCAATGTCGACGCAAACCTGACCTGTCGACGCGCTTACTGGGCGTGTGAATGCCTGCTGCAAAGAAATAATGCTCTCCTGTACGGCAACGAGCCATCGAAGTGTTCCTGCTCGCCTACTCGAAGAGTGAGCGACTGGATGTCGAGATGGTGCGACAAGTCGTCGTCGGATCGACTCGTCGTTTGTTGTTTCGTCAGGTGTAATGGATGATTGGAGAGAGGCTCCTGCTGCCACGCCTATCCGGCTCTCACTTTCATCCGAATGCGAGTGACTAACTCTGCCTTGCGGCAAGAGTACTCGCAGAACATCCCAGCCCGTACATAATCTCCCTGGTGGTGGAGAGATGTGGGCTCAAACCATAACTCTCGAGGAAACCATGAATCTAACCTGCTTGAAGTCGGTGGTCTGCGCGCTCGCTCTGTTGTTCGCCTGCGTCGGTAACGCCTCGGCGACCGACCCGGTCCCCGCCAAGTCGACGGTGTACGTCGCGGTCAAGTTCCACAAGGCACCCAGCGCGGACGAGCTCAAGGCGCTGCCCGCGCACAAGGAGCGCAAGGAGATCTCGAGCAAGCACAACGTGCACGTCCTGAAGTTCGAGACGGCCTTCCCGCCATCCACGTTGACGAGCCTGGTCAGCCAGGCGGTCTCGGGACCCGGTCTCGTCGTGTGCAACACGACCGGCGGTACGATCACCGCGACCGACGACCTGACCGGCGTGACGATCAACTTCTTTCGCGCCAACAGCACGACGTCGGTGTACAAGGTGATCAAGCCCAACAAGGACTGGGTCCAGGCGGTGGTCTACCGCGCGGACGGCAAGGTCCACGTCGTGTACAACGAGTACGCCAACAGCAAGAGCAGCGAGTACCAGTACTTCGACGACAAGGAGAACCGGCGTCTGACGCGAACCTACAACCGTGACGGCTCGATGGACGTGCTCGTCCACAACGACGACGGCACCCGGTACACCCAGAAGTGGTACGGTGGCATGACGCGCATGGTCTACTTCGGTCCGGAGAGCTGGGTTCTCAAGTCGACGGAGATCACCGACAATCGCAACGGCTCGGTTCGCATCAACTTCGAGGCCGGCCTGACCGGTACGACGCCGGCGGTGATCAAAAACGTGCAGATCCTCAACTCCGACGGGTCGGTCAAAGAGACGCTCAATGAGTCGGACTACGTGAAGCGAATCGGCAAGGCGGTCCCCGCCAAGCTCATCGGCGAGTACGCGCCCGGCGACGACCTGTCGATTCCGCGCCCCCGCGAGTCGACCCGCGACCTCTTGCCGTGATGGAGGCGGCGACGGGTTCTTGGAATTCCGTTGAACAGTAACGGAACCTGGCGACGTCTGAAAAAGAAGATGCGTCGGTTCAAACGAAGGACAGCAAGATTAGGTTGGTAAAACCAGCCGCTCTCGCTGTTCTCCGTTTGGTCACGGAAATACTATATGATGTCGCAAAAAGGGCGCAAATAAGCAAAAAAGGTATCCAAGAATCTCGACGGAGACCCTGACGCAGTCCGTTGCGTCAAGGTCTCCCAGTCGAGGTTGTGCCGACTAGAACTCGTCGTTCATAAAGCCTGAGAAGTCTTCATCTTCCTTGAAGCCTCTCGCCAGCATGAAGGCGCGTAGCTTGTTCCAGCTCAGCTTCGTCGCATACTGCGACTCCGACGTTTCGTGGGAGCCCGGGGGAAGGAGCTTGTTCACGCCGTCCAGGCTAAAGTCGCTGAGGCACTTTTCCTCCGCCCAGTAGCTGACCGGGCAGACAGCGAAGTTGGTCTGACCATCCTCGCGACTGACGAAAGCGAACAGGTACTCCGCCGCCTTGTCGCTTGGCTCCGGGGTGGCGACGTCTTTTGTCGTCCCGGCTTTCCCGGCCTTGGTAGTCGGGGCGCTCGGCGCCGTTTGGCTGAAAGTGACGGACGTGATTGCGCCGTCCACCTCGCTCACGGTCGCCCATTGTGCGAGCGTGCGATGCTGGAACACACGCACGATCGTTTCACTGGCGCTGCCACGCTTGGAGATCCGCTTCCAGTCGTTGGGGTTTTTTCGCCCAGGCAGCGTCGACCTGTTGTTGATTTCCCGTTTGCAGACCTCAGTCGTGATATCGCTTATTGTTCTGTCCATTTCTTGTTTGCACCGCCGGTGATATCGTGCTGATGATATTTCCGGCGGTGCGTCGTTGTTTGTTGCTTCTGTCAACTCGAGCGAATGCCGCCGAAGACCAGCATCTTCTGGGCACGAGATAAGGCATTGTGTCTTGACCATATGCGGCATAAGCAGTTGCTCGCGGCGCCTAAAAACTTCAACGGCTACTGCCGGCAGGCATCACTTGCCGGCGCTGTCGGGAGCGGTGTTGGTGGTCTCCTTTCCGGAGGCGGCCGTACTTCCAGTCGGAGCGACCGGCGGATTGGCGGCTTCGGCTGCCAGTTTTGCGCGCCGTGCCACCCGCAGGAATTCCGCCTGGAAGAGATACCGGACGGCTTCCGCCATGCGCAGCACCGTCGCCCCAACCTCCTCGACGCAGTCGCAGGCGGACATCAACTGCCAGAGTTCGAGGGCGTTGGCGTCGAGCGGCTTGTCTTTGGCGATCTTGGCGTCCAGCTCCTTCTTCCTGGTGCGGGCGATGTCGGCCAGCTCATCCCAGATGCCGGAGCCGAGGTCCTGGATTCCGCCGTCGGCGCGGTTTGCGAGCTCGGCAGGGAAGAGTTGCCCGAAATCGAATTTGTCGTACGTGGTGAGCTTGGCGAGATCGGTATCGGCGGTGGCGACACCAATTAAGCGGACGATATCGTCGATTTCGTCGATGAACTCCGTCAGTCGCGTAGTCGCACGCTTGGCTGGGGCGCCGGTAATGCCGGCCTCGGTCAGGCATTGCGTGAGCCAGCCTTGCAGCCCAGAAATCTGTGGCGTGAAGGCTGTCTGGAAGGTGGTCAGAGCGGTGCTCATGGGTTTCCCTTCAGGTTAGTTCTTGCCCTACGACTCGCTGACTGATGTCCTTGAGTCGTGCGAGCTGTTGCACGAGAAACGGAACGGTAGCAAGACTGGAAACAAAGTTCCACAGGTAGGAGATGATGGCGTATATGGTGCCAGGTGTAACGGAATCCAGGCTGACAGCGCGGATGTTCCCCTGATCATCTCGTCGATGTCGATGTTTAGCTTCGTCGGCTCGTTAGTTATGCTCTTTCTGTACGACACGCCCATCGGAGCAGCTTGGATCCGTCCGGTTTTTTCTTGTCGCAATGAAGCCGTCATACCCAACGCCGCCTTATCGCGAATCAACGGTCGTTACTTCTTCTTGTTGTTCTTTCCGTCGCGCGGGACGTTGCATTGCAGACCAGGCGTCATCTCGCCCATGTTGCGCTGGACGAAGGCATCCCAGCCCTTGTCGCGCAGCAGCGATGCGATCCGTTCGGCGAAGATGAAGTTCCGGTCGATGGCGATGCAGGCATGAAAGTGCCGGAACACCCGGCACCTCCATGGCAAGCAATCGTCTAGCTTGCTTTCTTCTCGCGCGCGATCTTACGCGTCGCAAGTGATAGCGCGACGATCGAGTGGTTGTCCGCGATCTTTTGGCCAATCTGATCGTCGACCTCGTCTTCAGACCAGAGGCAGACTTTCAGTTCCTTGGAGCCCTTGAGCTTTGCTTCGAGCAAGGCCTCGTCTACGTCGAGGCGTGCGAGGTAGTATGTTGGCGCAACGGCGCTTGTGCCGGAGTTCTCCGCGATGTTGCATAAAAGGGTCACCGAGAGAATTTTGGCACTGGTCATAATTGCGTCGCCCAGCTCTCGAGTCAGGATGCCGAGCGGCAGGTCCGCCAGCGTGAGCGAGTCAAGCGAGTCCTTCGAGTTGGCTTTGTCGAGCTTGTCTCCGAAGCCGCGTGGCACTTCGTAGGTCCATTGGCACAACGGTAGACGCCACTGTTTCACGATGGCGAACTTTCCGTTGACGATGGTGACGACGGCGGCGCCGTCAGATACTTCACCGTTAGCGTTGAAGCGGACCGTGAATGCGCCTTCCTTGCCGTTGGGCAAGAGGACTGCGAACTTCACGTCGGTGAAATATGTCTTCGAGTGCTCGAAGATCTCAGTGATTCGCAACGCTTCGAATTCGCCTTCGGCTGCATTGCCGAGTTTGCGAAGCGGTTTTAGTTGGCGGGCTGTCAGTTCGGTATTGATTGCGGCAAGCCGTGTTTCTCGTTCGTTCATGTTTTTCCCCTTTCTGCCTCTGCAGAAGAGAGAGTTCAGTTCGACAGTAACGTATGTTTCTGAAGAAGCTCCATCCTGAGCCTGCCTTCGTTTGACGTTAACCGCGTGCAGTTTCGCGGCTGGAGCAATCACTCTTGAATGCTCCAATGGCGGTTGGCGTCTTACGAAGGCAGCTCGGATAGTTGGACAGGAGGTCGTGAACTGATAGTCCACGACTCCCGATCAAGCTACAGGTCTACTGGATCTGCTTACTTGGTTTCGTCTTCGGTTCCCGAGACCTTGGCGGTGTCCTCGGCGAGGTAGCGAGCGCCCCAGAGCCAGAAGAGCCCGCCTACCAGCATGACGCCGGACATCCCGAGGAAGGCGATGTTCATGTTCTTCCCGAATGCGTCGGTGACTGCACCAATCACGAGCGGCGAAATGACGTCGCCGAGCCCGTGAATCACGAGGATGTTCAGAGCGAACGCGCTCGCCCGAATGGACGGGTGAGTGACGTTGGCCAGAATGGTGTTGGTTGGGCCTGTGTTGAAGAACAGGCAGAAGCACGCGAGGAAGATGCACACCCACGCCAGGGGGAACGGCAGGTAGAGCGTGCCGATGAAGAACGGCAACCCGACCAGAATGGCCAGCCCGGAGACGGTGAAGTACGAGCCCTTAAACCTGGCCCGTAGTTTGTCGGCGAGGTAGCCACCAGCGATGGTGGCGGACAGACCGGAGAGGACGAGGATGACGCCGAAGATCAGGTTGACCTCGGCGAGGTTGCCCACGCCGCGGAACTCGTTGATGTAGGACGGCATCCAGAACGCCATACCGCCTATCGCGAACGTCATCGCGGCCATGCCGAGCGTGTTGAGCACGTAGGAGCGGTTCTTGATCAGCTCGACGACGTCCTTCCACGCGATCTTCTTGTGTCCGGAGGTGGCACCGCCTGCGCCCTTGTCGTACTGTCCGTGGGGCGGGTCGACCTTGAACATGCACCAGATGGCGAGCAGGATTCCGGGCGGGACGACGAGGTAGAACGCCCAGCGCCAGCCGAGCCACGCGGCGATCAAGCCTCCGAAGATGAAGCCGATGGCGCTACCGACCGGAATGGCCAGATAGAACCACGACAGCATTTTCCCGCGCTCCTTGAGCGGGAACATGTCGGCGATCATCGTTGGTGCGACCGGCCCGTAGGCGGCCTCGCCGATGCCGACGAAACAGCGCGTCAGGAGCAGGGCACCGAAGGCGGTGGCGAGTCCGGATGCGCCTGATGCCAGGCTCCAGACTGCTACGCCGCCTGCGACGATCCACCAGCGCCTGATGCGCAGGAGTCCGAACACGGGAGCCATCAGCATGTACGTCACCATGAAGGCCATGGCCAGGAGGCCAATCATGGCGTTCTCCGGGTTGGAGCCCAGAATGCTTTCCAGCCACGAGAGCAGCGTTTGGACCACGGGGCCGGGCTGCTTGTCCGGCCCGAAGAACTCGGAGCGGATGTTGGGCACGACGGCCGAGAGGATCTGCCGGTCCACGTAGTTGAAGATGTTGATCGCGAGAAGCAGAAGCAGAGCCTGCGTGGCACCGGGGAACCTCGCGGTGGGCGGGTTGTCGTTCGCCGGGCCTTCTCCTTCTTTCTGACTCATCGGAATTACCTCACTATCCGGAAGAGGGGTTGGGAACAAGCGATGTGCTTGATCCCGCTGGCTTCAAAGCGCCAGCTTGCTGTTGCACCTACGTGATGGGCAGGTAGCCCATCACTCTCAGGGCGAAAACCAAAACGATCGTGACGGCGGAGATGATGCTCAGAGTGGATCCGAACTTTCGATCTTCGAGGAAGCGCCCAGCTCCGACACAGATCATCGTCGAGAATAGGAGGGCGTAACTTCCCCAGAGGACGTGGTCGAAGAACTTCACCGGATGGCCTGTTGCAATGACCATCCCAGAGAAGAAGAGACCAGCCAGTGTCCCCCATCCGATCATGAAAAACGCGGCTATGGCGCGCATCGTCGTTTCCTTGTTGGCATGGGGCGGAGCATCAAGAGCGACGCTCCGCCCTCTGTTGGCGACCATGGAGCCGAAGCTGTCATGGTATTGCAGGCGGTGTCGGGTCTGTTCCAAACCGGCACCGCCTAGTCAAGTGACACTTCACCTCACCCAATCAGCTCAGCTTCTCGAACTGGTCCAGGTAATCGACGAACGAGTCGAAGGCCGCCTGGATCGGTTGCGGCGTGGTGAGGTCCACGCCGGCATTCTTGAGCAGGTCGATGCTCGACATCGAGCTGCCGCCCGAGAGGAAGTTGAGGTACCGCTCGACCGCCGGCTTGCCTTCCTTGATGATCCGGCGAGCCAGAGTCAGGGCGGCGCTGATGCCGGTCGAGTATTGGTACACGTAGAAGCTGCGGTAGAAGTGCGGAATTCGGGCCCACTCGATGCCGATCCGGTCGTCGAGTTTTACCACTGCACCGTAGTACTTCTCGTTGAGCCCCTTGTGGATACCGCACAACACGTCCGCCGTCAGCGGTTTGCCTTCTTCGGCCGTGGCATGCGCGATCATCTCGAACTCGGCGAACATGGTCTGGCGCACCAGCGTGGAGCGAATGCTCTCCATCTGCTTGTTGATGATGAAGCGCTTCATCGCCTTGTCATCGGTCTCGGCGATCAGGTAGTGCGCGAGCAGAGCCTCGTTGAGCGTGGACGCCACCTCGGCGACGAACAGCGTGTAATCGCTGGTCGGGTAAGGTTGGCGCCGCTTGGAGTGCCAGGAGTGCATCGAGTGACCGGCCTCGTGCGCGAGCGTGAACATCGAGTCAAGCGAATCGTGCCAGTTGAGCAGCATGTAGGGAGCGGTCCCCCATGTGCCTGAGCTATAAGCGCCGGAGCGTTTGCCCTCACTTTCGACCACGTCCGTCCAGCGCGAGTTGAAGCCGCCTCTCAGGGTGTCGACGTACTCTGCGCCAAGCGGCTGCACGGCGGCGAGCACCTTCTGCTGCGCCTCCGGGTAGGTGATCTTGTACTTGAACTCGCCGACGAGCGGCACGTACATGTCATACCAGGCCAGCTCATCTACGCCGAGGATGCGCTTGCGCAGCTCCAGATAGCGGTGGATGTGCGGGAGGTTGGCATGAACCGTCTGGACCAGCGAGTCGTAGACGGTCTCCGGTACTTCGATGCCACTGAGCGCCTGCTGGCGGCAGCTCTTATATTTGCGGACCCGAGCCCCGAAGACGTCGGCCTTCACCTGCCCGTTGTAGATGGCGGCGAGGGTGTTGCGCCAGGTGAGCCAGGAGTCGAACATCGCTTCGTACGCACGTTTGCGCGTGGCCCGATCGGGGTTCTCCATCCACTTCGGAGTCCAGTTGCCGTTGGTCATTCGCAGTCGATTGCCGGTTTCGTCGTCGAGTTCGGGCAGCTTGAGGTCTGCGTTGTTGAACATGCCGAAGACCGCACCAGAAGCCCCGAAGATCGGACCGGCTTCGGAGAGGACCTCTTCGACCTCACTCGAGCGGAAGTGAGCTCGCTCGCGATTGAGTTCGTCGAAGTCGCGCCGGTAAATCTCGAGACCCTTGTAGCGTTGGACGAAGCCGTCCAGCCGCGCGGGCTTGATGGACAGCAGCTCAGGGTTGACCCAGGCAAGCGCCGTACTGATTTTGTTGCCCAGGTCGCGTACGCGCCCGTTCAGCTCCTGGTAGTGGGCGTTCTTGGTGTCCGTATCGCCGTGCAGGTGTGCATAAGTACTCACTTTGCCGTACACCTGATAAACCGCGTCCCGCCGCGTCAGGAACTCGAGCAGAAGTCTGCCGGAGCGACGCAGCCGTCCCTTGTACGAGGCCAGTGTGGGAATCTGACCGGACACGTGAGCGAAGTCACGCTCCCATTCAGCTTCGGACGCGTAGATGGGCGTCAGGTCCCAGGTTAATGCCTCAGGAACGTCAGCCCGTTTAGGAAGTGTTGATGCAGTTGTCATTGCCAATGCCTTGTAGTCAGCGGGGCTCGGTCGCCATCAAGGCGCGCCCGTTTGCACTTAGTATCTCGGAGCGACCGGACGGGCAACGCAATTGCGTTGCCGTCCGTTGAATCAGGTACTTACTCGATGCGGCTCGCGGTTACTCTTTCAACGCCCCTTTGCGGAGCGCCGGATCAAGCGCCACGATTGCCTGCTTGAGCTGTTCTGTGGCTTCCTTGTCATCGCTGGAAAACTTGTCGATAGGGATCGGTTCTCCGACCACCATCGTCAGACCACGACGAAACACCACGAACATGAGGAACACGAGCAGATACTCGACAGGCGGCGGCAGCCTGCGAATCCAGCTGCCGGGGTAACGGCCGTACCGGAGGTTGACCGGGATGATGTAAGTCATCTTGCCGAGCTGTTGGGATGCTTCTCGGGCAATCCGAATCGCACCCTTCTTGAACTCGCCCAGGTGACCATCGAGGTAGGCAAACCCCTCGGGAAACATAACCAGCTTCTGTCCGGAGGTCAAGACCTCCACAGCGGCTTTGCGGGCGGGACCGCCCTTGCCCTGGTTGAGATCGGCAGCGAAGGCGCCCAGAGGAGCGACCAACAGTCCGCCGAGACCGCCAGCGAAGGTGAACACGTCTTGCGCCGCCATGTACCGGGCCGGTCTGTTCATCATGATAGGCATGGTTACCGCGTCTGCCCAGTGAGGGTGGTTAGGGGTAACGATGTAGGGACCGTCGACCTTGTCGATGTTCTCCCTGCCTATGATTTTGATTCGACCGACCTGTATGAACGCCAGCAGCTTCGCCAGCCTCATGCCCCATTTGAAGGCTCGAGGTGTCGGAGGCGGCGCCAAGTAACCGCAGGTCGACACCATTCGGCTGTACTCACGCAACCGCTTGATGCCGGGAATGACGTAGCGCCAGGCTACCAGGAAAAGGGCGATCAGTGCGAGCACGATCGCGGGTAGGGTCAGTTCAGAGCTCATTAGTGCTTCGTCCTGGTGGCGAGTAGAACTCGCCGACGTAAGATTTGGATTCACGCGCCGATGGATAAGTCGACGCGGGCACCAGCTGCAGTAATGAAGCAGTAATGGGACGCAAGTCCCGAACCGGGAGGGCACCGATTGTGGTGCCCTCCCGGAAAAACGATTACTTCAGGCGGGCGTCCGCCCAGTCCTTGGCCTCGGTCAGAAGTCGGTCCATCTCGACCCGCACGACTTCGATCGCCGCACGCGGGTCGCTCGGTAGATCACTCATCCGCATTGGCTTGCCGATGGAGACCACGGCACCGTAGTTCTGAGTGACTTCGCCGAACATCCTGAACGTGCGGAACGACTTCCAGCCCACCAGGTTAATCAGTCTGTGGAGCCAGGAAGCTTGACGCCGATCACGCAGATAGTGAATCGCCATCGGTAGGACGGCGATGTCTTCCGGCTTGACACCATGCTCCTTGATGGCGACCAGGTTGGCGCGCAGCGCGCCGGTGCGAAACTCTTCAGCCCGGAGGATGTTGTCCTTGACGAGCTGCCCTTGCGGGAAAGTCAAGACGCGGCTCCGTTCGTGTCGGGCGAGTGCGAGACCCATGGCGTTGACCGCCTTCTCGCCGCCGCCCTTCTCGGTGGCCTTGCCTTTGTCCGTGTGGATCGCGAAGAAACCACCGAACGCCGACAACGTGCCCCGCACCCCGCCCTTCATTTCGCTCGCGGTTCCCAGATGGCGGAAACCGTACGGCAAGGACTTGCCGACGACGGTGAAGTCGAGCGGGAATTGGTGGTTGGGAAGCACGTGAAGGCGTCCGTCGAACTTGGCGTTTTCGCCGTGGAGCACCTTGACCGGACCGATGTAGAGGCGCGTCATCACTTTGGAGATGAGACGGAGCGCCCCTTGCCCGAACCAGGTCGGGTGCGGAGGCAGGTAACCGTCCATCTGAAGCTTCTGACCTTCGAGATACCAGAAACGCACGCGCCAGGTCAACACGGCGACAGCAGCAAGCGCAACCAGGATGGTCACGATTGAAAACGTACTCATGTTCACAGTCTCCTCAAATCTCAATCTGCACTCATCATTCGGAACCAGGGGAAGATACGACCGGACTAATTCATCTGTCGTCTTCCTCGGCTCATTCAACTCTGCAAGAAGACCTGTGATTGGTGGTCCCGTCTCTAGATCAAGATCATGTTGACGGCACCGGGTACGACGGACAGCGCCAGTTCCGTAGTCGGAGGGCTGGCGTCGCCGTCGATGTTCGGAACCACGGGTTTCGTAGTCCGAATAAGCAAGTTGCCTGCACGCAGGCGACCGTAGAAGCACGAGTCCTCCGGGCTGCCGAAGCGTGCCCCAGAAGACGGTCGGCAGTAGATGCAAGACGTGGTTTGCCTTCGCGTAGGCGCAATCCATCAGCCCGTCGGATGCGTTGCAGCCGCAAGAGATGTGTGCCATATGCGGTGGCAGCCCGTTCGCGATTATCACTGTCGCAGCGTTGATGTCGACGACCCGCCCGCCATGGTCGTGCGGGTCGGCCTTTATCGTAAATCCGATCGGCCTGAATCCGACGCAGGAGACGGCCACGCTGGCCACGTAGACTCCTTTCCGGTCCAGACCTTGTCGGCGGCGACCGGAATCGGGCGTGGAGTTCCCATGTCAATGCTCCGTTGTCAGACGCTATCGCCTCAGCGACGCGTGTATGCCATGGCGCACAAACCCGATTCACCTCCGCGATATAGGTGAGCAGTCTGGTTTCTGTGGTTGGCTGTGGGTTAGAGGTTGATGTTAATCGCGAGACAGCAAGTAAAAGCTTTAGGTCACCATGTTAAAACTATAGGAACTACGCGCCTCAACTCTTTCTGAGTGACTGATCATGTGAGTTCTATGAGAACCAAGTTATTTGCTGGATAGAAACAATATCTGGAGTATAGATAGGCTCAAGAGTTACGGAAATGTTTTTGATCTATTCGCTGTACTTGTGATCTGATCTGTGAAAGAAATTTAGCTTAGCGGCGCTGACATCGAGTTGATGTCAAGTGCGACGGTAAGCGCGGTATTATCTATGCAGGCTTTTCCCTCGCACCGAATGCGGTACTGAGATATTGATCGACTCTGCTTGTTTCTGCAAAAACATTTGCTGTTCGAGTCGAATCTTTTTTGTCTTTTGCATTTGAGTTTGCCGAACTTGTTGTTTAGTTATCTCGCGGCTTCGATTTGTCGATTGTCTATCGCGTAGATTTTGAGTCAATTGTTGGGCCATATTGTTGGGCGACACAATGCGTTGTCGGTTATGTCGCTAGTCAGAGAGGCGACTCCACTATTCCGTGAATAAACAAGAGGCGCTTGCGTCGCCCGCGGTGGCGGACGAGTTCATCTTTTTTTCAATGTTACGATCGCTCTTTCTGTTTTTCACGAAGCCCAAGAACAAAAGAAAAGAGAGCTCCAAAGAGCCCTCTTAAAGTGAGTTGGAATGATTTCTTGCCTTACCTAATCCACAAATTTATTGATCACAAGAAATAATCGCAGTCCGGTTGAACAAACTGCGATCTTTCATCGATTATCTTTTCTTACCGCCTTTTTTGACAGCTTTCTTAGCTGGCTTTGCGGCTTTCTTAGCAGCGGGCTTAGCAGCTTTGGCCTTAGCAGCAGGCTTAGCAGCTTTAGCTTTAGCAAGCTTGAGAATCGGCTGTTTGGAACGGCCGTTTACGATGTCTTTGAGTTCTTTGCCAGCGCGGAACGCAGGAACTCTTGCTGCAGCGATTTTCAGCGGAGCGAGGGTTCTTGGATTGCGACCGGTGCGAGCCTTACGCATGCGACGCTCGAATGTACCGAAGCCAACGAGGGTCACTTTGTCGCCTTTAGACAGGGCGCCTGTAATTGTGTGGAGCATAGCAGAAAGTGTACGGGTTACTTCCGACTTGGGAGCACCTGTAGCCTTTGCGACTTGCTCGACGAGCTCAGCTCGGTTCATGCGATTTCCTCCTATGGAAATACTCATTCCAACTCACAAGCAGGGATAATATCACCCCACTTTTGAATAAACAATAGATTCCGACTGCAATTCCCAAAAAAGATTTTTTGTTCTCTCTCTGAAAGTATGATGCTAAGCAAGTTGTATGCAAACGCGAAAACCTCGACGAGCTGAAGCCACCTGGAATTCCGGCTTTCATAGGCCGATAAAAAGAGGCTAAAATGGAGATCGAGAACATGACTATTTTTGCGATATGTTGCGCAGATCCAATGGATATACAACGCACTAAAAATGAGATGTTTAGAGATCCAGCATTCGTGGTAGTCCCCTAAAGTTGCCTTATATAGCCAATTTCATAAGTTACAAGCCCGAACAAAAAGTTTGATCCGATCAAATTGCATTTGTCTTCAGCATGAAACTGTCGCGTGACTTTATAGGCCGCATCAGTTTTTTGACGATCCTGCAAAACATCCCGACCGTTCGAATTTCTAAAAACATTTCCGCATCATTAATTCGTGTTTTTTAGAGAATGGGGTAAAAGCTTGCTTTTGAAGCGTCTGTCTTGCAAATGCGCAATCTGATCTTCTCTATGCGATCAAACATAAATATGAGGTAGGCTCTATAATTCAATATTGCTCTTGAATCGGTCCACAACGGATCTGTCCGTGAGCTGACGTTCGCAACCGCGCGACACGCAAGGAATGAAGGACTGTGATTATGAAAGCGTATCTGAGTAAATCGACGTCGATCGCGTTGACCACGTTGACCACGTTGACTATAGGTATAGCGCTTCTGACCGTCTCAACCGGAGTCAAAGCGCAGTCCAACGACAATAAGTCTACGAAGGCTCCGGATGCGAAGTCGACTCAGGCTTCGACTCCACAAGCGACGGACAAAAAGAAGCCCCAGGCTGCTCCACTTCCTGGTACGTCGGCCATTCCCGCGAGCAAGCAACCTTTGACGGGTGAAGCTGTCCAGAATGTCCCGCATGCCGAAGCCCACTCTAACAAAGATCAGTTGCTTCAAGGTACTGCCAGTATTCTCTCCAACTTTCAGGGCAGCTGGCGTATGTTTTTGCAAAACCCGTGCCACACGGGAAATGTATCGGTAAGCCCGCAGTTCGTGCCGACCGGCAAGCTCAAGTGGACATTTCCGGCCGAAGGACCAATCGACTCGTCTCCTGCTATCTACAAGGGCGTGGTCTTCGTGGGTAGCGATGACTTCTATATGTATGCCATCGATGAGCGCAACGGACGTATGCTGTGGCGAGCGCAACTGGGTGGTAAGGTGAAGTCCTCACCCGCCGTCTCTGACCAGATGTTGGTCGTGGGTTGCGACGACAACAAGATTTATGGTGTTGACCCAAAATCGGGTGTAATCAAATGGTCGGTTACAACTGGCGATCGGGTTTCTTCATCGCCGGCGATTCTCGATAACGTTGTCTACGTAGCGGGTTGGGATGGTCATGTATATGCTCTCAACCTCAATACCGGCGAAAGGATCTGGACCTACCCCAGGCTCGATGCGCCACCGGCTCCTGAGGCGCTCGGCGCTAATGGTGCGACGGATGAATTCGTAAAGGGAATCGGTCGAATGACAAGTAGTCCGGCGCTAGCTCCCGGTATAGTCGTCACGGCTACGCATCTAGGCTATGTGCACGCTGTCTCTAGTAAGGATGGCTCCGCCCTGTGGAAGTTCAAAACAGGCGGCAAGGTGATGGGGTCACCGATGATTATGAACAACACCGTATATGTTGGAAGTTGGGACAAATTTTTCTATGCCATCGATTTGTCGACCGGAGCGGTCCGTTGGAAGTTCAACGCTCCTGAATCATTTTCGATTGCTCCGGCTGGATCAAAAGATCGAATATTCGCCGGCAACGATGACAAAATGATGTATTGCCTGAGCTCAGAGAGCGGCAAGCTGCTTTGGAAAACCGCGATTATCTCTCCGGTTCCCCTGCTATCGTCCACGCCTGCTGTGGCAGGTTCGATGATTTATTTCGGCAGTCCTGACACCAATGTTTATGCTATTGACTCGCGCAACGGGGCAGTCAAATGGAAGTTTAAAACACAGAGGCCAATCATCAGCAGTCCGGCCGTCTCTAGCAACGGTATTTGCGTGGGTAGTCAGGACGGGAATCTCTATCTGATCAACTGAGCGGTCTGCGCTTGATATAATCAAGCCGTTCCATCGAGCTTTGTTGCCACCATGGCGAAAATTTTGATCGTCGAGGATGATGCGCGTATTTCCGATCTGATTCAGGACTGTCTCCTCTCAGAGCGTCATTCGGTGGAATCAGTCACGCTCGGCGAAGAAGCGGTCGACAGGCTGCGCCTGTATCATTACGATGTAATCATTTTGGATTGGCAACTGCCTGACATCGAAGGCATTGAAGTGCTCCGGCGCTATCGCTCCAAGGGAGGTGAAGTGCCGGTCTTGATGCTGACCGCCAAAGATCATATCCGGAATAAGGAAGAAGGTTTTTCTGCCGGAGCGGATGACTACCTGACAAAACCGTTTTACTCATCCGAGCTGATGGCAAGAGTCGCAGCGTTGTTACGGCGTCCTAAAGCATTGGCGTCATCCACCGTAACCTTCGGTCATGTAACGCTGGATATTGCCTCTCATTCTGCAATGTCGGACGGTGAGAAACTCGATTTACACCCTAAAGAGTTTGCCGTGCTGGAGCTCTTTTTCCGGAATCCGACTTTGGTTTTTTCACTTGAAATGATTCTTGATCGGGTGTGGATTTCGGAGTCGGACACGACGAAAGAGTCGGTGCGTACCTGTATACAACGCCTTCGTCGAAAAATTGAAAAAGAGGGTCAGCGTTCTTTGATCGCCACTATTTATGGAGTTGGATACAAACTGGATCTGGAGCCCTAGTCGAAGTCTCATTGTCTGAAGTTTGTAATAGTCATTCGTTAGCTTCATCCTGATGGTTGGTTTAACCCAACTTACCCCAGTGCGTGTGAGTTCTTAAGTACACATCGAATAATAGGTACTCGAAGGAGCATTGTCTGATGTATGTAATATTTGCTCACTAGTATCTAGGCATGTTCCCAAACAAAAGTTTTTGCCCAAAGGTCTAGGGGGACCGGAGTTCAGTCCGCGTCGTCGTTCTTCCCGAGCGACGTCGCGGCGAGCTCTTTTGTAGGGCTGTTGACGCGTCGGAACCAAGTTGAATAGCACTTGGTCTCGAGAAGCGGTGTATCTCCGAACTTCGCGATCGATTTGCAGCCGAAGGTCGACATGTGCGTCTTCGAGTCCACGCGTGAGGGCATGAATCCAACGTGTCGGATTTGTTCGGGAGACCACTTGCTTCGGCAATTCAGAGACGGTGCGATATGAGTCTCTCCGGTCGGAGAAACGTTCAGTGGACTTGTCTGACCTATGTGATATTTCCGCGATAGCATGATCTCATGGATCGCTGTTGTCAAAGAATGCGGTGAAGAAGTATGGTAAACCAATCTGAGAATCAGGCAGTCAACGACAGTGCGGCACCGATTGCGTCCCTAGCCAGTCCTGTATTCAGCAGTGTCGATATGACCGCAAAGCAAGATAGCGATCTCGTCAGTGATATGCGCAAGGGCAATTCGTCGGCCAGTGCTTGCCTCAACTCTCTTCAGATTGATATGGATGAAGGTGATACCGGTGGTAGTGCCGCTAACAATGTTCACTACCCAGGACATTGGACATCTGGTACTAACGATCTCAACGACCCTGTCCATCAGCGTCTGGACGATCAGGCAGGTATTGGAAGTCAACCTGTCGGTCGTGAAATCGGTGGCGGACCATCAGGTCCGCTCTATGATGAGAGCGGTCGTCTTCAAAATCCTGGGGCGGTAGGACCTGTCGGTCGTGTAATTGGCGGTGGTCCGGATGGTCCGCTCTGTGATGATCATGATCGCCTGCTCAACCCTGGTGCGCAAGGACCGGTTGGTCGCGTAATCAACACCGGACCGAAAGGTCGTGTAGTTCAATATCCCGGAGACGAGGGATCGAGCAACGGAGCTTCAACCGTTAAGTGGCCGGGTGCATTGTCCCGAGCCTCCGACCTGGTCAATGATCCGTTGTTGAGAAGCATAGACAATAAGAATCCACCTACCGACTCACGCTCTTTGAAAAGCGTCGCATACAACATTCCGGCTTCCGATGCGGCTCCTGCCGTCGGACCTCCTAAAGGGAGGGTTGTACCTGGCAACCACAATCTCCGACCTGGAGCAGGTGGAGATAATACCGGGAGTGGTGGCACGCCGTCCGAACCCAAACCTCAACCGGCGACGGGAGATGATACAAGGACAATTGATCCCGCACCCACGAGAAGACCTTCTCCTGTAACAAATTCTCCGGTTGAGGTTGGACGGCGACCTAGAGGAATCAGTCCGATGAAGCCATGAGCTAAATAGGCCTGTCCACTTTTCCCTCTGCGCTTAGCTCTTTGACCCTTCGCTGCAGGGTCGCCGCTTCAGCGGCTTTCCCCTGGTGTGTGAGAATATCGATAAGCGGCGCCAGGATGTTGGTAAGGTCGGAATGTGAACGCCCGAGCTGTTTTTCCTTGATCGCGAGGGCGCGTTTGTAAAACTCTTCTGCTTTGGGAAGTTTTTCCTGCCAATGAAAAGTGGCGCCCAGGCAGAAGCAGCTGTAGCCGACTTCGGGATGCATGGTGCCGAGTGTCTGTTCCAGGCGCACAAGCGCTGCCATGAAATATCCTTCGGCTTCTTTGAACTGTTTTCGCTCGATCGCCATCTCTCCGAAGCGCTGAAGCAGCGCGCAGGTCTTTGGGTGCTGCGGACCAAGCGTCGTTTCATTTAGTTTGAGCGCTTTCTTGTACAAATCTTCGGCTTCGATGAAGCGACCTTCTTTCTTGTAGACGTCGGCTAGAAGCGAAATGTATTCGGAGATTTCGTAGTTCTCCTGACCGAATATACTCTGCGCGATCGTGAGTGCGAGCTGGTATTGTTGCATCGCCTCCTGATGCTTATGTTGTGCTTCGAACAGTTCACCGAGATTGCGATGGGTCTCGGCCATCTGCACTTGCAACTGTCCATTGCTGCGTTCGTGTTGAGCTAGAATTTTCAAGAACATCTCTTCGGCTTCTTCGAAGTTTTTCTGGCGGGTGAGGATGATCCCCAGATTTCGATAGTTCTCCGCTCCGACAAATGACGTGAAGAAGCGATGATGTTTTTCTATCAATTCAATCGCTTTGCGGTAAGTAGCCTCGGCCTCAGCCGTCTTTCTATTGGAAAAATAAGCGCTGCCCAGGATGGATAAACACATCGCGGTCTCGATGTGGTCTTCACCCTTTATCTCTTCTGTGATTGTAAGCGCCTTCTTGCAGAGTGACTCAGCTTCGTCGTAGAGCCCGAGCTCGACTTTAAGCCTGGCAACGTCGGTGAGCAAGGTCGCCTTGATGTACTCATCCGGAAGTTTCTCGAGTATGTCGTTGGCGCGATTGAGCAGTACTTCCGCATCGGGATATCGAGACTGTTCTACCAGTATGTCGATCAGCGTTCTCAGGCAGTCGATGCGCAATTCGACGCCGGCATCTCCCATCAGTTCGACCAGTCGTAAGTAGCGTTGCGCCTGGACCTCGGCTTCGGCAAGATCGCCGTAGGCCGAATTGACAATGGCGAGAGAGGCGATCGCCCGCTTCAGTAGCGGATGATCACGAGTCGTCTTTTCTTCCCGTGCTTCTATCTCTTTGTTGAGGAAAGCGATTGCATCCGTGAACCTGCTTTGCGAAATCAGAAGAGTGGTGTATCCAAAACAAACGTCCTGGAACGAACGTGAGTAGCTGTCCTTCTTAACAGCTTCAATACCCTGGAGAAAAACGATTTCTGACCCTTCCAGATCGCCGGATAAATGAAGGAGCAGACCTTTGAAAAGTAAGGCGCCGCAACGAGAGTCGCCTTCGTAGATACCATATTTGGTGCACAACGCGAGGCAGCGGTCGATCAGTGGGTGTGCTTCCTCGAAATTCTCCTGGGCAAGATGGCTTGCGGCTCGCGCTGTCAGAGCTTGAATGTACTTTCCATCCTTTCGGTGGTTCGGACAATCGGCGATTTCGATAGCTCTGGCTATGTAATCTTCTGCTTCGAGGAACTCATCCGGCATCGATAGGCTGTCAATGTAGGCTAGATATGCCGCGAGCAGAACCTTGGTTTCCTCTGGGTAGTGGTCTTCAATTGTGGTGATTGTATTTTGCAAAAGACTCTTGCTATCTTGTTTTCGCTCTTTCAAAACCAGCAGTTCGGCAAGATCGAGAAGTAAGGGCAGGTATTGTTTATCAATAACTGCATCGCCGTTGTCGACCGATTCGAGAGCTTTCGCGAACGATTTTTCCGCTTCGCTCCAGAGCCCCTCCTGGAATTGTCGCCTGCCTGTCTGCCAGGTTTCTTCCGCGAGTTCAATACCGTGGTTCATTTTCCGTCATACTCTTTGTCTTCGCCATCGTCCGGGAGATCTTCTTCGTCTGTATCAACCGGCTTCGCATCTGGTCTCTGCATTCTTTGCAAGTTGTACTGCATCTGTGCTTGTGCGCGCGCCGATCTAAGAGCAGCCAGATAGCCGGGAACCTGCTTTAAAAAATCGAGCGGCTCGATGTATTCTGCGGTGTCGGCCTTGATTACGGTGTAGTGCAGGTGGACGCCTGTCGATCGACCGGTTGAGCCGGAATAGCCAATCACTCTTCCACGCTGCACCCACATGCCGGGTAAGACGCTGTAAGCGTTGAGGTGTCCGTTGATCGTTCTGACGTTGGGATAGGGATGGTAAACTTCTACTGCGACGCCCAGGTTGCCGCGATAACCTACGCGAGTGACGATTCCGTCAAGCAGGTTATAGACCTTGTCGTTGAGCTTGGCCGAAAGATCCACGCCGCTATGAAAGCTGTGTTTGCCGGTCACCGGATGACGTCGAAAACCAGCTCCGGAAGTAATTCTCCCGACGCCGACCGGAGAGTACACGATATCTTCACGCAACGGAGAGACGAGCACACTTGGAGCATAGTAGCCTTTGAAGTAGTAGCTCAGCACCGGCTCCGACTCTAGAATCCACAGCAAAAAGCTGAAGCCCAGCGCGACCTGAAACAGCCTCTTTGCACTTGCTTGCCGGAACTCCACGCTTAACCTACGATCGAGTGGTTGCTGTTCAACTTTTATAGTCATACCACCTTCAGAGATAGTTCCTTCTTTAAGTTAAACGGATTTGCCGATACGAAATTTCCGGGCACTAACAGTGAGATTCAGCTATTACAGCAGCTTGTTCGAGTCAGGATCGAAAATAATACCATCGACCAGCGCCTCCAGAGTTTCATCCAGACGGTTGAATATTTCTTCGTGGTCGTGAAACAACTCGGCAAGCTCATCTGGAAATGCTCCGCCAATCTTGAACCGGGCTTCACAAGTGGCGAGCACCGCCAATACCTGTTCCTGCGGTGAGTTATTCGGGGTCGATCGGATAAGCTCCTGGGCCAACGCCTCTGCTTCTTTTTGGACGTGTGGTTCTGCTGTCATTCCAACCAGCACGGAAAATGTCCCGTCGTCTACGAGAATCGTCTCGCCGACTGATACGGCGCCGTCCTTGTAGAGCATGTCGTATTTATTGTCGATACTCACGCTTATTTCGTCGTCGCTGGAAAGAGCGCGCACAACCTCGTCGACGCTCGGCATCTTCGCCCTTCTGAAATAGATTAGTCGGCTATATTCCATGATAGATGCGTGGTATTCAGGGTGTTTCGGCGGAGGGCAAGAGCTCGTCGAGCAACCGGTTGGTTAGCTCTGGATTTGCTTTTCCTTTGGACTCTTTCATGACCTCTCCGAAGAAGTACTGGCGAATCTTGGTCTTACCGCTCTTGTACTGTTCCACCTGAGCCACTGATCTCTTCAGCACGCTTTCAACCATGCTTCTGAGTGCTCCTTCGTCGTTTAGCTGTGAAAGTCCCTGTTGATCGATAATCTTACCGACCGTGCCGCCATTCTCGAGAAGCTCGGTCAACACCTTCTTGGCATTGGTCGAACCTAGCTTTCCGGAGTCTACTGCAGCCACCAGTTCGCTAAGTCCGGTGGGGCTGAGCTTGGTATCCAACAATTCCAATTTTGTATCGTTGAGATAGGCAGTGGTTGGGCCGATTAGCCAGTTGGCCACCGGCTTGGCCGGTGCCCCAAGCTTTTGCGTTTGATCAAAGAAGTCCGCTAACTCCTTCGATTCGACGAGCACCTGTGCGTCGTCTGTCGTTAATCCGAGTTGGCTGGTGTAACGTACACGGCGCGCTTCCGGAAGCTCGGGGAGCGTCTTTCTGAGCTCCTCTACCCAGTCTCTGCTGATCGAGAGTGGCACCAGATCGGGCTCCGGAAAATAGCGATAGTCATGTGCCTCTTCCTTGGAGCGCATAGGGTGCGTGCAGCCGTCCGCCTCATTCCAAAGACGCGTTTCTTGAACAACGCGATCGCCGTTCTCGAGCACACCGGTTTGTCGCTCGATCTCAGCTTGTATGGCTCGCTGAACTGCTCTAAAGCTATTCATGTTTTTTATCTCTGCTTTCGTTCCGAGCTCTGTGGCGCCGACTGGCCTTAGCGAAACGTTGGCGTCGCAACGGAAGCTTCCTTCCTCGAGGTTGCCATCGCAGGCATCGACGTAACGCAAAATATTTCTCAGCTCAGTAAGGTAGAGCTTTGCCTCGTCAGGACTGCTTAATTCCGGTTCGCTCACGATTTCGAGTAGTGGTACTCCAGATCTATTGAAGTCGACTAGACTGTAATCAGAGCCGTGCAGACCCGCCGCCCCCGCATGAACCAGCTTTCCGGCATCCTCTTCCAGATGGGCTCTGTGGATGCGAATCTTTTTGCCGTCGACATTAATGTGTCCGCCTTTGCAGACCGGGCTGTCATATTGCGATATCTGATAGCCTTTCGGCAGATCAGGGTAAAAGTAATTCTTTCTGTCGAACTTGGTCGAATCTGAAATCGTGCAGTTGAGAGCTAGGCCGGCTTTGATTGCGTGCTCCACCGCGGTCTTGTTGAGCACGGGCAGCACGCCCGGCATACCAAGGCAAATCTGACAGACGTGATCGTTCGGCATGGCGCCGAAATCGGTAGGGCAGCCGCAGAAAATTTTGGTTTTCGTTTTGAGCTGCGCGTGGACTTCCAGTCCTATAACGGCTTCGTACTTCATAGTCAATCTCGCTTAACAGGAGATATATGTTAGATCGAAATCGCCATTATGATGCGCAAAGGCGCTTAATTTGAAACGAAATAATGCTTTTGTGAGGGTAGCCAAGCGTCAGCCTCTGATCGAGTTTGCGCTGTTGTTCAGCAGAGTTTCACTAATAATCTTCTCTGTCTCTCTAATGTCGTCGTGAAAGAGAAAGACGATGGCAGTCGCTGATAGCAAAACCTAAGCGCAGAGCCTCTGTCCAAGTGACTAAGTGCAAACAGAATAGAGCGGGGTGCAGATTGCGAAACTGGGATGATCAGGCGATGCAAAACCGAGATGATAGTGTCCGTGTAATTCTGGGCTGCCATCACCGGCGGTGCATGTTGAAGTCAGAACTCTTACGGCGTCGGTTGTTCTGTGCTAGGTTGTTGAGGAATTGGTGCGCCTTCGGTATCTGTTTTTGTCTCTACCCGCTCGTTTTTTTTCTCTACGGAGCCGTCTGTCTTCTTCGTCTCCGTTTTCGTTTCTTTGGTTACATCGACTTTGCCTGGCCGACCGAACATGACGTGGAAAAGCGGTGCTCGTTTACCCAGAATCTGATGAAGCTGCTTCGCGGATATATCCACATTGGTAGCGGCATCCTCGACTTTCTTTATTGTCTTGCGCAGATCTGTTTTGAACTCGGGTTCGGAGATGATGTTGTCGACCTTGGTTACCGCTTCTTTTGCATTGGTGACGATTTCTTTGATATCGGCTCGAAGTGCGGTATCCTCGGAAAGTTGGCTCAAGCCCTTCATCGAGTTGGATATGTCCAGTGTCGATTTGTTGACGCGGTCCAGCGCTGACAAGACATCCGTCCGCAAATCTCTGTCGGAAAGTGTCGTGTTGAGCTCCTTCATCGTGGCACGGATGGAGTCGGCAGTTTGTTTTGCGAGTTGCACCGTCGATTTGATGTCGCCCACTAACTGCGGATCGTTGAGCATCGTGTTGACTTTGGATGAGGTTTTACGCAGGTCTTTGCTCAAGTCGGAATAGCCGACGAGAGTATTCTTTCCTTGCTTGAAGAAGCTGTCAGCGCTACCCGCCACATTACCGAATTTGACGGACGTCGTCTTGACACTCGCAGTGAGATCCGAGATTTTGTCCATATTCTTGTTGAGCTTGTTGGCGGCTTCGTTGATGTTCTTTATCGTCTCGCCTGAATGTTGAAGCGCGTCTGCCAATCCGGATTGTGTCGATTCGTCGCTGATGCGGCCGATCATGCGATTGAGGTTGGTCGCTATTTTGTTGATCACGAGCTCCACCCGGACAGGATCATCTCCCACCACGACGGTGTCTGGATCGATTGGAGGTCTTGGCTCGTCGCCCGGCTTCTCTTCGGGGAGTGTTATCTCGATGTATTTTGCGCCGACGAGACCAAGCGTCTGGATGGTGAAGGTGGATCCTTGCGGCACCGTGGCTTCTTCTGTCTTTATCTTGAGTCGGGCGAGCACTCTTCCCTTCCCTTCCAACTCGATTTTTTCAACAGTTCCGACCCTGACACCGTTGATGTTGACCGGTGCATTGTTGGCCAATCCTGCCACATCGTGGAATTGAACAGTAATCTTTTGGGGTGGATGCAAGATGGAAAATTGCTTCAACCATGCCTGACCGTACATCAAAAGCAGAAAAGCGAAGAATGTGAAGAGACCAACGCGAACCTCAATGTTGGGCTTGTTGACAGGCCTGTTGATTGAAGCCGGTGCTTCTTTCTGTTTTGTCTCTTTGGGATTGGCGGTGGTCACGGTTCTCACGGTTCCTCAGGTATTCCTACGATTTTACAAGAGTGTAGACATCATGGGACCCTCTCTTGTTGCATGCGCAAACTGCTTCATGTAAGGGTTTTCTGAATTTACGGCTTCATCGGGGGTGCCTTCCCAGACAGATGTCCCGTCATGCATGAGCAGTATGCGATCGGTTGTGCGCGTCCAGGTAGAATATTGATGCGTGACGACGATGCAAGCGGCATCGAGCTGTTGGCTGAGCTCAATCATATAGTCTTCGATCACTGTTGACATCACTGGATCCAGTCCGGTCGTGGGTTCGTCGTATAAGATTATTTTCGGATCATTAACGATGGCGCGAGCAAAACTGGTTCGTTTTTGTTGACCGCCGGAAAGCTGTGTTGGATAGGCGTCGATATAGTCAGTCAGCCCAACCAAACGAAGCTTCTCTATGATAATGCCGTCCATCTGATCGTTACTGAGTTTGCGCCGTCTTAGCGCCAGTCTCAGATTCTCGCGTACCGTGAATGAGTTGAGCAAAGCCGAGCCCTGGAAGACGAGACCGATGTCGTCCGACCAACGAACCACCTCTCCTTCATCCGGAGTGAGCAGATCGCAGATCAGCTTGAGAATAGTGGATTTCCCGCAGCCTGAAGGACCAATCAGTCCAAGCATGTCTCCCTTGTAAACCTTGAAGCTGATGCCCTTGAGTATCTGGCGTTCGCCAAAAGATTTGTGAAGATTCACTATTTCTAGCATGGGCGGAAGCGGCATGGATAATCCTCGTTAGCGTGGAGCGTATGTCAACGAGGTGACGATGTAGTTGAATACGAAGATCAGCGTCATCGTCCATACGACGGTTCGGGTTGTCGCGATGCCTACATCCTCGGCGCCGCCTCTGGTGTTTAAACCGATAGCACATGAAAACATGATGACGATGGTGGCATTGATTTCGGATTTAAGAAAATGGGTGAGGAAGTCGCGATCGAGAATCGTCTGCTTAACTGAGTCGAGAAATGTCGCTGCAGGAAGATTAGCCGCCACGCCCGCAATGTAAACTCCAGCGACCAAACCGATCGCCATAGCGTAAACCGACAACACTGACATCATCACTAGACCGGCTATGTATCTCGGCACTACGAGGAATTGAATGGGGCTTACGCGCATGACTTTGAGCGCATCGATCTGCTCGGTCACTACCATCGTGGCAAGCTCTGCCGCGACTGACGAGCCAACACGACCAGCCACCATGACGCCGGCTGTGATCGGCCCGATCTCACGAATGAGCGCGAGTGAGACGACGCCGCCGATTGCGGTGTCGGCACCAAAGAGCACCAGCTCCCGTGAGATTTGCAAAGACATTGCAAATCCCGTGAAAAGTGCGGTAATAGCAACAACTACGAAGGACTTAACGCCGATCATGTAGGCCTGGCGCCACGTCTCTATGTGGTCGAAATCTCCGCGAACAATGTAACCCATCGTCGCGATCCACATTCTGATCACCTGTCCGATCAGCTCGATACCGACAGTCACCTGCTCTTCAAAGAAGAGCCAGGGGTTAAACCAAGTTTTCCGATTTTTCAATGCTGAGGTCATTTCGCCATTTTATTGGGTTCTGCCAAACAATCCATGAGTATAGCGAAAGGATTCGGTAAAACCCGCTGAAATTGAACTGTTTGGCAACTGTTGGTTTTGCTTGATTTGTCAAGTAATTACCACCCCATTTCATAGCACGAGCTTGTGAATCCGACGAGTTTTCAAGAGGCGACCGAATACAAAAATCGCGACACGGACACCATTGGCCTGACTGAGCGGCGGTGAAACTTCGCCCGTCGCGCCTGGGCTGGCTGCCTATTGCTGTCTGGCCGGCTGAGTCGAGTGCGGCGGTCCGGTTTTCGCATCGGTTGTTTTTTTTAGGAGGGACAGCGTTTCGCTAAACCTGATTCTGCCAAGCGGAAGTGGGGTCAGCGCCGTTGCCGATCAGATCCTGTCAGCGAAAACGTGGACGGTTTATACCCCAAAGTTTTGTCGTTGTCTAGTAAGCAGTGACTGAGCGCCCTTCACTATTCTGGTGAAAACAGTTCACAGACGAATATAGTGCCATGAGAATTATAGGCAATTCCCATGCCGCCTAGGCTGACATCGGTGCTAAGCATGTTGGCCTTGTGTCCCGGGGAATGAAAAAGAGAGTTGTCCGCGGCCTCTACGGTGGCAATGCTGTCCTGGCGAAGCGAAGTGTAGTTGATATTTTCGCGAACCGGCTGCGGGTAGCCGGCGGCTCGGGCTCGTCCGTTGGAGTCTAACCCTTCCGGGTTTACATGGCCGAAGTATTTGCGTTTGCACATATCTTCTGCGTGTGCTCGTGCGATCTGTGCCAGACTGCTGTTCGGACGCAGTGCGGGAAGACCCGCTTCCTGCCGGTGGCGGTTGACCAGGTCGAGCAAACGACTCTCTAATTCGGAGTTCGGCTTCATCACTACGGCCTGAGACTCTCGAGATGCTTTCCCGCCAGAGGAAGGGGATGATGTTGCCGAAACGCTGTGGTAGTTAGAAGAGGATTTCAAGGATTTGAAGTTGCCGACCTGGTCTCGCAGTGCTCCAACTAGTTTCAATACTTCTCTGTTGACATCGTCTTCAGAAGCGCCGTTCTGGATCTGAACGTCGATTTGTTTGAGCGCATCTTCGTAGGGCTTTGTTCCAAACCCAGCTTTCTTTGCCTTGTTTAGATAAACCGATATCTCCTTGCGCTTCTCGAGGCAAGGACCAGGTAAGAGTTCATCTTCTGCATGAGCAGAAGACAGACTCGCAAGCAAGGCGGTAACAGTCAAGGCGCGGGTTAGATTTGAGATCATCGCTTTTATCGTACCAGAATGCGGTTTGTCCCAGAGGGAAGGCTAATCTGAGGGGTAGTTTTCCCATCGACATCAACCCCATCTCATCGTACTGTTAGGGACGTGATTGAGCAGATCTGAATGGCATCTGGCGGAAGGCGATAGTGCGCTCACTGGACGGTCAAAGCGAAAGAGTCCTGAAGGACACCTCTGGTGACAAGGCTGCTGGGCAGGCCCTCGTGAAAGAGTCGCTTAAAATCAGCTCTGAAGACCAAGTAAATCGTGCTGAGCTTCGACAAAGCAGCACTAATGTCACGACTGAGCCGCGCAGTGAGCAGGTTTTGCAGCGTGCCAGAGAAGAGGCGCGGACCAGTGATGTTCGTAGTCAGCAGGACCAGGCGCGCAAAACAACGGATATTCGTATACAGGACCAAGCTCGAAGGACGACAGAGATTCGAACGCAGCAAGAGCAGCGCGTCAACGATGTGCGTAATCAGCAGGATCAGACCCGCAAAGCGACCGAAGTTCGCACACAGGAGCAAGCTCGCAGGGCAACGGAGATTCGAACTCAGCAGCAGCGATCGACCGAGATTCGTAATCAGCAGGATCAGGCGCGCAAAGCGATTGAGGTTCGCACACAGGAGCAGGCTCGCAGAGCGACGGAGATCAGGACGCAGCAAGAACAGCGACAGGCAGATGTTCGTAATGAGCAGGAGCAAAGCCGCAGGAAATCGGAGATTCGCACTCAGCAGGATCAGAGGAAGGCTGATGCTCGCTTGCAGGAGCAGCAGCGCACCACCGAGACGAAGAGCCAGCAATCTCCTGGTTTGCTCTCCGATTTTGGCGCGAATTGGCAAAAAGACGATGCCGGAAATTTCGTTACAAGATCGCGAGACGGAAGATTGCTCACCAAAAATGCCGATGGAAAGCTCGTTGACTACACATCTCATTTGAATCAGAAACATATGGCCAGTCAAGATCAAATGGCCTTTGCATCGATTCTGTTTTGTAACCCACTTATGCTCCTCGGAATGGGAGCCGCTTTATCGGTGATCGATCAGGCGCATGGTGCGAAGACTCAGAGAATGAGCGACAACTTGAACCAGAAGTTTGATGGAAAGCAAGCCAATGCCAGAGCCGCGCAGAACAGTTATTCAAGTGAGATATCGCGCAAGGCGATGTTGATTGCGCAGTATACGCGACCGCTCGACGGCAGAGACGTGTCGACGCCAGGGGTTAAAGGCATGCAGGAAGCCGCTCAACAAGAAGAGCGGCGCAAGGAGACAAAGCGCAAGAAATCTGAAGAGGTATCCAATCGCGCACCTATCAAACTATCCATGCCGGCGGACAAGTATGCTCTGAATGCCAAAAAGCTGCTTAAGACAAAACGCCTGCTTGAGGAGCATATCGAGAAAGTTAGAGGGCAAGCCAGTTTGGAAGAGATGTCTCGCTTATATTCTCAAGTCGAAGTTCTCGAGAAAGCTCTCAAGCGTTTAGCTAACTTCTAGTTAGTTTTGATATCAAAAGACATAACACGAAAAGCTTATATTCAGTCAATAAAGGCTTGAAAAGCAGGTTTTTCACTGAATCTGATCTCTAAATAAGCTATTTCCTGTCAAAAGATTTGAATCGAGTGAAATCAGTCATGTATTGATTAGTCGACTATGGCTTTTTTCCTCACGAATCGTTCAGTTTCCCAAACAACAGAGTATTGAATCTCGCTGCTCCGCGCTGACCATTGGTCGGCTGGGCGTCTCCGTTCGCTGTGAGGACGAATGGAAGACCGCCATAGGAGTGGGATTTTCGAGACTCGCTCGTACGAAAGGACCTATATGCTCGCAAAGAACTACCTGGCGGCAGCTTTCGCGGTCGCGGTGCTCGGCGTCACGTTCTTCATCTCGGATGTGACGGTCCGCGCCGACGACATGCCGTACGGCTACTCGGTCGTGGACGAGAAGCCGGAGAAGGGCGAGAAGAGCCGGACGAAGACCCTCAACACGAAGAAGGAGTTGGTCGGTCGCAAGATCGTCAAGGACGACGACACCACCCAGCTCTTGAGCTACGACAAGAACGGCAAGAAGACGCAGATGTTCGTTTACGGGAAAGACGGCAAGCGCCAGTCCGAGTTCTACTACTACCCGGATGGCCCGATCAAGCGAGAGGTCGTAGACGGCGTCCTGCGATTCGAGCGGCGCAAGTTGGCCGACGGCACCTTCGAAGCGATCCGCTACAAGCCGGACGGCAAGAGCCCGCAGATGCGGCGGCGCGTCGGTGCGAATCCGATGGTCGACTTCGAGCTGACGCACTACCGCACCGGCAAGAGCAACAAGGTGTGGTTCACCGCAGTGGTGAAGGGCGTCTCCGGCGAGTTCGAACACCAGTACTTCGCCGAGGACGGCAGCCACCTGCGTCGCGTCCTGAAGGACAAGCAGATGGTCGTCACCGTCTACGACACGGTCGGCAACTTCAAGCTGGAGCAGGTCTGGGCCAAGCAGGCCGACGGTTCCTACAAGGTCCAGTCGGCGTCGGTGAAGCACAACAGCACCTTCCGGCGCTACTCCGTGGACGACAAGGGCGCGGTCGTCAAGGTCGAGGACTTCGACTCGGACGGCGTGACCGTCAAGCACACCTGGACGCCGGACCAGGTGGCGAAGCCCGATGCCGCGCTTTTCGGAGAGCAATTCGAAGACGACGACCCGACCATTCCCGAGAAGGAGTAACGGGTCATGCGGACTGAGGACGCACCTCAGCCGCTCACCGGACCTCGGCAACTGAGGACCTGGGTGTTTTTCAACCCGAAGGGCGCGCCTGAAGCAGGCCGCCCTGATTGGCTCGACAAAGGAGCACCACTTGAGCGATTTGAAACCCAAACGTGGTCTCGGTTGCCGCCTTACGAGTGTGTGGCAGATTGCAAAGCACACATACCAAGACGTGATCGAGAACGAGCTTATGACGCGGGCTAACGGCATCGCCTTCACGGCGATGATGGCCGCCGTGCCATTCCTGGCTCTCGTCATTACAATCGCTGCGCTGGTCCTTCCCGCCGCCGGCTTCGAAGGGCGAGATCTGCTCAGTACGCTGGAAACGCTTTTGGGGACTGTGTTCCCGGAGGACGCGCACCGCGTCATCGAAGAACAGATCACCAGGCTACAAACAAACCAGCCGATTGCCGTGATGTCCATCAGCTTGGCCATCACGCTCTGGCTGGCATCAGGACTGTTCGCGAGCGTGATCGACGGACTCAACCGTATCTACGGCATACGGGACACGCGTCCATACTGGAAGTTCCGTCTCACAGCGATGTGGATGACGGTCGTCCAGTCGGTCATTCTGCTCGCCGCCGTGGCTTCCATCTTCGCATTCCCGCTTATCGTCCAGTGGGTGGGCATGATCATGTCGCCCTGGATGGCGACTGCGGCTACCTGGTTCATCATCTTCCTGATGGTGCTAGCCTCGTTCTCGCTCATGTTCGCGGCTGGCCCTGACGTGAAGCAGGCGCATCGGTGGGTTACCCCTGGTAGCGCATTCGGTGCCGCTATCTTCCTGCTGACCACCTACGGCTTCCGCCTCTATGTCCAGAACATCGCGCACTATGACGTCACCTATGGCTCTCTCGGTGGCGTGATGATGCTCTTGTTCTGGCTCTACATCTCTAGCCTGGTGCTGCTTGTCGCAGGACAGGTGAACAAGGTGTGCTACAAGGCGCGGGAGTGGACCACGTGCGAGATGGAGGCGCTGGGCGAAGGAGATACGGACGAGGTGGAGGTGACCGTCACCATCGACGATAGCGATCTCATCAAGCTGCCGGTAAGTCCCGCAGTCGATGCGCCTCCCGACGATGTCGCGGTCGAGGAGAAGGTGCGCACGGTCACGCGCAGGCGGTGGCACTACTGCCCACAGTGCGCCACCGGGCTGACCATCAAGGAGGTCGAGCCGGAGTACCATGTGCTCGCGTGCTCGTCTCCCAACTGCACCTTCATCGATTACAACAACCCGATTCCCGTCGTCGCGGCGCTGATCGTGAAGGACGAAAAGGTTGTTCTGGTCAAGCGCAAAGTCGCGCCTTTTGTCGGGCGTTGGTGTCTGCCCAGGGGCTACGTGAAAACCAACGAAAACCCCAAAGCTGCGGTGGTGCGTGAGGTGCGGACGGAGACGGGCTTTCTCGTCCTTCTGAAACGCATGCTCAACGCCTGCAATCCCAGCCCGAGGAACCTGCCGCTCAACCAACTGACGATGTTCTTCCTTGCCACCATCCTCGATGGACAGATGCAGGCGGGAGACGATGCGGATGAGGTCGGGCTGTTCTCGCCTGATGCGCTGCCGGACATTTGCTTCGGCACGGATACGCGTATCATCGAGGATTGGTTCGCGGGAGTTTACGGGCAATTGGATGGCCCGGTCAACTACGGCCGTCCCCGATCCGTCACCGGAGGTGGTGCCAGGTAACTGCAGAGAGCGCAGTTGCAACGGCACCGGTCACGCAGTCGCTGAGCCAAAAGGCCGGCGACTGCGTGACTGCCTTTGGCAGAAAATGTGGGGAAGCAGCCCCCGCGTTTTCTGTTCGAGTGGGGTAGATCCTTATACTCTATAGTTATCAAACCGGACTGCAAAATGTCCGCAGTCGTGCGGCCCGCGGACATTCTTAACCTACCTGCGTTACGCCGAAAGGTATGGGTTAAAAGGTGAAAACTTACCGCACTTCTGTGAAGAAACGACAAAAGGTAGTAGAGGGAGCGCTTAAACATCGAGTTACACATACCAGGCTGGAGGCCACGGTTTGCGATCTCGATGGCGGCGCTTTTTAGCAAACTCGTCGCTGCCCCAAGCGGGCTCGCGAAGCGAAGTCGAGGCGCGCTTAGACCTCATAGACGTTTGCGTGTGTGCCTTTGGTCAAGGCTCGAAGTAGTTTTAGCGGCGGTCGCCGAACAAAAACCAGAGAAGAAGTCCGAAGAGCACAAGCCCACCGAGCTTCACGTTGAACAGCAAGGCGGCGATGATGAGAACGAAGATGATGGTTTCGCCACTCATGGTGATACAGTCCTTTCTTGACTGTTGGTTTCCTGCACGAAACTGCCGGATGGCATGGATCCGACGGCTCAAGCTGTGACATTCGGCTTTACAGCCGTCCGTAAGCGCGTTTGAGTTGGGCGCGGAGGCGCGCCTTCGTGCGTAGGCTGAACGAGGAGCCTTCCACCGCGGTCAGGTTGACCTTCAGGAAATCGGCTGGCTTCCAGCCAAAGTGCTCCTGGAGCTTGAGGTACTCGTCGGTCAGATGCACTTCCGTGAATAGCGTTCCGTCGGTGCTGACGGTGACACGCTTGCCTTCACGGTGTAAGCGGTCGATCGGGTGATCTCCGAACGACACAACCTGCCCGGTAACCACGTTGGAGGTCGGGCAGATTTCGAGAAGGCGATTGCCCTGTCGGTTGCCGCGAAAACCGTGACCGATTCGCATCAGCCCGGAATCAGCGTCGGCGTCGATTGCGTTGAACGTCGCGAACATCTCTTCGACCACTTCATGCGCGACCCGCCAGACGTCGTCCTTGAACAGTTGCTTGTGCCTGAGACGGCGCGTCACTTCCTGGAGCATGATGTCGAAACCGCGTAAGAGGCTGATGTCCTGATCGGTCGGCTCGTCTGTCTCCCAGAGGTGGATGGTGACGGCGATAGGAGGCGCGAGCATCTTGACGTAGAGAGCGGCTTTGAGCCACCACTTCAGAACGCCGGGATTGGCGCGCTCGTCAGCTGCCAGGTCGAACACCCCGACATAGCGCTGGTACTTGACACACAAGTCTGCGATCCGCCGTGCCATGTCCGCGTTCTCGTGCCTGAGCACGCAGAGAATGAGCTTCGTCGGAAACGTTGCGTACTTGATGCCAGAAATCACTGAGTCCATGACGTTGTCGAGAGACAGTCCCGAGAACGTATGAAGCTGAGGCGCGAACCGGAGCTCCAGCCCGGCGATACCGTCGGCGGTAGCGTCCTCCATCCGTTCCCGCGTGATGCGTTCGAGGTTGCTCGAAGACTGCATGATGGGTAGGACGTGGTCGACGATCGCTTTGACGTAGTTGGCGAGCGACTGACTGGCGAAGCCAACGAGGAAATCCTGGTATTGAGCGGCTGCGCTGGTGCGCAGCTTGCGTCGATTGACGCCGGCCACAGTAGCTGCCTTGTTCCACTCCGACAGTACGTCAGCCGGAAAGCCGATCTGCGCCTTCTCGAACCCATGCGACTGCCAGAGCTCGAGCATGGTGCGCGGGCGTAGAGAGCAGTCTAAGTGCTCGTGGAGCATTACTTTTGGCAATGAGCGCATCGTACGCCTGCCGAGGGGGAAGTGTCTTTTCATATTACCGCTCCGTGTGGTTTCTAGCTGTCCCGAATCTCAAAGAATTTGGAACAAGCCCTTCGAAGTCGACCCAAAACCAAACCCATTCCTCTCGCGACGAGCGAAAGAAAGATTTGCAAACAGGGGCTTAGAAAGTTATGAGTCGAAGAAAACGAACTCTTGGTTACAGATGAGAAATATTGGGAAGCAAAACATGTCCAGAACTTAGGATCAATGACCCAATATCCACAAGTGTTTTCAGATCTTGTGGAAGTTAAAACACTTACAGTTACTAGGGAAAAGCCACCGCATCCACCCCTTGTCAAGAAAAATATTCCAAGTATCTGGTGGTTTTGGAGATTTCAATTGATTTCTAAAGTTTGACTAGCGGAGCTGTATGAGCGCATCTCCGCACCGTTAATCCTGATGAAACCAAAAAATTGAAGATTGAAATTAAAGACAGGGTTTTTCATGTGGCACTGAAAGCTGTCGCGGGTTACTATTAGGCTAAGAGATATACCAGGTAGGAGATTGAGCCTATGGCTATGGGTGGGAAGGCAGGAGAGACCTTCACCGAAATCAACGTTACGCCGCTGACAGACGTGTTTTTGGTGCTTCTGGTAATCATGATTTTGATTGCTCCGCTAGTCAACCAGGCTGTTTTGAAGGTGTCGCCGCCCGGTCTTACTACGACGCCACCTCAGAAAGATGACAAGCCCAAGCTCAATGCTGAGGTTGGAGCGGACGGAAGTGTCACCATCAATGACATCCCGATAGTGCCTCCTGAGACGATGAAGATTATGGACGTTATGAAGTCAGAACAAGCTAAGCACCCTGGTGTAGACATGCCGCTCATCCTCAATTCAGATGAAGATGCGCTCCAGAAGCATGTAGTTGCTGTTATGGATGCTGCGTCCGGATGCGACATCAAGAACATGGCCGTGTTGCCGCCTCATCCGACCGGCGCTGCTCCAAAAGCTAGATAAAGCTAGTATATTTGCGATTTGTTTGGACGGGTTCGAAGGTAGCTGCCTAAGCTCTTCTGCGATATTAGCAATCATGAATATTTTCATCGCGTTTTTTATACGCAACTGCTAATAGTCTTGAGAGGTATTAGCAATGCGATATATTTCCCTGGCGATTTTTATATCGAAGTACTAATACCAGCCTCCCGAAGTCGTTGGCTGAGTCTTTTACTCGAGTATATGCGCGAGTTTTTTCCTGAGACTTTGTGGAACATATCGCTGCGAGTCGGCTTGGCAACAAGTTTTTAGTTGATGTCCAACGTCCGGCACTAACCACCTACCTGTTTGTAGACGTTCACTCGCGGACGTTCTGAGGCCATTTCGGCGAGGACGATTGACAAAGCGCGTGCAACAAGTTCTCAAAACCAGCTCCCGATGCAATTCGTCGCGTCCACCACTAACCCAATACACCAGTTTTATGAATACGACAAGGTGTCGTAGGAAGTTTGGATGTACGAAGAGCGCCAACCGTAACGGGCGCGGCGCTCTTCGTGGGATTACTGAGCGATGGAGCTCATGTAATCAATGCTTGAATCAACCTCGTTCGTCACATCACCGGTTGGCGAGGAGCTGATATAGCCGAGCCGGAAGGATGAGCGGTGCGAAGAGAAGGTAAGCGAAAAAACGATCGACGAAGCTGGTGCCTGCCGGACCGTTGTTTTCGTAAGCTTCCACTTCGCAGTCACCGTTGTTTTTCACCTGGCTCAGGTAAAAGTCTGTCCCTACGAGCAGCCAGAAGGCTATCGCCCAGTAGGGCAGAATCAAGGCTGCATGGCCAGACCCTGTCAGGATCAACATTGCGAGGACAGACGCTAGCGTCGACCCCGCGTACAAAACGACATTCTTCCCGCTGGAACGCATGTCCATTTTCCTTTCGCGATTGCTGACGAGTTCGTTCGTGAAGCCGCGCTCCACGATAGAGAGCGATCCCGGAAGTCCAGGAACGCTCTCCCAATTGCTATCGAATTGTGTTCGAGAGGCCCGAAAGGGCGATGCCGGAGGGCTGGTGCACTTACTCTGCGGGGAGCTCGATTGTGGACCAGCAGAGGTTGCAAGAGGGGCTCAGACCTGGTGCGCTGTTGTCCGGCACGATATTGCCGCAGCCGCACTGGATGAGCCCGTCAGAAAGGCGTCGACCTTTCGTGGGTGGGTTGGTTGAAGAAATGACGTCAGAGGGGAGTGAATTTCCCCAGATTTGCGATGGATAGATCAATTCCATCTGAGTCTCCGTGAGCCTGATTTTACTCTGCAACTCAACTGTCGTAGATTGCAGTCAAAACCGTTCCGTCTTTGAAGATGACGCCACGGTACATTCCAATCGTGTTGTAGCGCATGGCGTAATTGCCCTGCGGATCGATCAGAATGAGTCCGCCATCACCGCCGGTGCGCGGCAGTGTGACATTGAAGATGCGATCGGCTGTCTGGGCGACGGTCATGCCCTTGTAGCGCACGAGCGAGCTTGCTTCGTGACAAACAGCGCTGCGGATGAAGTGCTCACCGTATCCGGTGGCGGAAGCGGCTAACGTTTCGTTGTCGGCATATGTACCTGAACCGATTAAGGGTGAATCACCTACTCGTCCAGGATCCTTGCCGACAGTGCCACCAGTGGAGGTGGCAGCGGCGACGTGGTGATGGTGGTCGACGGCGACCGCGCCAACAGTTCCGTGCTTCTTGCCAAGCGGTTTTTCGTGCTGTTCTTCGCCGTCCGCGGTCAATCCGGACGGGCGACGCCCACCATGCTTCTTGGCTTTTGACAGTGCTTTGAGGAACCTCTCCAGGTTCTTTTCCGCAGTTTTTGTCATGAAATAATCCGGGTCGACTATATCGAGACCGGCTTTTTTCGCGACTTTTTGAGCAAATCTGTTGGCTCCCTTGCCGACGAGGAGAACATGATGCGTGTGCTCCATGATGGCTCGTGCCAGTGTTACCGGATTTTTCACGCAGTTGATTCCAGCAGCCGCGCCGGCATGCAATGCAGTGCCTTCCATAACGGCGGCATCCATCTCAATCTTGCCTGTTCTGGTCAGGCAGGAGCCGCGACCAGCGTTATAGATCGGCGCATCTTCAAGGACTTTGACAGCGGCGATGACAGCATCCAGGCTACCGCCGCCCTTCTTGATGATAGTGTGCCCAGCTCTGAGCGCCTGCTCCAGTGCGTCTCTTGCCTCTTTCTCGCGAGGTTTTGTCAATTTGACGCGGGATATCGCTCCTGCACCACCATGAACAACTAGAACGGCATCTCTACCGCCAAACGCCAATTTTGATGAGACAACCATCGTTCCAACCCTTATGAACTGCCAAACCGGACGACTAACTCAGGCATTCTTGCGAGTGCATGGGTTGAAAAAAGTCGCCTGTAATTATCTGGAGGAGTTTACCTGGTAAAAAGAGAAATGATCAAACATCCTCTCAGATTAATTCCAAAAGGCAAGGTAATTCAAGAAGCCCGATAGAGCTTCAGTATGTTTAAACTACGTCAGGTCAGCTAGATTGCAAATCCTTGTCTGCGGAGCTTGGCGAGAGCCGCTTGATTATCGCTGTGAGACACGAATGTGTTGCCGACCCCTTGCAAAGGTGCCTGGATGGATTCGCGCGCTCTTGCTTCAATCGCTCTGAGGGCCTGTTCGCCAGCATCTTTAGTCTCGGGGCTCTGAGTCATCTCGGCTGATGCCAGTCCCATGAAGATGGCGGAGGCCATGCCTCGCTCTTTGTTGTCCTGGTCGTTCTCCTTGTTTTCCTTCTTGCCGTGGTTGTCGTGCGGCTCGGAGGAAGAATCGGATTGCGCCAAAATCGAATTAGAACCTGCAAAACCATCGCCCCATGTCCTGGCGGTGATGTCTTTATAGCCGTTCTCTAGCGTATCTGAAGCGACCTTCGCGGCTGTGGGTCCGCTATCATTGCCGGATCTTTGTTGAACGCCGTCGGCGCTGTTGAGACTGTTAAAAGCCCCAAAGCTCGCGGCGGTCAGTGCATCGGTGTCTCTGCCGGCTGTCAGGCTCTTGAAATCAACGTCGGAAAACAGAGAGCTGCTCGCTCCTGAGTTGGCTCTCGAATCTATGCTGACACGGTCGCTGACGCCTTCGCTGCCTCGATCACTACCTATTGACATAGTAAGTGTTGCCTTCGCTAGTAAGGTGGAACTCCGGATGGGCGTTAAATACCCATTAGTACATAATCTATTAGAGCACGGAAAAGCGCAATGTCAAGCGAATTTAATGGCAAGATCCTGCTTGGTTTCTGGCTTTTCTCAATATCAAAATCGATTTTTCGGACGCTCGGATGGCTCTACAATCCAGCCGCGGCGCTGACCGGCTGGCTGCCTGCCAGGTAGCTTCCTTTGTGGTGATTATGGTGAGTCGGGGGCAGTACCTTCATGTCGACAAGGGCGGCTCTGCAAATTTTTTCCACTTCCGGATCTCCTGCACCGAGTCGCGCTGCGTGAGAGTATTCGGCGATTGCTTCGTTGAGCATGAGGCCGGAACGGTATGCTGTGCCAAGTTGAATGTGCACCATGGGGTCGCCTGGTCTCATTGAAGCATCGCGATGGAGCCATGTAATTGTTTCGCTCCAATTGCCGCTCTTCATTGCCTGTTCTATCGCCTTGTTCCTTCCGAGATTGTAGGCGCTATAGACGGCTTGTTGCGGCGGAGGTGGAAGCGGTGGACCCTGGTAGCCGACCTGAATCTGATTGACCCTGAAGGTGTCGTGGGGTTGAGTAAATGCGACATAAGTATTCGGTCCGAATGTATAAACATCATTGGGATGCGACTGGTGGTCGAAGACCTTTTGATGTTGCTGACCGAATATGCGCTCCATCTCTTTGGTCGTGAGTTGGGAATTTGGTACGTTGATTGTGAACACTGACTTTGTGACAGAGCCACTCTGTGGTCCATCTTGATGGAGCTGATACAGTAAAGTGCGCTTGGGCTCCTGGTACCAATAGTAGTTCTTCGCCTTGAGAGCCAACTGAGAACGCTCATTCTCGGGCGCTCCTACGACATAACGCAGATATGACAAATTCATCAACTCGGGCTGTTGAGAGAGTTGATAGATCAGATTGACTGTGTCGGAAGGCAGTGCTGGTGGGCGAGATCTTGCATATGCTGCCTGTGGGCCGGCAGAATCGTCAGATGTTATCGGTGTGTACAGGCTGCTTGACAAACTCGCCAGGACGGCGAGAGCGAGTCCGGTGCATTTACGAGCAGTATGTTGCCTTGACTTCATACAGTCTGTCCCACCATGAATTGATTGATTATAACGATCTTGTCAAAATACTCAATGAAATGCTGTTCGATAACTTATTTTTCGTTTGCAATTCTCTGGGCTTTGTGCTTTGTCCTGGTTGTCAGCGACATTCAGCTGGTTGATATATGATCTTTCCCTGACGGAACCGGAGGGTATGAGCGTCGATGAACAAAGGTAATCACAGATCGCGAGCACTTTCGCTGTTCTCGGCGATGCTGATGTTGAGCGCCTCTCCGGGCTCGGCTATGGCGGCACAATCAGAGTCATCAACGATGGAAAGCAAAACCGACAGCAAGAAGCTTAGTTATCCACAAGCCAAAAAAATGGATCATGTTGACCTTTACCATGGAAAAAAAGTCGAAGATCCATATCGCTGGCTGGAGGATCCGCATACAGAGGATACTCGCAAGTGGATTGATGCGGAGAATAAGGTAACAAGAGCATTTATAGACTCCGTTCAACTGCGTCCGAAAATCAATCAGCGATTGAAGGAGCTCTGGGACTACGAAAAATACGCCACGCCTTTTCTCGAGGGGGGGCGATTGTTTTATTTCAAAAACTCCGGCTTGCAAAATCAGGATGTTGTCTACGTCAAAGACGACGCCTCAAAAGAAGCGCGTGTTCTCCTAGATCCCAACCAACTCTCCAAGGATGGAACTGTCGCATTAGCCGGTATGGACATCACGCGCGATGGTAAGTATATGGCTTACGGAATTTCCAGAGCCGGCTCGGATTGGCAGGAATGGTATATCAAGGACGTTGATACCGGCAAAGATCTGGACGAGAAAATTGAGTGGGTGAAGTTCTCCAACGCCTCCTGGACCGCTGATAGCAAGGGCTTCTTCTACAGTCGATACGATCGGCCTAACGAGAAAACCAAGCACGAAGATCAAAATTATTTCCAGAAGCTTTATTTTCATAAGATCGGGACGAAACAAGACCAGGATAATTTGGTTTATGAACGAAAAGATGAGAGAGAATGGGGCTTTGATGGTTCGGTGTCAGATGATGGCAATTATCTGATCATCCACGTTTGGAAAGGCACAGAACCGAAAAACCGAGTATTCTACAAGGATTTGCGAAAAGCTGATTCTCCTGTAGTTGAGCTATTGAACAAGGCCGATGCCCGTTATACGTTCATCGGCAACGAAGGCAAGAAGTTCTGGTTGCTCACAGATCTCGATGCTCCGAAAAGTCGAATCGTCGCGATTGACATCGAGAAATCGGCGACGACTGGAAAGCCTGATTTGACCGAGGTCTTGGCTGAGCGCAATGAGACATTGGAGCATGTGAGTTATGTGGGCGGCAGATTTTTCTTGAAGTATCTGAAAGATGCCTATACCCAGATCGAAGAGTGCACTACGGGTGGTGCGACTATTCGCAAGGTGGAACTTCCTGGGATAGGTACTGCTAATGGGTTTGGTGGAAGGAGTGATGACAAGGAGACCTATTATACGTATACCAGTTTCAACACTCCTCCGATGATTTACCGATTCGATACCGAATCGAGTAAGAGCGAGCTGTTTTTTAAACCGATTGTGAAATTCGATCCATCGCGATTCGTGACGGAGCAGGTTTTCGTCGAGAGTAAAGATGGAACCAAAGTGCCCATGTTTCTCGTACACAAAAAAGGTGTTGAGTTAAACAGCAACAACCCTACTTATCTATATGGCTACGGCGGCTTTAATATCGCGCTTCGACCATCTTTCTCTGTGGCGCTTGTCGAATGGATGGAGATGGGTGGTGTATTCGCCCAGGCTTGTTTGAGAGGTGGTGGCGAGTATGGTGAGAAGTGGCATGAGGCCGGAATGAAAAAACAGAAGCAGAATGTTTTTGATGATTTCATTTCGTGTGGAGAATGGCTTATTAGCAACAAATACACATCGACGAAGAAGCTTGCAATCGCAGGTGCAAGCAATGGCGGGCTGTTGGTTGGTGCATGTATGACTCAACGTCCGGATCTGTTCGCTGCAGCTTGTCCTACGGTCGGTGTTCTTGATATGTTGCGGTTCCACAAGTTCACTATTGGCTGGGGCTGGGTATCGGATTATGGCAGCGCAGACAACTCGGATGATTTTGCTGTGTTGTATGCCTACTCGCCGTTGCACAACGTCAAAAAAGGAAAGACGTATCCGTCGACACTGTTGATCACTGCCGATCATGATGACCGCGTCGTACCTGCGCATAGTTTCAAGTTTGCGGCGGCGCTCCAAGAGGCGCATCAAGGTGAGAATCCAGTCCTCATTCGAATTGAGACAAGTGCTGGTCATGGTGCCGGAAAGCCAACCAACAAGATTATTGACGAATGGACCGACAAGTTTGCTTTTCTGGTGAACGTACTCGACTTCGAGAAAGAGGCTGAAGCCGGTCTCAAATGCAACTTAACCAACTAAGGCCAGTGGCGGAGCTACATTCGTGTCGCGTCGCGAAGGCTGCATATTGGGACAAGTCTGCTGTCCTGGTTCTGCATTCATTGCCCGTGTTCAAATGTTCTCTGTTCTCACCGTCCTCTAAGCTTGGCCGGTAAAGCCCACGCTAGCTCGCATGGTCAATTTTGGAAGACGCAATAGGAGAATTGCCCTGCCCACTTTAGTAGCTATTGAAGAGTGAACTGTTCTTCGATGCCGGTTTCATTGGGGTTTTGGGAAGATTCCGGCGAGATTACTTGATATCCAGAGTGACATCCAAGCAAAGGAATTCCCAATTTCATCTTGGCAAATGGCTTTACAGTGCTAGAGGTTGCCTCTGATCGCTGGTATGGTTCAGAACAAGAACTCGTTATCGACTGCTGAATCTCGTCAAGTCAAAAAGGCAAGTACACACCAGAAAACGCAGTCTCATCAGTCGATTTCATCGATCTGTGAGATTCTGGCGCGATATCACATGCGGTGCTCCACAGTGGTCTGCTGTGGTTGCTGACGAGATTTGTGTGTCGATTGTTCTTAACTCATTTCCCGTAAATGCTCAGTGGTGGACGTGACCGGCGGCTCGCCGGTCAAAGATTGAGATTAGTTGGTAACCTCTAAGTCAGT
>JAIERK010000041.1 GCA_019746975.1 Candidatus Obscuribacterales bacterium
GATTTTGCTCCAACACTTTCGTCGCGAGAGCTGATGCTCCAGCGGCATCATTCAGCTTTAGTTTTACTTGCCCGAGCACCAGATATGATGCGTAAACCTTGTCGTATTTCGATAGTGATTGATTGGCAGTCTCTTCAGCTTCCTTTAACTTGCCGCTTTCGCTCAAGATCTTCGCCTTCTCGAGCAGCATCTCAGCAAGCAAAACGTCCTTGCCGTCACCTTGAGCACTGACTTTCTTGATTCCATTATCAATCGTCGAGAGCGCAATATCCAACTTACCTTGCAACCTGCTGGCACGAGCCTTGAGAGACAGCCAGCGCAAGTCTTGCTCGATAGCATCATCAGAGAGCTCGCTCATTTCCCGAGCGGCATAATCTGCCTTTCCAGCTTTCAGGAGCGTTTGAACAAGCGTGTAGCGGAAGGCATCCTGCGCTTGCTTTGGCAATGACTTGTAGTATTCGATAAGCTCCTCAGCGGTTTTACTCTTACGATCGGCAAGCAGCTTGGCTTGTTGCAAAAGATACTTGTCGCCAGACCCTTTGACCGTGTCGCGGGTGATGTTATAGACCGTCTCGAAATTGCTCCTTGCCTCTTCGTAGCGGCCCTCGACGAGCAGCAGAGAAGAAAGACTTCGCAAGATATCTTCGCGCTTCGGATCTTCCGGACTGGTATTCCCTGTCAATTGCTGCAACGCAAGCGAAGTTACGAAGGCGGCTTCGGCTTGCAGATAGTTCTCTCTCTGGGTGTAGCAAAATGCAAGTGCCACCAGATCTTGGATGGAAAACGAGTTTATACCAAGCGCGCGTTTATACGCGTCCTCTGCTTTGTCGAGCTCCTTACGCTGAGTATAAATCGCACCGACCCTTCTATGAGGGCGTGGATCCTTAGGATCTGCGTTGGCGGCTTCTCTGTACTCTGCCAGAGCATCATCATCTTCACCTAGCGCATGAAGCGTTTCGGCCAGATTGAAATGCAGTGCGGCATCCTTAGGCTGACTCTTAATCGAATTCTTATAAGCGGCGACGAGATCGTCGAATCTCTTCTCCTTAGCAAGCAGCGCAAGCAAAGCCTTCTGCGCACCGTTGTTAGCGGGGTCGATTTTCAGAGCATCATTTAGGGTAGTAATTGCAGTCGCGTTGTCTCCCTCCTGTGAATACATATTGGACAGCTCGACCAGCTCAAATGGCTTATCTTTGCTTAGACTAACCGCCTTCTTCTGATCTTCGATTGCATCAGCAAAATTGCCCTGGTACCTGCGAATGGTGGCACGTGTTCGATAGTAGCTGGCTGTGTCGGGGTCGGCAGAGATCGCCTTCTTTAGCTCATCGAGCGCTTCCCGTAAGCGCCACTGCTGAATGTAGATCTGGGACAATCGATAATGAGACTTTCCATCCTTCTTGTTCGATTGCACACCTTCAACAGCAATATCGATCGCTGTGTCGAAATCATTTTTCGCCAATCTCTCGTTGATAAGCATCTCGCGCACTTCGCCCTGGGAGGGCTCCAGCGCCAATGCCTGGGTCAATGATTTCTCAGCTTCCGCGGGCTGGTTAAGCCAGCGCGATTGGAGAAATCCAAGTGTGCGATATCCCCAGGCAAACTTCGGATCTTCAGCAATCGTTTTTTTACAGAAATCGACAGCAAGCTGCGCCTTGCCTTGCTTTCCAGCAACCGCAGCTCGGGCGAAGTTGACGAAGGCATCATTTGAATATGCTCTGGGCAGGTCGGCTAGAGTCTTTTCGGCCAGGTCGGGCTTGCCCTCGAGCACCTGATTGAATGCCTCTATGCAAGATAGATACATGCGCTCGTCGTCTTTAGACTTGGCAGCGGTCGCCACTCTGACGAACAGTTTTTTCAGATCGGCAGTTCGGTTGAGGAACATGTATGCGAAACCCAACCAGGCATGATCGCGAGTCGGCTCATCGACACCGGCGGTTGCCTTCTCCAAGATCGAAGCCGCACCCTTCCAATCACCCTGGTTGATCAGCTTCAGAGTCTTCGAGTCGAGGCCAGTCTTCACTATAGGGATAGATGGATCATCAGTCTTTTGTGCCTGGGAGCTGTCACCCCCGGAGGACGGCACACTAGCGGATGGGCTTGCAGTGCCGTCTTTCGCGGTCGCAGCAGACGAGACACCTTGTGCACTTTGCCCCTGAACGGACTGACCTGATTCAGAAGGTGCAGCCTTACTGTCGTCTTTAGCATCGCCGGCCGCACTCTCAGCGGCCACCGCCATTGGTGGCAACCCGACTCCAAGCATGAGAACAGACGCAGTGAGTAAAAGTTGCTTACTCAGCGCAATTCGTCTCTTCTCTGCCATTTTTCACTCCTTGGTTGCAACACTCACCGAACGCTCTGACGAGTCTATCGCTTTTTGAGACAGATCGTTAGGGTCACAGTTCTTAACGGTTTCAAAGAGGGACAGTTGCATTACTTCGTCCATCGGTATATTCCGCATTCTGGGACCATCCAAGATTTTACTGGCAACTCCGCGTTTTTCCATCTGGTTAATCAGATACTGAGCTCTGTCGATCACTTGACTGGGCAATCCAGCCATTTTAGCGACCTGCACTCCAAAGCTGCGACTGGCGCCGCCGGGCACAACCGAGCGGATGAACTCCACATGACCATCCGACTCTGTGACAAGGACCTGATAATTAACTATCTGAGGAAGGAAGTTGGCAAGACCATTGAGCTCATGATAGTGGGTCGCAAAGATGGTGCGCGCCCGGACTACCTTGGCGAGAAACTCGGCTACCGACCAGGCAATCGCAACGCCATCGTAGGTGCTGGTACCTCGGCCAACTTCATCGAGCAGAATCAAGGAACGATCCGTTGCGCTTCGGCAACACTGGGTCGTCTCACTCATCTCGACAAGGAACGTCGATTGCCCCTGGGTCAAATCATCGACTGCGCCAATACGCGTGAAGATGCGGTCGACAAGACCGATGCGCGCAGTCTCGGCCGGGACGAACGAACCCATTTGCGCCAGGATCGTAATCAGCGCCACCTGTCTCAGGTAGCTCGATTTTCCAGACATGTTCGGCCCGGTCAGGACGACCAACTGGTGATCGTCGCTTTGTCCAAGCAGCCTCGTGTTGTTGGCGACATATTTGCCCATCGGCAAAATGCTCTCCAGCACCGGATGACGTCCATCGGTAATCTCGATAACGTGCGAGCGATCGACCACTGGTCGAACGTACCTTCTCTCATGGGCAACTTTCGAAAGCGACAGCAGCGCATCGACCGATGCCAACATGTTGGCTACAAAGTTTAGGTCGCTACCAAAAGTCGTTAGTTGCTTCCGCAAATCCTGGAACATCTTGAATTCGACGTCGGACTGATTTTTCTCTGCATTCAGTATTCGCGCTTCGTATTCTTTGAGCTCAGGTGTGATGTAGCGCTCTGCGTTCGAGAGGGTTTGCTTGCGAATGTAGTCGTCAGGAACATGCTCTTGATTGGCGCGAGTGACTTCTATGAAGTAGCCGAACGTCCTGTTGAAGCCGACCTTCAAACTCTTGACGCCGGTGCGCTCCTGCTCATTGACCTGGAATTTGTCAATCCAGTCTTTTCCGCCTCCTAGCAGAGACCTGATTTCATCAAGCTCTTCAGAATATCCATCTCGGAAGATTCCGCCTTCGGTGATCTCGCGCGGCGGATCATCGCCGATCGTTTTAGCAATAATTGACTCGAGTTCCGCCAGCGTCGAGGGTATGTTAGCGACACAGTTGAGATAACTGCTTCGGCTTTCCGCCAGATTGACGGCTAGTTTAGGAAGCTCTGACAGGGAACACTTGATAGCTACAAGGTCTTTAGGAGAAATGGTCCCGGAAGTTAACCGAACAGCGAGTCGCTCGAGATCAGAAACACCGGAGAGTAGCTGCGATATCGTGTGTCTCTGTTGGCCATCCGTCGAAAGCTCTTCGACTGCATCTTGTCTCGCTGTAATCTCTTCGGCGGCAAGAAGAGGGCGCAGCAACCATTTGCGCAACATTCGGCCACCCATGGCCGTGCTGGTCTTGTCGATAGTCCACAGCAGGCTTCCTTCGAAAGTGCGTTCACGACTGGTTTCTGTTAGTTCGAGGTTACGGCGAGTATTGGGATCAAGCACGAGATGACCGGCAACACTGTAAGCCGACACACCTTGAAACGTAGGGCGCTGGGCGCCTTGCGTCCGCTCCAAATATTCGATGATTGCTCCGGCGGCGCTGACGGCAAGCGGCATGTCCTGGCAACCGAAGCCTTCCAGTGTCGAAACCCCGAAAGTCTCGAGTACTCGCCTCTGGGCTGGTTCAAACTGGAAAAACATCGAGGGACGCCCGGTTATCCGGTATTGTCCCGCACATCCTTCAGGGACATCTGCCACTTCCTTTGGTACCACTTCACCAGGACCGGGTTTTACAACCTTTAGTGGAACCAGGATCTCTTTGGGGGACAAGCGCCCCAGTTCGAGCAACAGATCAGCCTCTTCGAGCTGCGTAACCATGAACTCACCGCAAGAGGCATCGACGCATGCTAAGCCCCAGGCTGATCCTCCGCGAACGATCGAGACCAGGTAATTATTTTCTCTAGAAGGTAAGAGATGCGACTCGAGAACCGTGCCTGGAGTAAGCACACGCGAGACTTGCCGCTCAATGGGTCCTTTCTCGGCGCCAACCACGCCGACCTGTTCGCAAATAGCCACCGAGTAGCCCTTTGCAAGAAGTCGAGCCAAGTAAGCATCGACCGCCCGGTAGGGAACACCCGCCATCGGCATGCGTCCATTCGGATAAGACGGCTCCGGCCGTCCGGTCAGAGTGATATCCAGCTCACGGGCCGCGACACGAGCATCGGTATCGAATAGCTCATAAAAATCGCCGACCCGAAATAGCAAAAGAGATTCCGGATACTGCGCCTTGACGTCCCAATACTGACGCATCATTGGCGAAAGGTTTTCGACCTTCTCACTTTTTTCACTCGCAGCCAAGTTTCCTCACCCTCATTGAGAACGTGATGTAACCGCATGATAATCTGTCGCTGAAATCGAGCACAGCAACGTGGTTACCCAGTTTTGACCAGTCAATATTACATGTTGCCCCAAGGCGGCGCTAATAAGCTTCTGGTAATATGGGAAACTTGAAAGTGTCAACTCAATTCACTATCGATATGCAGGAAATATAGGTTCAATCATGTTAAGGGCATCTTCCATAAGTTTGATCGTTGCAAGTACTCTTTCTCTCTCGCTCTGCCTACAGGCGGCGAACGCGGCTCCATCGGACAGCCTGATTGCGCAGAAGAGCAAGGATGTCGATGCCAAGAAGGTAGATACTTCGGCAAAGGATTCCAAGACACCGGCTAAAACGGACAAGGCACCTGCCAAAGACGCAAAAGACATCAAGGATTCCAAAGACGCGAAAGATACTAAGGATGCTAAATCGGAAGGCGACGCCAAGGGTAGTGACAAGGAAAAAGCCGACGCCAAGGCTGAGGAGCCGGAGAAAGAGGTTGTTTTAACCAACGTCAACAATGTTTCTCCAGAACAGTTGATTGAAAAACCCAAAGATTTCCTCGGCAAGAATATTCGTTTTACCGCTGATTTTGCTGGATTCTGCACTTTAGCACTTAACTACAAGCCGGCTTTTCGTCCGCAGAAGACCCACATCTCTTTCCTCGTAAGAAAGCCAGACAGCAAGGTGCCGTTATCTGAAATGAAGCTCGCTTTGCCAATTCCAAAAGAAACCGACAAGACCAAGAATAAGTTGCTGACGTCTCTAAAAGATGGGGACAAGCTCGAGATAACGGGCAAGGTCTTCTCGACTGCCCTTGACGAGCCTTGGATTGATGTAGTCGCAGTCAAGCGTTTATCAGAAGCCAAAAAGGCAGACGGCGATGATTCTTCCGACGATGAGGAATAATGGATAGGTAGCTAAACTGGGGGAAAGGTTTGTGGCTGAGATCAATGAGCACGTTAAACAGCTTGTCGCTTCGCTCAACGGCAAGCATGGCATTCTCGGATGCCTGCTTGTAGGACGCGACGGCACCGTCCTTTGTACTTCGCTGCCTACAGAGATTGAGGTCGCTACAATAGGCGCTCTTTCTGCCACGTTGTTCTCCAATAACGACGTCTCCATCCAACGCATGAACCGCGGAGCACTGGTGCAGATGACCCTTTTGACCGACCAGGGGATATTGCATTTCATAGAGACCGCTGGGCACTACCTCGTGGTGCTTACAGCGCGTGGGCAGAGAATCAATCTCGAGGGTCTGATTCGCTCGGTCGATGATCAGGGCAAATCGCTGGCAAAAGTGCTGGTTTAAAACCAACAATTCGATAGAGCACGTAATAACCTCTTCAATGAGAGACTGTCTCGTTTGAAGAGGTTTTTTCACCAGCTTAAACAGTTGTGAATCCGCCTAAGTCTCGTCGTCAGCGGGCTGAACGAAACATCCAAGTTGGTGCCTGGAGATCCTCAAGAATCTTTGACAAGAAGGCACGCGAACTGCTATATGCCGGCGAGACGTCGGCGGTCCCAGTGCTTTGCCTCTGTGAGAGCGACACTTCGATGATTGAACATGTTCGAACTTACTGAGGGGAGTGTATTCAGCGCCGGAAATTGGCGCTTGCAATCACTTTTCTAGCGGCCTCGAGCCCACTCAAGTAGGCACCATGGACGGTGCCCTGATGCAGCCTCGTCGTTGCTTCACCGGCAAAGAAGAGCCGATTAACCGGTTCTCTGAGCGCATCAAACAGCCTTGGTGAAGCCCCGGGATGAACGACAGAGTATGACCCTAAAGAGTGCGGATCTTTACCCCAGCGAGTGACCGAGCTATCCACGACATCGCTGACACGCCTGGGGAAGAGCCTTCCGAGCAGGTCGAGCACTTTGGTCACCGCTTGTTCATCCGGAAGAGACTCCCACTGTCGAGCTGTGTCCGAGGCGATACACGCGACAAGAACCGGCTGATCGACATAGCGATACCAGTTAAAAAACTGGCAAATCGCCGTCTTTTTCTTTGGCACCATTTCTATATAATCAAAGTCATGAGGCCAAAATGCTTGTGAGAAGCGAATAGCTACCTTGTTGAACAAACCCATTTTTACGGAAGCAAACGTCTCCTCCATATAGTCCGGCAAGGTGGGGGAAAACTTGACGACACCTGATTGTAAAACACCCAGGGGCAGCGTAATGATCGCTGCATCGCCCTTGTAAGTCGCAGCACTAGTTTCAACAACGACTGCTGACCTGCTGTTGTTTACGTCAAGGACTGTTTCTTGCAATCGAATATCGAGACCACATGCAAGCACGTCGATCAATTGAGAAAAGCCGTGCGGAAACACAAGATCGCCACCACGAAATGCGACAGACCCAGAGGTCAAGGCGAAGAGCGACTGCTCATCAAGTCTAGCTGCGTTAAGCGCCTCGAATTCGATCAGATGCCGATTGAGAAAACATATCTCAGGCTCACTCATGTCGCTTTCCTCGGTAAGCATCGCAACGCCTTCAGCTACGGAGATGTCTCGATCGAGACTTCTAGCAATCCGCTTCAGCCGGGGAATTACCCGATCCGCTCTAGCTGCGAACATGAGCTTTTTCCAGGCTTGTATCTGACAACCATCATCATCCAACAGAAGACTGCTCTTCATTTGAGCGTCGCGTGTTTCGATTCGATTCGCGTGAGCGAGGTCGAAGAGTGGATTCTTTGATTTTCCGTGAATCCAGGTTGCACCGAGATCGACTGGGACACCGAGTGTTTCGTCGGTCCAGATGCGACCGCCTATTCGACGTCGTGATTCCAGCACGATAACATCTGCACCGCACTTCTTCAGATGCTGAGCCGCAGTCAGACCAGCCATGCCCGCTCCGACTACCAGAACTTTGTTTCCATGGGACATGGATGCACTCCACGCAGTCGAGGTTATTTCCAGCCCTGTTTGTCGCGATAGACTTTGTATTTTTCGTTTTGATCAGGCGTCAATACTTGTTGAACTTTGAGACGAAGCGCCAGATACTGTGCCGATAGATCGTTATGCACGCGATTGAACTCCGCCTGCGTTGAGATGATCGTTTCGTCCGACTTGCCTGATGTTAGCGAGCTCAAGAATTCGTCTCTCAACTCGTCATGCTTCTTGCGCATCGGCTCGATGCGCCCTTTGAAGTCCTGCACAATCTCGGATATCGTTTTCTTCTGTTCGTCCGAAGCGCCAACAGCCTTCAGTATCGGCTCCAGATGCGAACCGAACGGCTTCTGCCCCTGAGCAGAAGGTACTGCCCCAGCCTGAATAATGGTCGTCTGAGAGAGTACCCTCGTGACCTTGCCTTTATCCTGCTGAGCATGACTCTGTCCATGAAGAGCAAAGCAGGTTGCAAGAATGGCAGTAAATGTAGAACCGATAGTAGCTAGTTTCATACTGATCATCGGAAAGCTCTATTGAGCTACCCGAAGGCTCCAATTTTCACTCATACGAACTACACGACGTCGATGCCTCGTTCACGTTCCCGCAGTTTCCCTCTCTTGCCAAACAAATTTTGAAAAACGGCTGAACCATCATTCCGGTTGTCTGATTTCGCGATTCCGCCTTGACGGTCTTGAAGTGAGAACCGCCCCAACGATGGGATGCCTGACTAACACATTTTACCTTGTACCCACGACCGCGCACGCCTAATACGGCGCCTGCATATTATGCGACGCAGCTCTGGAGTGCCGTCGCAGGTTTAACGCGCCTAGACGCACACCGCCTCAGATCCGCCGGTATAAAGCGGAGACCGAACGAGGTCGAAAACCTCAGCACTCGATCTTCCAGACATCGACGCCGATCAATCGAGATTGACCGTCTGCCCACCAAGCATGATACCAAAAGCGGCATCATGTCGATACCGCTAGTCCAACACCACTTGCACGGCGGAATCGGCTATCTCACGCGATACGATATTGCCGTTCATTGCAAAGACGCTCCATCCATCTCTGAATTCGACGGCCGGACCATTCTCTTTGTGAAGCAGAACCTGACGATTGATGCTGAGCGACTTCGGACGTTCGGTGAGAATGCAGAGGTCCACGAACGGCCACCACCACCCAGCGGACTGGGCGATCTCTACGATGCCCTGCATGTCATTGAGACTCATCCCCGCGATATTGGCGTAATCGAGGAATGCAAAAAACGCGCCATCCATATTGCCAAAGCTGCACGCTGTCAACTGTTTGGAGATGCGCGCCCATGTGACACAGTTGTCCATGTTCTTCAGCTCTTCTTTTGTGAGCTCCTCTTTAACAGCCGCCACTGCGTTGTTCCAAACTTCAGGCGATATGTTGGCCCCCTTGGTTCGACTGCCGGCGAACAGCGAGAGACGAGCCTGCTCGGCTCTGTCAACTTGCTGATTGGCGATTTGGCGTGCAATCGGTAGAACGACATTGTTGCGCAATGCCGTAAGAGATCCGCGCGAAAGCTGGAGTTGAATCTGCTCCCAGTGCAAAGTCTGGTTCATCACCTCCGCCTTCTGCCAGAGTTTTTTCATCATGAACTCTTGCGGTCGGCGTGCAACGCGCTCGTTGACATTGGATACGGCCGTGGAGATATGGGCAGCAGCTATCGCTCCTGCCATCGGCGAATCCAACCAGACATAACGGGTCGGTTGCGGGAGTCCGACGATTCTATATGCATCCCGAACGGCGCGTTCGGTCACATTGCGATCTGCCACTCGTGTGGACAAAGCAATATTCATCCACAATTCTACGTGCCTGGATAGGCTTAGTCTTGTTTGCTCATCTAGGGACATGTTTAGCCGAACTCGGTTGGTAGTGCCATACTCATAGGATGCCGGCTTATCACCTGCTCGACGCGAAATAGCGACAAGCAGAAAAATAAGAATAATCGATTGCGAGTTGATTAGTAAGTAAATTCATCATATCAGACCGGTCGCTAACACGCGAGGGGCCAGCGTTGAAAGCTTTCTGCCATCCCCGGTATTAGTGACGATTTCGCGCGTTGAAATTTTTTTTCGCTATTCTTTCACGGCTGTCGACTGCCACTGCGCGTCAACAGCCTCGTGTATCCTCTGAGCACCAGGCAAGCCGATAAGACCGCTAAGGCAGCGGGTTACAGACAAGAGCTCAAAGCGGTACGGTTTGATGGACTTCTTTTGGTGGCAAATAGATTAAACGGAAATCTGTTTTGGCATTAATAAAGTACAGACTTGGTTGGAAAAGTGATCTCGACTCAAGACAATGCCGGTCAGAATAGGACAATCGGCGACAAGTACGAAGTCATAGAGGTGCTCGGACAGGGCGGTATGGGAGCAGTCCTGAAAGCCCGTCACAAGCAGCTAAGCAAGATCGTTGCCATCAAAGTCCTGAATCCGACTCTGCTCGCCGACGAAAGCAGCAGAGCTCGTTTTGAACTGGAAGCGCAGGCCGGCAGCAATCTGAATCACCCCAACTTAATCGTCGTATTCGATTAGAGCGGGCTTCCAAAGATCGAGCCGGTGGCGGTCAGACGCCGGAGCCAATTCCCTGCAACACGCAAGCAGAGCACGAGCTCTCCCAGGTCGTATTCAAGTGTCTGGAGAAAAGCAAAGAGCATCGCTTTCAAAGCGTAGGCGACCTGCTCGAATCTCTCACATTTATAGAACGCAAGATCAAACAAGCCGATTCTGGTGTCATTATGGGCATTCAGGCGAATTCCATCTCTTCCCCATCGCTACGAAGACAAACGCAACGGCATGGCGCTTGGATTCGCGAAGCTCCCACCAATTCAAAATGACACGCGGGAGACTAAACATGGATGGATAACCGTATTTGATACCAATCTCGCTCTCGATGCTGCCGTGAAAGGTGCATGCGAATCCGTTGGAGGAAAAGCCACCTTCGTCATTCCGATCGGACTCGACGACAAGCATCCGGGACGAGAGATCGAGGGACATCTCGATGAAGGATTGAAAGATTCAGGCGTTTTCAAAGAACGAATCTACGCCACAGAGCAGGCAACTACTTGAGCGTTGTAGTCTGGGGCGAGCCCAAGTTCGTCAACTCGAATCAATCATATAAGTTCCTCGATGCTCTATCGATACCTGGTTCCAAAAGCAACGAAGAGAAATCCGATACGGCGTTGAAGGGTCCTGGCAAAAAGCTTACCGAGGAGGACGAGAACCGCTTCCTCCAAAAAGCCGCCAATGCAATTCAAACAAATCTGGACCTGACCGATGCCTACCCGACCAACTTGGACGGCACTTTGCGAGTAACAAAGATGGTGGTCGGCATCGATCCAGAGGGCAAGGTCACGAAGATGGACTTGAAAACTGTCTTCGAAGAAGCCGATCATGAGAAGCTTGCACAGGCTCTCACTAAAGCAGTAACCAACTCATCCCCACTTTCTGATGTTCCGGAATTCTCGGGGACGCAGTTCTTATTCAGATTGAAGCTGGTAGGAGACAAGATCCAGGTGCTTTCTCGCAATCGGAAGGGACCACCAATCGAGGCGCAGGTCGACGAAGACGAAAGTCTCACCAGCGACGAAAAGTCGGGCAGTTCAGAGAAAGAGAAATCGAGCGCCGACGAGTGAGTCCCATCAAAGCGATACCACATTTGGTTTGCCAAGTTTTTCTCCATCTGCAAGCAATCCAACATCGAATCCCAACAAACTCCATATTGACTGCCTTTTGCGGTCGCAGCTTACATACCCGACGGACGAAGCTTTTCGGTGCATTTGATAAGATTGATCGTGTAATCCCCGCAGCGCCGCGTAAGGTTCAAGGCTTGAGAATACCCACTGCACTAATAGTGACGATGGCAGCCTGCACGCTGTTGGCACAATCAGCACAGGCAGCGCGATATGCCGATACTACAAATTACTGGGCAGAGAAATATATCGATAAACTCTCCGAAAAGGGACAAATTCCGACAGCGACCGATGGAAAGTTTAGACCGTCGGATCCGATCACACGCGCAGAACTGGCTCAGTGGCTGGTCAACGTCCTTGGTATTGACAAGCAGCCGGTTGCGTCCACGCAAAGCTTTCCTGATGTAAAACCGACAGATCCGTATTTCAGGGCAGTCGAGATAATCCGGCAAAACAACTATATCTCTGGATACTCAGACGGTTTTCGCCCAAAACAATTCATTCAACGTGGCGAAATGATAACAATTCTCTCCCGCACCCTAAACGCACCGAAGCCTGACGACGGCGCGATCGACAAGGAATTGAGTCGCTTTACCGATGGTAGCACCATTCCTCAATGGGCGAGGCAGGGCATTGCGATGGCATCCAGAGAAGGCATTCTAGTAATTGAATCGCAGGACAAGGTCAACGCAAAAGGCATAGCCACTAGAGGAGAAGCGGCAGCAATGCTCTGTGCACTGGACGAGTTGCTCACGCAACAGGCGGCCTCCGATGCTCGCAGGGTCGATCCGAATCAGCAAAGTGGCGCGACCACTCCGTATCCGACGTATCAAGGGCAGGTGCAGCAACAAGCCTATCGGCAACCGTCATATGGAGGCGGAGCTCCTGGATATGCTACCGGACAGACTCCTGTCTATTTGCCGCCGAATGGTTATCCTCCGCCTGGGGGTTATCCTCTTGCTGCTGGAAGCGGTCAATTTGGCTACACTGGCGGCGGCCCGGTCCTCCAGGGCGCCGTGTCGACGATCGCGGCAGGCACCGCCATCAGTGGCTCCCTGAAGAATTCGATCGACTCCGGCTCCACGCAAATCGGGGAACCCGTTGAGGTAACCTTGCCCACTCCAGTGGGTGCATTGCCTGCGGGTACGACGCTGATTGGCAACGTGACCAATGTGGTCTCGGCAGCACGGTTCAAGTTTGGTGCCAACGGTAAAGTCGAAATCAAGTTTTCGCAATGTCTTACGCCGGACGGAAGACGCATTCCCTTATCAGGATCGATAGACACCAACCAGATCAGACTGACCGGCGGAACTATGGCTGGTCGTGTCGGCAAAGGTGCCGTCACGACTGCGGTCGGAGCTGGCTCAGGCGCGGCATTAGGCACAGCGCTTGGAGCCATTGTCGGAGCTACGTCACGCGGTCGGGTAGGAAAAGCGACCGGAATGGGCGCCGTATTTGGCACCGCCATTGGTGGCGGAGTCGGATTGGTCGGAGCCGGAGTTCGAAAAGGATCCGAAGTCAAAATCCCAGCTGGTACAACCATTCCTATCACAATCGATCAGACTTTTCAGATAAGCGCACCGGCACAGTTCTGGCAGCCGATCTACAACTATCCGCCACCACCACAACTCGGTATCCCGTATCAACCGCCAATCATGCCAAATGGAATGCAGTAGATTTCAGCCTTGGTCGGAAGATTGCCATTATGCCAAGAGCAGGTTACGCCAAGCAGACGAAGAGAAGATGGCGCATGTTCAACTTCGATCAGAACGATCTCACCGACAATTCACACTGCTTGTTCAGCAAGACGCTGTCTCAATTGAAACATTTGCGGATTTGCGCAACGAAGACTGCGGGATTCAATATGTATTTGGGAGCTTTCGATCAACGATAGTAATCAGGTTCCACCATTAAAGCGGTGGCATGCAACCCGTTCAACTGTTTCCATAATCTCAATGTCCTCTAGGAGGCTCAATGACACAAGAAGTGTTGGGAAGATTCGACGATTATCCAATTTCGAACGAAGTAGTAGAGTTGAAAACCACAGCTACTCGAAGTCTAGATGCACCGATCGACTTTAGCCGAATGTATAACGCGGCTACTCAGATGATGCTAGACGCATCCATTGACCCCTGGGTAGAAAAGTTGATGGCCAACGCATAGACGCGCTATCGTTTAATCCCCGCCCCATCGTCGCTCACGACGGGAAAACTCGCGAATCGCTTCGTCGAAGTGACGCGGCATGAACTCCGGCCAAAGCGCCGGCGTGACGTAAAACTCCGTGTAAGCGGATTGCCAGAGGAGATAGTTGGATAAACGCATCTCGCCTCCGGTACGAATCAACAATTCTGGATCAGGAATATCACGAGTGTAGAGAAAGCCGGACAACATGCTTTCGTCGATCTGATCCGGTTGAATTCTGCCTTCACGCACTTCTACCGCGAGCTGACGTGCCGCCTCAGTGATTTCCTGACGCGATCCATAGTTGATCGCAATTTGCAAATTTAGTCCAGTGTTGTGCTCGGTATTCTTGACCGACTCTTCCATCTTCTGCCTGAGGGCGTCAGGCATCGTAGACTTCTGCCCGATGAAGCGCAGTCTCACTTTATTATCCGAGAGTTCTTCAAACTCGTCCGTTAAAACGTCAGTGAAAAGCTGCATGAGATAGCCGACTTCATCTTCGCTACGCTGCCAATTCTCGCTGGAAAAGGCGTAGACGGTCAGATAGGAAAGCTTCAGCGCCCCGACATGCTTGACCAGACGCTTGAGACTCTTGACGCCCTCACGATGTCCCACCACGCCCGGCAAATGATGTTTGTTCGCCCAGCGACGATTACCGTCCATAATCATGGCGACATGAGACAAAGGCAGATTCTCCGTGCCCGATGTGCCGGACTGCCCAGTGCTGGTTTTTCCTTTAACTTGTTTCACGGCGGTATTCGGTCAATCTCACAACAAGACTGGACAGCGACAGAATGAGTAGCGCACTCATAAGCAACTGTGCATTGTACCCCGGAATACCGGTTGTCCACCCAGTTCTTTGCAACGCTCGGACAAATCTTCATGTTACATTATCAGAGAAACCGCAGACTCCATCCATTTCAGGACTTTCTAGAAGCATGTTCTTAAAACCTACTTATGTCACCACAGGAGATATCACCACACTCGATATCGAGTTGCTATGCAATGACGGAATCAAAGGCTTGATAATTGATCTTGACAGCACGTTGATGGAATCAGGAAAAGGCCGGATCACGACAGAGACGGATGCCTGGTTGCAATTAGCCAGGCCGCGCCTCAAGATGATTGTGCTGACCAATAACAAACGCCAAGATTACATCGACAATGCAGGCTCGGTACTCAACATGCCGGTAATAGGATATGCGGCAAAGCCCTGGAAAGCGGGGTTTCGGCAGGCGCTAGCCGCGCTTGAACTGCCACCAGAAGAAGTGGCGGTGATCGGTGACCGACCACTTACCGACATATGGGGTGGGCGACGTTCCAATATGCGAACCGTGCTCGTTCGCCCGCTCTCGTCTATCGTAGAGCCGTCATGGAAGACATTCTTCAGACAGCTCGAGCATGTGTTTATCCGGCGTTAGTTAGCACCAAATGGAGTGCCACATCACCTTCACCGAATTTGCGCGGGCTCGTGCTTCTGCACTTGCAATTGGCGATCATATAAGTTAGCTTGATGATGTCTCGATAAACTGAGACGCTGCTAGATTGGGGGCCGTCTGTTAAGAGCAAAATTCGTAACGTTGTTGGCACTGGCCTCACTATCGGTGGATCAGTGTAGTGCTCAGCCTGTCTTCCACAGCCATACTCTGAATGCATTCTCGGGAGCATCGCCGTCAGAAGCTACCGGCGACGCAAAGTCCGAAAGCGGCGAGTTTGCAGAATCGAAGACAACCACTACCGCCGCCCCTGCGCGAGTGCGCCTGAAGCAGGCGAAGGCGCATTACGATAGCGGCTGCGCTTATCGCAAAATGGGTGAGACAGGTCGGGCTCTGGTCGAGTACCTGAAAGCATCCCGCGAAGATCCTAAGCTCGTCGACGCTTACTACGAGCAAGCGCTTATCTTTCGAGAAAAGGGATTTCACAAACTAGCAGTCTCACGTCTGGAACAAGCGCTGGTAATCAAACCAAAATACCAGAAAGCGCGCCTACTTCTCGCCACCATCAAACTCGAGCAGGGCAATGTCACCGGAGCCGTCGAGCAGCTCGGAGAGTCCCTTGGTCTGTCAAAATCTAATGCAACGGCTATAAAACCGGAATCGGAAAAATGCGACGAGGATCAGCTCGGTGGAATGGCGCCGATGATACTACAATCAGTGCATACCGCGATAAAACCACCGGCGGTGCACAGTAATGAGAAAACGGAAAAAACAGCGAACGAAGTGGCCGCCGAAGACCTCAAGGAGCGCGATCTGGCACCGAGTCGTCCGGCTAAACACAAGCGACCCACCAGCCGTAAAAGAATTCGAGAGTTGATCGCGAGAAGGTATCGAAAGCCAAACGGTCGAAGTCCTCAAAAACACTGGATCGCACGCATCTTCAACTGGCCGGAGCCATTCAAGAGCTTTGAAGGAGCCAATACGGGAAATGCCGATTACAACGATCTGCAACCCAAAGCCGACGATCGCAGCTTGGTCCAGGAGTTCAAAGAGGATTGTCCCGAAGTCGTCGCCGATGAATCGGCCGAGCCAGAGCCTCCATCTCGCAGAACCGACAGAACGTTGCTGGCATACAATGGACCGACGGCGTCAGAAGCTGAGCTGATAAGGAAGCTGCCTGAAATCAAAGAAGTCGACGACGTCACATCTCGAGCTGAGCACCGCTTATCTGCCCCGACGAGGGAAGAGCCTAAACCATCAACTGAAGAGAAAAAAACAGTCGTACACACCTCCGAAGCTCCAGTGGAGAGACGAACAAAGTTGGCTTTTCGAGGCGGAGAGCCGGAAGTAACGGATCAACCATTGAGCACCGCGAAATCCACGGACACACATCTAGCTACCAAGAAAATAACACCGCCTCCGCCGCCTGAAGATGACTGGACGAAGCGGCTGCGTTATCTCAACGATAATGGCACATCCACCCTCAAGAAGGGAGAGGCATTCATGTTCTCCGAAGATACCGGAGAAGCGGTCCTCTTTCTAGCGGACGGACAGAAGATTCGAAGGGTGATCACGGCGCCGATTGACAGTCAGGAAATCATGAAGTCTAGACGCCCTGATGTGCTTGCCCCCAAGCAGCTCTTCTACGACACATCTCTCCTGGGCACGATGATGGGCTCGCCGCCCCCGCAAGAGCTCGTGCGTCCGCCGGATCCGACAAGCAGCCTCGCACCTGTAACCGCACCACCGACGCCACCAGGTTTTAAGATTGAGCAAATGATGGACAACCCGACAGGGTTCATGAACTGGTTCAAAGGGCTAATCAACTTATAGCGTTTTACAGGCCAAGCCGAATTTGAACCAACTTCAAAGGTTCAAATTGAGTTCCGGGCGTTCTTTCGGCAACGTTTCTGAACTTACTCGAAACCGACCCATCATGACGGTTAGCCGTCTATGGTCAACAGCTCATCGACGTGCTATGGCTCAGTTCGTCATCCGCCCTTCAATCGCCTGGCGAATCGGAGCAAGCGGGGCCCTGTCATCCAACACGATAAGACTCCCCTCCCGTCGAACACCGAGTTGCTCTAGATATCGACGAACGTCCAGATTCGCTCCGGACTTGCTCATCTGGTCGTAGAGTGGGCGAAGGACCGCTGTCCCTAAAGCCGCATCACCGACATCAATCGCTTTTTCCGCAGACCAGTCCGAAGAAGCATTACCACCACGTCGACATATTGCCTTGAGAGCATCTTCAAGACCGGCTCTATTGCTAGTTCGTCTCCGAATTTCGACATCAGCCAACAAGCAGTACAGCGCACCGCCCCAATAAATCCTGCCGTATCCCTGAGCGCTGTTCAAGCCACCACCATCGGTGCCAGACAATCCTTAATTCAGATTTTTCGCCAGATCACCCCAGACCTCTTCTCTAGACAACTTGCCAGTCCGCATTCGACCGATCGGCTCGGCATAGGTCGCGATACCCTCTGCCAGCCATCTATGCCTCCGAGCAACGATCGGGAATGCCAGATGCATCATTTCGTGAGTCAAAGTCCAGCTACGGTCGAGATCTCGCCTGTCCGCATAACGACCGAGGTCAAGCTCAATCAGTCCATACCCGCCTGCATCTTCGAACGTCGATGTGGCGAACCCGACCCCATCATCGTCTATCGGTGCGATCCTGACGATAGTCTTATCCACGGGAAAACTGCCATAGTAAGCCATCACAGCTCTTGCGGCATCAGCCACATAGGCATTGACCTCCGCACGCGTCACGTTCAGTTCGCCGTCCTCCGTGACTACAAGGAATTGTGCGCCGCCTATTTTCATTCGGGACGTGCGGGCTGTGAAACTCGCATCCGCCGACAGCGTCAATACAAGGGATGCCACAACGATAATCATCAGCAGTCGAATCAAGGCAACCGTCATCATGAAGCCGAGATCATCGCGAATGCCACGTAGCTGACCAACAGAAATCCGCACGATAACAGCACCGCAAGCCCCGTTCTTCTGGTATGAGACTTGTCGTTCCAGATTTGCGCAGACAGCCAACCGCACAGGAAGGCAATCACCAGGAATGCAGTAGATGCCAGCTCTCTGTACGGGTGATTGAGATGCTGACTGGGAGCGACTATCAACATGATGAACAGGTTAAAGTAGCCAACAGCTCCAATGCAAGTGATGGTGATGAGCCGTTTTTGCTCAGCAGGGTGCAACTTCTCAAATCTTCGAGTAAGCGCGCGAAAGTATTCTTTCAGCATTCTGACCAACTGCGTATCGCGGGACTGTCCCATCTCCAGTTTAGTATTTTCCTGAAAAGAAACAATAACCCTTTCATACGATCACAGGATTTTCTGGTTTCGTTGCCCAGCTGTGACCCAACTATCTCGAATGGCAACATCTCTAAGAGCACTCGCACTTCGTCATTCGCGTGCGGATGAACCTGGACGGCGCTGTCCTACATCTTTCCATGAGAACTCGCTGTATTAGAATCGACACGTATTTTCAGTTTTTCCAAGATCCAGGCGTTGAAGCTGTCTTTGTTGTAATCCATGAAGTTGTGACCAGCAAGGTCGAAGACTTTCAACGTCGAGTTGGGCAAAAGCTTGTGAACCTTGACTATCTGATCTAACGGCGCGACTGGATCGAAGCGCCCAGCCGACAGATGGACCGGACATTCGACGGTGATTGGATCGGCAAACAGATCGACTTTATCAAAATTTTCGACTATCTGAGACAGGCTGAAAGCCGGCGTGCTGAAGAGCGTTCGCTCGCGCCACGCCATCTTTTTATGAATTCCGGAGTCGCGCATGACAGGAAACGCGCCCTTGAGAAAGTAGCGAAACGCAGTCGCAATGGACGAATGGACCTTTCCAGGAAGAGCAGCAAGGAACAATGTATCGGCAAGACCAGGGCTGGTTCTGGCGATATGAAGGCTGATTAGCGATCCCAGGGAGTGACCGAGAAAAATGGCCGGATAGTTAATCCCGCCGTGCTCCAGCGTCTCCAGAACATCTCCTACATGAACATGAAGGTCAGTGAACTCTTCGGGCTCGTGAGTTTGCCCATGGCCACGCAAATCCAGGAGGAAGCATCGGTAGCCATGACCGATTAGCGCTTCTACCTGGGCATCCCACATTTCGGACGAGGAGCCCGTTCCGTGGATAAGCACAACGTCTCCGCTATTGACTGCGCTCGCGCCGACGACACGTAATGTAAGCTTCATGCGATACCTGCTGACTTGGTTGTACTGACGTCTCATGCCAGTAAAGTTACATTATCAACGAAACATCGCGAAAGTTTTCGAGGTGCAACACTTTTTTAGCCGTACTTTCGAATTTTACTCCTCGGTCGAGCGAAGAACTGCCAGAGAGCCAGCGGTACGGGTTCAAGGAGCTTCTGGAACAGCTAGATTTACACGGAGAATGTATGTCGACCAGTCGTGGAATTTCGGGGCTGAAACTACGGAGTTGGTATGGCGATAGCACCGACCTATTTCGCTCTTTGGCCAATTCAAATGCTTTCGTCAAGCGCTCGGAAAGTCAAATCCGGCGCAGGTTTGCAGCTGTCGTAGAGTGTTTTCCGATAGCGGAAAACACTCTAGAATTCGATTCGTTTCGGTCCGTTGCGCGCAAAAACTTGACGCGTTAACCCGCGGCGGCTGGGGCTTGGCGAGAAGTCCAATTCGCAGACGAGCCGGCGGTGCCACTTTCAACTACGCCCCCCCACCAAACACTGCTTAATAGCGTAATACGCCTACTTAGCGCGACTGGTATAGACTTCGGTAGATGCGGGCTTCAGCCGGACGCCCGCCATAGTCAGAACGGTACTGGCGATATCGTATACAGCACCGACCTTGTTGAGACCGAAGGCTTCTGGGAGCGGCATTGGATTATTAGGATCGCGAACCTTCACGTGGTCGACGATGTCGACGATGTCGTGAGGCGCATTGATCGCCTTCGCGACGCCATGCTCACACAACAGCAGAGCCGTACCGAGCTCTTGAGGCATCGGCTTGGTAATCATGTCGATTGCCATAGGCAGCCGTCTTGCAATCGCCTCGAACGAAGTCAATCCGCCCGCTTTGGTGACCATCAGGTCGACAGCGCTCATCAGATCTGACATCCGATCGTGGAATGGCAATACTGCTGTCGGGATTGATGAATTCTTCGAGTCTTTCTTCAAGCGCTTGTATAGTCCCTGGTTGTGTCCGCAAAGGAAGACCACCTGCACATTGCGTGAGCTGGATTGCAGTGCGTCGTAAATAGCCAAAGTGTTACCACCGCCGGCCCAACCAGCATTGAAACAAATCGTCGGCCTCTCTGGGTTTAATCCCAAATGCGCGAGAAACTCATCGCGACTTACCGTGGGCGGCTTAATGAAGTCTGGACGAACAGGCATACCCGCCACTTTGATCTTCTCTGGCTTGATGCCGAAAGAGAGCAAGCGATCTCGACCCAGCTCATTGGGTACGATTGTCAGATCGGAGTCAGGGCAGGCCCAGCCGCTCCAGAAATCACCGTTAGGATCCGTAACGACGGTTACGAGCTTAGTCCGACCTTGCCTGCCGGTCTCCTTAATGGCGCGTGCCATGTAATGATTGGTCATCGGATGAACTGATACCAATACATCGATTTCCGCTTCGTTAAACAATTCGACCAGGTAAGGCTTGGTGCACTGATAGCCGTACTCACTGTCGTTTGGTTTAGTTTTTTCGATAAACCAATAGTAATACTTCATGCCAGCCTGGTTGTAGCGAAGAAGCAGGTTATAGAGTTCTACAAAATATCTGTTAAGGGGATGACTTTTTTCGACACCATTCTCGACGATTACTTCGGCCGAAGGGCTATCAGGCTCAATCTCGTTGAGGAGATCTTGGAGTGCCAGTTCGACAGCCTCAGCCGCACTTCGGTGTCCGCCGCCTGTGTCAGAGAAAAATACACATATTCTCGGGTTACGCATAAATTTTTCCTGGACTCCTCTGTTCTGAGATAAGCATAGTAGATAATCTGATAATCTTGGTTAGGTATACGCTAAACAATTGCAAAACATCGGCAACGATTTTTGACCCGGACTCAGCCCTTTTCCCACGGTGACCTCGATAATGTACCACTCAGCTGAAAAATGGATGCTTCGCCTGTTTGTTAGCGCAATTATTGCGGCTCAAGTCTCGGGCTCCACTGTTATGCCCGCTAATGCAGAGCCTTCGCGCTTGACAACAGAGGAACGCACTAAACCCAGCGAAATCTTGACGATATCGGACACTTTCAGCACTCCGCCTCCGAAGAAAAAACTTAAAAAATCTCCGCAGAACGTAGCAATTTACCAATACGACAATGAACCTCTCGGTGACCGCAGCCCATTTCTCATGGTCCACGGCTTGCGAGGAGAGTTCTACAGCAACTTTCGATGGAAGAAGGTTGCCGATCACTTCAAGAGCGACAGCACCTTCCATAAGAATTACAAAATTTACTTGGCCCGTTATCCCACCCTGGTGAGACTGGATTCGACGATTCCGAAGTTCGGCAAGGAAGTTAAGCGTCTGTACACTGCATGCGGAGAAAAGCCGATTACCCTCGTTGCGTTGAGCATGGGCGGCAATCTGGTTTACGAAACCATGTTGGATCCAGAAGTCGAAAGCAAGATTAAAGTTGCGATGGCACTAGGATCTCCATTCCACGGGTCGCCGCTGTTCAGCGAAGACTGGATGCAGTATAGCCTCTACAAACGGCTCTCTATGCCGTGGACGAGAGTCGATCACAGCCTGGCGCTCAGACTGTACTTCAGCCGCAACAAAAATCTCCTCGCCGACCTTGGCTGGGACGATGCGGATCAAGCGATGCCGAACGTCGGCAAGTTCAAATCAAAACTACTGCTGGGACCAAAAGGTAATCTCACACTTGCCGGGTGCGCCAACGAAAGACTGCAGAAGCTCAATTCCAACAATGCTCAGGTAAAGAGAAAGTTCATCACATACGGCGGCTACATGCACAACCCGTATCTGGAGCCTACAGCAGAGCGTTACCTCGAATCCGCGTTACTTTATCCATTGACTTTCGTCACGACGAAATTCCCTGCACATCTAGCTAGAGAGCATCCAGTTCTTAAGATGCTCAATAGAGACATCGCCTCCGTGCACGTCAACAAAGAGTGGCAAGAGACGGCGAAGCCGCCATTCCTGTATGCGCTCAACGATGGCATCACTCCTCTCGCCAGTGCTCTGTTCCTCCCGAAGGAGACACTGCAGACGATACCACTCGTGTCACACGAAGCGGTTAGAAAGCTTAGAGATAAGACAGACGTGCGATTGGCTCGCGCGTTCAGAGAGATCGATCACCTCACATTCATTGATGGCACGAGACCGGCAAGTCTCAATCCCAAGTTGTTGGATGAGCTGCGCCCCGAACTCGGCGAGAAAGACATTTTTGCCTGGATGTTGTCTGACTTAATCAACTCCGAACGACTCAATCAGAAGCTCGCCGATGAATCGTCTACCAGTAATGTAATGCCGCCGCAAGGCACAACCGAAGCCGGTAGCGAAGCCGACTAGAACTCGGCATTTACATAGCATTGACTTGCCGCATCGAGCCTGGCACACTCTTAATTGAGGTAGTTAGACGCGAGCACGTTCAGGTCAACCAACTTGTTATTCTCGTACACCAATAATAACGACGATGATAACCGCTTGAGGCGGTCGTCTCGTTCATAGTGCTGAAGTAAGAAAGCTACCTGAGAAAGATTCGACGACCGCAACTCTTGCAAGTTGCGGTCATTTTTTTTGGAGGCGAATTTCATGAAGACGGAAAGAGTTTCGATTAAGGCGGCACGAAGCCTTGTGGGGCAGCGTGTCGAGATCGCCGGTCACGTTCATTCCTGCCGAGATCTTGGCAAACTTTCTTTTCTGAATATTCGCGATGCTACAGGAGTTATGCAAGCTGTTGTGGAGAGCGCCGAGCTGCTTTCAACGACAAGAACGATTGGCGTCGAGACACCTTTGCGATTGAGCGGTTTGATCGTGAACAACAAAGACCAGCAAGAGATGCAGGTCGAAGCAATCAATGTTCTTGCCACAGTCAAAGAAGTACCGCCAATCGAACTGGCTAAGGACAAGAAGATGGATGGACTTTCTCTATCGACTCTGCTGGACTACAGGCCGCTCACACTGCGCAACCCCAAGGTCAAGGCGATTTTCAAGATCGAAGCCGCAATCACGAAAGCTTTTCGCGATTTCCTCAACGATGCCGGATTCGTCGAGATTCACTCGCCCAAGCTAGTTGCAACTGGCACCGAAGGCGGTGCCCAGCTATTCAAGCTTGATTATTTTGGAAGGCCTGCATTCCTCGCGCAGAGCCCCCAGTTCTACAAGCAGATAATGGTCGGAGTGTTCGAGCGTGTGTTCGAAGTCGGACCAGTCTATCGGGCCGAGGAGCATGATACTTCCAGGCATCTCAATGAGTACATCAGTCTCGACTTCGAGATGGGGTTCATCGCGTCGGAGCAAGACCTCATCAAAGTACAGATTGAGCTGCTCAAGCAAGTTTTCCGCCACGTGCAGGAAAGCTGTTCGGAAGAACTCGCTATGTACGACGCCAGAGTGCCGGAGTTTGAGAGTATCCCTCAAATTACATTTGACGATGCGCTCGTTCTCCTCACAGAAAAGCTCGGTCATGCGCAGGCAGCACAAGGTGACCTTGACCCGGAAGGGGAAAGATTGCTGTGCGAGCACTTCAAGTCGACAACCGGCTCAGAACTGCTTTATGTCGCATATTATCCTTTGTCGACCAGACCGTTTTACACGATGCCGTTGTCTGCCGCTTCCGGATCCCAACCGTTGAGCCGCGGATTCGACCTCTTGTTCCGCGGACTGGAGGTAACGACAGGAGGACAGAGGCGCCATGAGTTCGACGATCTGAGCGCTGCGATCGAAGGGCGTGGATTAAATCCAGAAGACTTCGCCGAGTACTTGCAATGCTTCCGCTATGGCATGCCACCACATGGAGGTCTTGCGATTGGTCTGGAGCGACTGACCAAGCAGCTCCTCGGGCTTCCGAGCGTCAAGCAGACCGCTCTGTTTCCGCGCGACATCAACCGGTTAAAACCATAATTAATCCTTCACTGAGCCATGGTCCGCCCGAAGGCGTCAGCGCACAAAGCGGCTTTAGGAGCCGCTTTGTAGCGATGCGCGGTCGATCGGGTATAAGCTACATCCAATTGGAACGCTGATAGCCGCGCGAGTTCTTCGGGAAACAGGTCCGATGTACCTAACTCGGTCCTGTTAATTCGAGATTGACTGATCAAACCTTAAAGAGTCAGTTGGAGCCTGGATGACGCCAGGTGCGGTACCTTTTATTTGAATCGGAATAGCTGAATCCAGGAGATGGCAATACGGACTTTCGATCGCCATTGTCTCGCGCAAAGTCATGTAAACCGCTGGTCAGCGTAGCGACACCGGGTCGAAATCCGCGCGCCATCATCTCTTCGAATGCCTTATCGAACGTCCACCCATCCACAGCAATCCGATAGGCACCAACAACGGTGCCAGTCCGATCACGTCCGTACTGACAGTGAACGTATACTGGTTGATTGGCAGCAGTGCCGACCTCGCGGAGAAAGCTGAGAAATAGTCGTCGATTTGGCTTCTCGAAGATATACATAGGAAGGTGAATGAAATTCAATCCGATTTGTTTAGCCAGCATTCGCTCGTTGTTGACAGGAATATCCTCGGTCCGCAAATTGATTATGGTCCTGACACCCGCTTGCTTCAGCAGCGTCAAGCCTCTCGCCGTTGGCTGCCCGCCTCTCAAAAGTCCGCCAGCAACGGAATGAAGATTGGGCAAGTCGTTCGGCTGCCTGGAAAGCACTTGAAGCTGGTCAGCAGTGATGGGAGCGCTTGACGGCATTGGTCCTGAAGTCGGACTCGCCCGAAAATCCAATTGATTACTTCTGACGGTCGAGTATTTATTACTGCCTGAGACCGCAGGTCCATCAGCACTGCCAACCGGAAGCACTTGCAACGGATAGGAATCGGGCGCGGGCAGGCGCTGCTCCTGTACAGTTGGCGCGACCGGGGAGGGCTGCTCGTTGGCTGCCAACGTCATATCAGTGATCGCCGAAAAGCAAATTGCCACGAACGCAGCCGATAATATCGACAGTAGTCTACCTGGCGAAAACTGCCTTCCAAGCATCGTTTTCACGACCAAAGATGTGCATCCTCTAAGAAATGCCTTTGAAATCATGATTTTATCTGACGATTTGGAGTCCGCGAAGTTCCGCTGATACTCGACCTAGAGGCTTATGAGCAGAGATTAAGATTGCTTGACCTGATTAGGCTCTTGGCAGATCGCAAATTGCGTCTATAGTTATGTTAAGTGGTGCCTTCATTTTATATTCACATTTTTGGTGAGCCTCAGACCGAGAGCTCGCCGGGGTTCCTTGTCCTTCCCTTTATGTCCCCAAATTTCTCCGCACAGACCGTGCGGTAGAGGAGGTTTGAATGCGGGTCGAACTAATCTACGCTCCGGGATGCAACAGCTACAAAAATATTCTGCGCCGTATCGAGATGGTCATCGCAGAAGAGCGACTCCCAGTCCCGGTTGAGCTTGTCGAGGAGACCAAGCTCCAGCAAGACCCGATCCTCCGGATCAACGGAGAAGCAGTCGGTGCCCCTGCTTGCGCCGAGAGTGTGCGTGACGCACTATCCAACGTGTGGAGAGAGCTGACGGTCAGTCCGCTTCTCGCCGGCTATTAGAGCCACTAACTAACAAGTCTCTCGCTTGCGCGCTCATGCTGAAATAGGCAACCTTTGTAAAAGTTTTGATTCCTCCCTCTCTTGGAAGCATGGACAAGCGCTACCAACAACGGTAGCGCTTGTTTCACTTCTTCTTAATGTCATTTGTTGAGCTTAAGGACGCCATGCCCATTCACGGTTATCATTGACAACGGTGAGCCCAATGGGACGGCATCTTAATGCTTTTCAATTCCCTGCAATACGCTCTGTTTCTGCCCGTTGTTGTAGCCCTGTTCTGGCTCAGCCCGCAGAAGTTTCGAGTGCCCATGCTCTTAGTCGCTAGTTACCTGTTCTATATGAGCTGGCGGCCAGTATTCATTTTCTTGATTGTCGGATTAACCGTAATCAATTACGTTTTAGGACTCAAGATTGCCGACTCCCCGACCAGAAAGAAATCCTGGCTCCTATTCGCGACAGTCATCAACCTATCTACTCTGGCGTATTTCAAATACGCCTACTTTCTCGATGACCTAGCACGAACCATGCTAAAGCCGGTCTGCGCGGTGCCGCACATCCCGTTCGACATTGTACTACCGCTAGCCATATCATTCTTCGTCTTCGAGTTTATCCACTACACCGTCGATGTATACCGGGGCTCGCAACCGGTCAAATCATTTCCCTCGTTCGCATTGTTCGCAAGCTTTTTCCCAACACAAATCGCGGGACCGATCAAACGGTATCAAGATTTTGTTCCGCAATTTCTTTCACCGGCGAAGTTTTCGATGGAACATTTCGATCAGGGTGTTCCATTGATATTGATGGGTTTGTTTAAGAAAGTACTGATTGCGGATAATCTCGCCTTTTTCATTCAAGGAGGATTTTCACACCCGGAGACATTCTCTGGTCTGGATCTCTGGCTCTTCGCCTATGCCTTCGCGTTCCAAATCTACTTCGACTTTTCCGGCTACACCGATATCGCCCGCGGTAGCGCTCGATTATTTGGCTACCAGGTGCCGATCAACTTCAATCTGCCGTATCTGGCAAGCAACATTTCAGATTTCTGGCACCGCTGGCACATTTCTCTGTCGACTTGGCTCAGAGACTATCTGTTCATTCCACTCGGTGGTTCGCGGGGTTCTCACCTGATCACCTCCCGCAACCTGATTCTGACCATGACCCTGGGTGGGCTGTGGCATGGAGCGGGAATGCACTTTCTTGTCTGGGGTGTTTATCATGGTGTCATGCTGGTGTTGCATCGCGAATTCCAGAAGGTAAAGAGCGCTGTTCCATCGATATCTAGCTTCATTCAATCCGCGACCGGAAAATGTCTCTCCACGCTTCTGACATTTCATGTCGTACTAATTGGCTGGGTGTTGTTCAGAGCCGAGACAATGACCAGCGCGAGCCTGATTCTGCGAAAGATGTTCTCCTTCGAAAGTGTTCAAGTTGGTGCTCAAACCCTGGCTTTCTCACTTTCGTCGATTAACTATCCATTGATCTACCCAGCGGTTTTTCTCCTGCTGCCTGTATTAGCGATATCGCATCTGGTGATGGGCTGGTTAGACAAAACCAATTTCGTCGAGCGCTGCCCGAGAATAGCGAAGGCAGCATGGTGTCTTGCTCTCATGCTCCTAATCATGATTTTTTCTCCAGACAAATCTCCTCGTTTCATTTATTTCCAGTTTTAACCTATTGAGGAAACCACCTAAGGCAAATGAGCATCCATAAAGAGCCAGAAAAGTTTTCAACCCGTCAGCTTGTATTGAGCTACGTGGTCTGGGCTTTCGTGGGACTGCTCGTCCTGGATAGCGGATGCCGCTTGCTCGCCGGGTTGGGACTGTGGCCGTACACCGCATACGATACCGCATATCGCAGCGGCGTCTGGTGGGCATCCAATGAGTTTAACCAGAAAGAGAAACCTGCTGAGGTTGCCCTTCTTGGATCATCGCTGATGATGGCAGCAGTGCATGGTGGTGACGCCACCCATCTCAAGACCGCGCAAAAGGTTGCATTGCACCACAAAAGCGCATTACTCGAATCGCTTATCGATCAAAGGATCCACCGTCAATTGAGTACATACTCGTTTGCCCTCGGAGGCGAGATGGCATCCGATGCGTATGTACTGACTAGAACATTGCTAGCCGGGAAGAAACAACCGAAGGTCATCATATACGGTATCGCCCCCCGCGACTTCATGGACAACGCGCTCAAAGATCCGGCCAGTACAGAGATCTTCAGATACATGAGTCGTATCAACGATCTCCCCGACATCGCCGTTCCAGCGAGAAGCTCGATTTGGAGCGTGGTCGAATATGCATTGTCGAAAGGGAGTTTCCTATACGGTCATCGGCAGGACTTCGTCTTCGCACAACATCAGATTACAAAAGACATCGTTGCTCATATCGGATTCAAGGATATGGACAACGTGCATACGACATTCGAAGTTCGAAAGCAGGCATTTACAGAACTTCCCGAGGACAGTGGACCGGACGAGGTGAAGGTGCATCCACCCGATGCTGCGCCACCAATTTATACAGACAACCTTCCAGAGTACCGCTACCGATATTCTTCTTTTAAAGCGAAACAGTTCGAAGAGCAGTTAGGCTACCTGGAGAAGCTACTTGCTGTGGGTCAACAGCGTGGGATCAAAATCATTCTGGTCAACATGCCCTTGACCCAGGACAACCTGGATCTGATGCCTGGCGGTTTTTACCAAAATTACAAAGGACGGGTTGAGAAGCTATGCACTGACTACCAAGCTCGAGTCATCGACCTCAATTCACAGCAAGATTTTCCCAAGAAGTACTTTGCCGATTCAGCCCACCTGAATTCTGAGGGCGGTGCACATTTCTTCGAAGTGCTCGCCGACAAACTGTTCAACGATTCGCAAGTGTGCTCGACAATGAAGAACATCGTTCCACAGTAGAGAAGATTGCGACTGTTCAAACGCTAGCAACTCCGCGAAATCACACAGTTCGATGCTGCTCGATTCCGTTCAATTGCGTGCACCACAATCCACAATATAAAAGCGAAAGCTGATCGCGTGTTCAAAGCTATCATCGATTTCCTCTGATGATATGCGACTTCCCGAAAGACACTGTGGAGATCCACATTGGTTGAGCTATCACTCTAAGTTATGATCGAGTTCTCCCGTAGCAGCGTTTGTCCAAAAAACGACCACTTAGTATATAGGCAGCTGATGAGTGAATTTCGCCCTTCACGCCGCAGCGCATAAAGCGCGCAAGTACTTTGTCGGCTAATCGGCTCTCACTCCTCTCAACCGTCCCGAGAGATAGCAGCGAATGACTTATAGCAGACCCACAGATGGCCCATCAGGCACGTTCGACCCACCGCTCGACACGGTGCGACCAGTATTCGGTCCCAGTAACGCATTTCTAGAATCGTACTGCCTGCTCAGTCCGAAAAAGGACACTCCGCCGCCGAAAGCCGACGGCGTCGAAGGCGCATTCGACGCCAGCTTGAGCACGCTCAATAAGAGCGGTCGTCCTGAACCGTTCAACGACAACGGTCAGAGCGGCAAACTATATATTGATAAAGGCCTGGTTGCTGGAGTCGAGTTTACGGAAGGTGCCAACAAAGGTCAAAAATACCTAGCCAAAAGAGATGCGGGCGGCAACCTCACACAATTGCAGGTGAGCTTTCCTGACGCTGGTGGAAAGCCGGGCGAGCCAATTACATTGAACAAGACCGACAAAGGTTGGGTGACCACGCCTCCAGGAAAAACGCTTCCACAGTTTAAACATCTGAACGTAGTCGACGGTGCCATTCAGGGCGACTTTAAGCTCGACAACAACGGCGATCTCACCTACAAGACACAGGTTGGTGACAAACAATTCGAAGATGTTTTGCGATCAAACGGCAACAAGGATTTCTACAATGTCACCGACTATGTCGGCGAATCAGTATCAGCAAAGGGCGACAAGCTAACAGTCTATTGGACCGGATATGGTGAATGGGCAGCAGGAGCAGCAACACCAGTTCCTGGCCGAGACGGCGCAATCAAGGTGGTCTTCCCGCCTAAGGACGGTCGTCCAGTTTCAATGATTCGTGACGCGAAGAGCAACTCGTTCGAAGTAGACTTCGGAGAAGGGAAAGCAAAATACAAAGTCGACAACTGGGCTGATGCGCGAATGAAACGCACGCTCGACGGCAAGACCACTACTTTGTCCACTACCGGCACCACAGATGCCAGCGGAGCACTTATTTGGGGTCAAGGCGACGAGAAAGTTACAGGCGATGTGAGAACCGTCACCTTCAACAAGCCTGAGGACGCAGAGAAAGTCAAATCTGGTGCACTACCGCAAGAAACGAAAATCGATCTGAAGACCGGTATAACGACCGCAACTTATGCCAATGGTACTGAGATTACATCAGACAGTCGCGGTGCAGCTACTCGAATCAAGTTCAAAAACAAACCGCACATCGATGTCGTGAGAGACGTCAACAACCAATTCCGAGGATTACAACGAGCTGATGGCACCACAATTACAAAGGGCGCCAATGTCAACCTCGGACCTGGAAAGCTTGGAGCCTCCTGGACAATTCAAAAACCAGGTCAGCCACCTGTCACCATGAATGGTGCTTTTCGCGCCACCGAATCCGGTGGTTTCGAAATCGACGGTGGTGCCAATGATGGTATCGCAATCGATGGCGACGGCAATCTGACGACAAAGGTGGCCGGAAAGGTAGTCAGCGAAGCGCCGCCCAAGCCGGTTGCGCCTCCGCCGAGAGATGCGAAGACCGATGCGAAGACCGCCCCTCCGCCGGACGTAAAAGATCCACCGAAGGACGTACCGCCGCCACCGACAAAACCTGAAGTAAAACCAGATCAGCCAAAACCAGGTCCAGACAAGCCCCTAGCCAAGGCTCCGCTCACGGATGACCAAGCGCGAGAGCTCGCCAAGAAACACAATGTTCCTCTCAAGATCATTGCCGATGTCAGAGCCAGCATGGAGAAACCCAGCAAAGAATCCGGCAAACAAGAAATGGTCGAGAAATGTACCAAGGAAAACCTCGACAAGTTTTTCGAATTAGCCGAAAAACATAAGCTACTTGGTGACTTTAAAGTTGGTGGTGCTGCCATGAATATGCCTCCAGGCGCATTCATTGGCAAACTCATACCTCAGCTGCTCACCGATCCGGACAACGCTCTGACACAGGCGCAAGAGCAGATGAAAGACATTCAAAGACGTGGTATTGGGAAGGCTAGACCAGAATTGCTCGATGGCATCCTCAATTCAATCGACTTGAAATTCGATCAGGTCCGCACAGCCACCAAGCCATTCGTGGATGAGGTAAAGAAGGAGATCGCAAGCAAAAAGCCTGAACCGCCCAAGCCGACGCCCGTGCCACCGCCACCGAAACCGCCGGGCTAGAAAGGATGATTGCCGAACAAACATGTCATGAAATTGCCATGTTTGACGATTAGACTAGTAGCTGTAGAGACGATTTCACAGTCGAAGCTGCTGTATCAACAAAGCCGTCCAACGAACAACCGTTCTTCAACCAGTTCTAAGAACAACTCAGGTCCCGTTTCAACAATAACACAACAAAACCTGTCACAGTCAGGTTAACCACGCACGGTTGAAATTACCACATTCAACCGACCAACAGGCAAAGAGGCGACTAGCGACAAAAGCGACAAGACGACCCGTGCTTAATCAGCCTGGCATCAGGGCATATTGACAAGGGTACAAATTAGCCACAGAATGTTCGTATTCTCAATATCTCAAGCCGCAAATTGCACCGCACCCTTACTAAACACGTAATCCGCTGGTCCTGCTAGGTATTATTCCTATGGGTGTAGAAACAGACGCCAAAAGGCCGGAGGCCACTCCTCCGACTCCTACTTTTGACAGTTCGACTATTTTCTCGGAGCAGTTCACCAAACTGCAAGAGACAAAGTCGACCGACGACAAAACCACACCAGCAGCTGACACCAAAGAGCTGAAAGAGGGCTGGGTGCAGGGCAATGGAGTGCCTCAGGAGATCCTGAAGTCTCTGAAGGAACCGCTTGCGAAGTTCGAGGCAGCAGCAGCAGCGCTGTCCGATACCAACAATCCCAACCTGTTCACAGACAGCGCTCCTGACCAAACGAGCGGTGCGGTGACGAGAACATTCGGTCCGGGAGCTGGTGAACTAGCTGGGTTCAAACAGACATTCAGCAAGAATGGTGGTCCAGTTGAAATAACACCCAGTGAGAAATGGGCATCAGAAAACAAGTTTGACTTCAAAAGTATAAAAATCGACGGCGACAAGATCAGTCTGGTTGGGAAAGACGGAAAAGAGGTCCCTGCGAGTCCTGAAGCTCGGAAGATCCTGGATGATCTTTTCGCGAAGAACGTAAAAGGCGACTTTTCGCTCCCAGGTCAAAATGACAAAGGCGCCTGGCACATGGATGCCGCCGGTAATCGAATAGTCGACGGCAAGGTCCCCGGTATGCCGGACGGCACGAAACTTACGGTCAATGCGCCGAATTCCAAGCAAGACGTCAAATACAAAGGCGTGTATCCTCCAGAAGGAGATCCGTCCAAGCCAAACGAAAGAAAACCCGGCTGGTCGACAGAAGCAACAGGAAGCAAAACCAAAGGCTTTGGGTTCATCGACTTCGATGATAAGACTGGCGGCGGAAAACAGCCGGAGATAACCAGGAAAGACGGCACAAAGGCAGCTGTCGAAGGGATTGTCTACCAGCGTCAAGATGACCCGGAAAAAGTTCCTCCCATAGCGCTCGTGAGTGATCACCTGGCGGGAGATGGCTCTGAGACTGTCCTCAGCAGCGATGGCAGCTACACGACTTCGAAGCCCGAAGCCGGTGTCAAATCTGAGAAGACTTATCCAAAAGGTAGCCCGGTTTTACGAGAGCGACAACTGGAGAATAATCCGGACGGCTTCACCTCACGTACCGACTTGGATCCCACAAAGGATCCGGAAAGGAGATCGAGCATATCTACAGGTACAAAGTTTTCACGAACAGACTATGCAGCAGGATCAAGGCCTGATGGACTGGTTTCGAAAGAAGTAAACAACGATGGCTCTTTCAGGGGCGAAAGACGGGAGCGAAAGCTCGCCGGCGGCGAAACTGAACGAACAGCTACATCGCGAAACGGCAATGTCGAAACAACATCGAGATCAATCGAAGGTAACGGTAAGAAAGTTACTCAAGTGGCGTCCTCAGACGGCACCGTAAAGAGCGAATTCGACCCACCAATCGATGGCATCTCCCGGGCAGACTACAAACCAGGAGCCGACCCCGTACTGTATCGAAAAGGTGAGACCAAGCCGCTCGATCCGTCCGTAAAAGCTGACAAAGACATAATCGACAAGTTTAAGGCCAACCCACCAATACTGCATGAAGAGAAGACTGCCGACACTACGCGCAAAGTGTTCGCTGATGGCAAGGTCGAAACAACTGATACCAAAGCCGGTACCACTAAGACCGACTATCCGGACAGAACAGTAACTAAGTTCAACACGCCTCTCACGGGCACGCCAGAGCAGCAATACCTGGAAGGCGTGACCGAGATCGTAGAAGGCAAGGGCAAAGACCGGGGCACCACGACGTATAGGAAAGGCACCGAGCAAGTTGCTGAGGTGAAGAGAAACGCCGATGGAAGTATCTTGTCCGAGAAATACGGTGGGCAAGAGGGTTCCAACAAGTTCACCGAAACGAAGAGTGGTAATCCGCCGACCTATCGACGTGAGTACTCGGATGGACCGATGAAGGGTACTGTCGACGTTCTTAATCAGGACAAGAGATTAACAGAGAGACACTCGACGGCGACAACCGACGCCGGCACCGTCAAGACGGATGTCACATATGATCCGGCAACGGGCAAGGAGCGTACGAAGCGAGTAGAGACACGCGGCAAAGACAACACCTTTACGATTAACGAAAATGGACAGGAAACAAAAGGAAAGATCATTACAGGTGCAGCCGGTGAGAAGTTGCTCGTTGCCAACGACGGCTACGTCATGGGTGGCGAATTCAAAGATGGAGAGCGAAAGGGCAGCTACTCGCTGTCTAGAGATGCCGAAGGCAACGTCACGAAACTGGATTTCCAGCTCGACGGACCGCCTGCCAAACAGGTTAGCTTCGATAAGGTTCAAGGCGGCTGGAAATCGAATCCTCCTGGCGAGTCTATACCAGGACTGAGCAAAGCAAAGCCGGGTGACAATGGTATCATTGCCGGTGACATCAAAGTCGGCAATTCCGGCGAAATGACCTTCGAGTCCAACGACAAACTGACCAAAGAAGTCAAATTCGCCAATGGCTCGAAAGAACTCTACGATCTGCGCGAATATTCCAAGATAACCGAAGACGCGTCTGGAAAACCGACTGGTCCGAAGTTGCACTGGGACGGATACAACTGGAGAGCCGGCGGCGAGATGACGACAGTCGGTCCCGGAAAGATCCAGATCACTTTTCCATCAGAAGCAGGCAAACCGAAGACTGTCGTAAGAGACACCAACAATGGTGCCAACGGCTTCGAGGTCAAGTTCGACGGACCTAACGGCGCCCAATTCAAGATCAGCGACTGGAACAATGGCGAGATGGAGAAAACCGCCAACGGTCAGACCATCAAACTCTACGCCACTGGTAACAGAACGGCTGATGGACGGATGGAGTATCTGCAGGGCGACAAGGGTCAGAACGGCGTAGTTGATTTCACCAAGTACAACGCGGCTAGAGTCGCGACCGGCGAGGTGCCGGCTGCCGTCAAGGCCAACCGCGACGGAACGCGGGATGCGCAATTCAAAGACGGCTCCATTGTATCAACGGATCGTGAAGGCAAGTTCATCGGTCGTCAAGACAAAACGGGACGCAACACGACCAAAGCCAAGTACGATGCGAATGGCAAACTGAAAGGTTACGCATTGCCAAATGGCACTGAAATTGCCAAAGGCGAAGACCTCGGCAACGGCAAATCAAAGTGGACGCTGAAGCAACAAGGCAAGGCCGACGTTCAGATATCCGGTGAGTACAAAGACAAAGGGAATGGTAACTTTGAAATCGTTGGAGACAAGGGCGAGAAGGTCGAGTCCAACGGCAGACGAAGCTTCAAGGACGAACAAAACCGCCAACATGTAATCGATACGCGCTGTCAAGAGTTCGTCATGACCAAGCCCGGCGATACTACCAAGAATCCACCCGAAAAACCAACCTGGGATCTCAACGGTAAGGCTACACAAGGCGACCTCGTCAATTTCGACAACGGTAATGTGGGCTTCGACACTGGACGCCCAGACAAACAATTGACTGTACTCAACCCGGATCAATCGACATCGCTTGTGGATCGCGCAACCGGCGTCGAACGCGAACGAGTATTTGCAAAACAACCTGGAGACGAGACAGCAGCTACGATCAAACGCAACGAGCGGGGCTTGCTTACTGAAACCGTTGACGCGAAAGGCAACAAGCGTGAATTCAAGTATGAGCCAGCAGGCTCCGCTACTCTTGTCGGAGTGGACACCAAGGACAAGAGCGGCAAGATCATAGCTGCAGACAGAGCGTTCGACGTCGGTGAAGGCGCCCAAAAACGTGCCATCTTGAAACCGGTCGAGGTCAAGGACGGCGTGGTTGTTGATCCGAAGACAGAAATCAATGGTGCCGCCGGAGTCAAAGTCGAAGGCGTCCAGTACAACCACACGACTGGCGACAGAATCGAGTCAGCAAAAAAAGACGAAGGCGAGAGTAAATTTCAATTGTCGACGAGTTCGGTCGATGGTAATACCTACACCGCCAAGCTGTCTGAAGGGTACGGTATGTTATCCATTGACGGTCCTAAAGCTAAGGTTCGATCAGCGGGCGGAAAGCTCTTTGATGCCTCAAAACCCGATGGTACACCCGCAATTGCAGAGCTAGAAGCGGGCAGCACACCCGGCAGCACACAATACCGGAAGGCAGACAAAACACTTGCTGTTCTCGACAACAGAACTGGCGAGCTGAGGTCGGTCCAAGAAGATCGCCAGCGTGGACTCAACCCAGGTTCGGACCCTTGCTTGGAAGAGACCGCATTCAAGCCGATTGGTCCGAGCAGTGATACCGCGCCCGGTGCTGCGGCAACTGACGATCAGGGACTATTGGCGAAACACCCAGGACTGAAGCAGGAAGATCTCGACACGATGCGCGGCTTCGCGAAGATGCTGAATATTCCAGAACAGGTACTCACACCACAAAACCTCGACAAGTTTATTTCTGCGGCAAGAGCCGGCGGTGTTGATGTCAGTGCAGCTAGTCTAACCAAGATTGCCCAAGACATCCAAACCAATCCGGCTGGCATGAAACAGCTCGAGCCGCTGCTGGCCAATATGAACAATCCACAACTGCTTGCCGGCTTAGCTACGGATCCTGCGAAAGTGTTGGAGCAACTGAAGATAAATCCATCAGCGTTGCCGGAATCCATCAAACCGTTTGTCAAAGAACAATTCTTGAAAGCCCTCGGCACCGCGTTCATGCCGGCGCAACGACCAACAGGTCCGAGCAAGGGAGCTCCGCAACCACGACCAAAATGCCGAGGCGGTACCTGTCCTACCGGCTAGCAAGTAGCTAAAGAGCCTTTGATACCATTTACGGTGCGCAGCCCAAGCGAGGATTGCGCCACAGCCAGCAGGACAAACGCGTAGACCCAGATCACAGCCAAGAAGCGGGCCACCAACCAGTTGAAGACCAGATTGTTACTGCGTGTAAGAGACAAGCAAATTTATCAACCAGGACGGACACACCGCCAATGGTGCCTATCATCGCGTAACTATATTCGGACTCAGCGTGCGCTAACTCAACTCTGACTTGCGTCCAAACATCCCGCTGAACAGATACGGATTCGCAGTCAGATCGCACTTATAAATCACCACTGAGCGAAACGGGATCAACTAGTCGACGCACTTGTGCTCTCCGACTGTCGCTCGACTATTCCGCTAACTGCAGCAATCACACAAGGGTTTGCTGATTAATTGAATCGCTTAATCGTTCAAAAAAGATAGAGATCTGCCAAGTACCTAGTCGCGGGCGAACCAGACCGAATTCGCTCAAACGGCTGAACAAGGGATTCTCGGATAGTACTCGATTGAAAAGTGTTTTCCGATATCGGAAAACACTTTTCAATCGAGAGATCAGACTGTGGCTGGAAAGCCTGATAGTAGCGGGTTTTATGACGGAGACCTACCAATTGAACTTTTTTGCTCCGGAATACGTATTAAACAGTATGGATATAGAGCATAGAGGAAAGTGCAAATGGAAAAAGAAGAATTCAAAAAGTTGAAAAAAAAACGTGTTCGACGAATCAAGCGTCTAGTAGCCGCATTTAACCGGACAGTAAAAACAGAAGCGCATGCTGTCAAGTACATAGTTGATCTGTACCGTGAAGGTTCGGGGTTCCAATGTAAATGCGGTAATGTCTTATCCCAGGATATCTGCACTCGAAAAACGAAGTGTGGTGAGTGCAACAGAGATTGTTGGGTCACGGCAGGAACTATGTTCGATCACGCGAAGAAACTCAGGCCCTATCTAGTTGCTGTCTATTTAAAGACAAATGGAGTTGATTTTCAAAAAGGGGAGCTCGCAGCTGTCACCGAAGTCTCAGACTCGACTGCTGATGAGATCATCAAGAAGTTAGCTATGGTACTTGTCGATCAGATGACCGGGGACTTTCAGGAGTTCAGCTCGATTGCCTTTCTGTCGATTTTTCACAAACGCTCCCGGGCAACGCCACAGTTCGCCCATCCTCGGGCAGAGGAGGAAGCGTTTGAAATTCAACGACAGGCGAATTCAACAGAGATCGAAGAAGTGGAAATTCATGCGCCTATCATTCCACCAGAACATGCGCAAGTCTATGATGCAATTCCGATCGAAGGAGCAATCACGTTTAATCGATTGCTAGACATAACCCAGTTAACCATCCCGGAGTTGAGTGAGTCACTGTTGGCTCTTCAGGTAGATTTCCCACTTATCAGGCTAATTCCCGGAGATCGATATAGTCGGTTGGAGGAAGTTGTCCCAGCTAGCAATGGCGCGAGTTCGAACGCGAATTCAAACGGAAGAGTTGAAGAGATCGACTCATTGATTGAGTACGTAACTAAACTTCATGGCGGTCTAGCGCGGAAGTACTTGCAAATCTATGCCGCTAACCACTGGTTCTCAGCAGAATCAGAACGCTGGAAAAATAAGTCTCTTTTCCAGGTGTGTTTAACATCAAAACCAAAAACTGGTCAGGACATATCGGATTATGTTTCCCCCGCAAATATCAAGGTGGCTCTATTGAAAGCATGATCTTCCAACTTTCCATTGGAAAGAAACACCGTTAATCCACCTCCACAGACTCTCAGTACCGAAGTAACTCTGCCTGCCCATAAACAGAGTCTTACGCAGGCTGCCAGTAAGCTGCTGACAAGAATTCACTTGACCAAACTAGACGACCGGTCTATTCTGAAAGCAGAGGAGGAAGGGTTTGCGAAAGCCCTCGTATTTGATATGAAAAGTACATCGACATTGACATTCGAAAGTGACAAAATGACACCGCCGGTAGAGACTACCGAAACACAGAAATCCGAAACCGGAGTTGTGTTCGCGTACATCGCTTGCATTCTGATCTGGGGTACGACTTGGTTCGCGGTCAGACAATGCGTAGTGCCAGGGGCGTTCGATCCATTCACGGCCTGTGCCATGCGCTTCATTATCGCCGCGGTATTTCTTACTGCGCTGTTCTTGACTCGGATAGTCAAAGCGCCATTTCCAGATAGAATGACGCTTCTGTGGACTATGCTCTGCAGCTTGCTGTCTGTGCTCAGCTTTGCATTGGTCTACTCCGCAGAGAAATGGGTGTCCGGAGGTGTAGCAGCGATCATCTCGACGACAACTCCTGTTATCACAGCTCTGGCGGCCACAATCACCCGGACTGAAAAGATCTTTCGTGGTCAGATTGTCGGAATGGTCATCTCCATGATGGGCATCTTGCTGATCTTCGGCGATCGCCTGCACGTCTCGGCACAGCAAGGCGATGGCGTATTGATGCTTATGAGTTCCGTAGTGCTCTCGTCGGTATCCGGAGTGATCTTGAAGAAGCACACCACTCACCAGAATCCATTCGTGTCGGTCGCAATTTTCGTGGCTGTCTGCGCAGTAAGCTTCATCACCCTGAGTCTGGTCATAGAAGGACCATGTTTATTCTCGCCACCACCGCTGGTGCCGACTCTGGCGGCAGCATACCTTGGAATAGTGAGCTCGATTATCTCGTTTGCCTGCTACTTCTACCTGCTCAAGCGCATCAGCTTGATGGCTATAAGTAAGTTGGTCTTTTTCCCGCCAATCATAGCGCTCATCGTGGATGCTTTGTTCGAAACTCAAGTCGTCCTCGATATGACTACCTACATCGGTATCTCGCTCACGCTTCTCGGAGTGGCCACGCGCTTCCCAGAAAAGAAAAAGAGTAGCTGATCCAACCAAATCGCGCCAAGCTGCTTGGTGTCGAACAGCGATTTCCGTCGGACAAACGCTTGATACAACCAAGTCGCAGCCACGGTATTCGGTATCGCAAGCGAGTTCCAGTGGACAAGTATTTGATGTACAACCAAATCGCAGCTACTTCGGTGTCGAAAAACGATTTCCGAACACGGCAGGATGCGACCACAGCCGCTGATCCTGCCGCTTGGCAGGATTGTCGGTTAATGACCAAATTTGAGTCATTCGCTATGATATGCGCTTTATAGCGATTCGCGCCCGATTGAACGGGAGAGGTAAAAGGTATGACCGTCAAAACTGATGTAAAACTGGCAACCCTGTCCTACGTGATCCTGTACGTCGCAGATACCGAAAAGGCACTGCCCTACTATCGTGACACCCTGGGTCTTAAGCTCAAGTCCAACGAAGATGGCTGGATCGAGTTCGATACCGGCGCCGTCACGGTAGCTTTGCACCATGCAGACAAGCTTCCGAAGCGCGACCTCGAAGCTGCACCCACTTTGGTTTTTGGTGTAGAGAAGATTCAAGAAGCCTATGAAGGATTGAAACAGAAGGGCGTGAAGTTTCACAAAGAGCCGCGAGCAGTTTGTGAAACGCCCGATCACATCGGCATGTGCGCCGAATTCAGCGATCCATGGGGCAATGTCCTGAGCATCTTCGCGATGAAACCGAAAAAATAGAGCGCAACGATTATCACCATATCCCAGGCCCAAAAAATCGTGCTGTGAGATAATGGTTGTAACTCGGGCTACACAATGATCGAGTCGGGGGAAACTGCAGGCTAACGCATGCAGTTTTCTCTTTTTTAGTTCTGTAGACGTGCTAACAGCGCGAGTCTACAAGTTCGCAGCGGCGAATCTCAGGCTCGCAGAAAATCGCACTCTTAAAACTCCGGAATGAATGACAGCCCTACAGTGCGGGTCTACAGGTTGACCGCAGAATGCAAAACTCAGGCTCCTGGACTATCGCAATCCGAGGTCACACCTAAGGCTTCGGCATAACCGCCTAAAGGTGCGGGTCTACAAGTTTGCCGTAGCGCGCAAAATAGAGACGTGTCGACAATCGCAAGCCTGTGAGTTTGCCCAGGTCTCTGGCATAGCCGTCCAACTGCGCGGCATGGGTCCTCGCCTTACTTTGCAAATCGTCTTGATGAACGTCGTCAGTTTTGTAGTCGATGACAAGCCACTCGCCATCGTCACATTCGACAACAAGATCGGGACGACGAGAATCACTCCTGGTTTCATCCACGATAGTATAGGGCAGTTCGGATAATCTTCGCCGGGCACCTTTGAGCAGCTCATACAGCGAACTCTCAAAGAAAACATCGAGCAGTCTTTCTCCTTCGTTAATAAGCTCACGCAGTCGATCGGGATGTGCCACGGAGCTTCCCTGCATAAGAGCCAGACTTTCGAGAATCTGTCGACTCGGTCGCTCGAGAGACATCGGTAAATGCTCGAGAATCGTGTGTAAATAGACACCGATCACGGTGGCGTCCAGGGGTGCGTGAACGCCATCCCTGGTTGGCGTCACACGGCGCCATCCTTGCCACGGCGAGCTTGGTGAAACCGGATTTGGAAGAATCGGCTCGATCAGATTGGTAATCGATTTAACTTCTTCCTCTTCGACATCGCTCTCGCTGATCAAGTCGGACTCAGGCTCTACAGCATCTCTGTCTACAGTGAAAAGCTCGTACTCGGCCATCCCGCTCTCTCGTACAAGGTAACGAGGTCCGGCTCGACCATCGTCGCCATGGAAATCGACATCGAGGATATCTGACAACCAGAGCCGAAAGGAATCTTGTTGTTGGCCGGTATCTTTCTCAAGGAATACTCCGAGATAGTCGCGAGAACGAGTCATCGCAACGTAAAGGAGGCGCTTGCGTTCGGCTATCTCCATATCCTGATCGAGTTGTCGGGCATAGCGGAACCACGTAGGACGCGAGTCCGGCTCGCCTCGCGAAGTATCGAGAGCGAAGCCGTAGTTGCGATGAAATATCAGCTTGCGCTCCTGTCCCAGAAGACGCCCAGACAAACAAGGCAACGCGATCGCCGGAAACTCGAGCCCTTTGGAGGCATGTATGGTCATCAGCTTTACCGAATCGTGGCTCGAAAACGGAGCGTCGGTCTGTTTGAGCTCAAAGTCTCGCATCAGAGTTAGCCTCTTCGCAAACTCGAAGAAAGACAAATCCTCGTGATCTCGCGCAAGCGCCACCAACTTCCAGAGGTTCCGAGAACGCTGCCGACCATTGTCAGCACTCATTAGTGCGAGATCGTAACTGGTTGTTTGAATAAGCTTTCGGATTAGTGCGGTGAGGGACAATCGCTCCGCATCTTCCTGAAAGCGTTTCAAAAGATTGACGACTTTCAGCACAGTTTCGTATCCGGAGCGCCGCGTCAAAACAGTTGCCTGTAGCGCTTCCCAAAGGGTAATGCCTGGTTTTTCGTCAGTAGCAGATACCAAGATCTCATGAAGTATGTCGTCACTAAGCGCGAACATGGGCGATCGCAATGCACCGAGCAAGGCATGCGAGTCTTGCTGATTGCCGAGAAAATAAAGTAGATTCTCGAAGTCGATCACTTCCTGGCGATTGAGAAATCCTCGACCCGCAAAAGTGACATATGGAATAGAACGCTCCAAGAGCCCTCTTTCAATGATTTGAAAATTGCTGTTTTTGGGGACGAGAATAGCGAAGTCACCATATGTGAGACCGCGTTGGACATTACCTTCATTGTCTAATAGTGGTGCGCCGTTGCGCACCAGATCATCGATCCACTTAGCGACTGTCCTGGATTCGGTTAATGCAGATAGTTCTGGTTGCCTATCGCCCTCTTCGTTATGCGCATCAAAAACTACAACCTGTATGTTCGCCACTTCAGGCACAGACTCTATGCTTTCTTGATGTGACAGATAGAGATCGTTACGACACTCCATCCGGATGCTGTCATCTGGTGGCGGCGCAAAACTCTCTGGCGGAGGCGGCGCGAACTCCTCCATCTCCGTCTCCGTTGCCTGAATCTGCGCGCCAGCCAAATCGAAGACGTTGAGCTGTCGCGGTTCGGCCAATGGAACGGTCTGGCCAACTTTCTTTTCAAGCGATGCCTTCCCCGCTATTTTTTCTACCTGGTCAACAACGGCAAAACTCGATGCGCTGAGCGTCACGATCCCTCCCTCAGCCGCAGCACCTGTCGGGGCACCAATGACGGTCGCACCCACCGATGCTGTACCTGTCTGCACCGTAACCGCCGACTGTGCGTTCTTTCGGAAGGTGCTGAGCGGCTCGAAAGTGGCCCGATACTGCACATCCGACGAATCCTTAGACATCAATCTCGAGAATATCGAGTTGACGAAAGCGACTACTTTAGGATGGCTGCGAAACGATACCGTCAGCTTCGTGACGACCGAGGGACCGGAAAGTCCTCGACTATCAGCGCCGTTTGCTAGTCGCTCCTTCCACGTGTTGAAAGTAGAAACATCGGCACCCTGAAACTTGTAAATCGATTGTTTATCATCTCCGATCAAAAACAGTCGCGCCTTAGGACCAGCCAGGAAGCTGATCAGATCCGCTTGGATAGTGTTGGTATCTTGAAATTCGTCAACCAAAATCGCTTTGATTTTTTCTTGATAATGCTCGCGAGCACTCGATTCTTCGCGCGAAAGCGTGGAGTAGGCCAGACTGATCAAATCGTTGTAATCAAGCCTGAGCTCCGCCTTCTTCCGCTTGGAATAAATTCGTTGAGAACGATAGAAATAGTCCGAAAGATGACGCTCGTCGACGAATTTTTCGAGATCCTGGTCTGTGATAGATGACGGCAGCTGCGGCTTACCCATGAGCTTTCGAGCGATGGCCTTGAGCACCCCGATGCGCTCCTTGATCGCTTTTGCTTCATCACTATGTCCGCCAAGGCGAAGGTCCGCTCCAGCCATGATCGAAAGCAGCGACCACAAGTTACTCGAATCATCGTGCGAAAGCTCGCTGCGATACGAACATTGAAAGATCTCGTCAGCGGCATCCACTATATTGACACGAAGCTGCTCCAGCCGATCGCGAGCAAACGTCTCCGCGAGATAGGAGTACGCCTGCTGCCAATCGGGCTTGGAGATTGTATCTCGGAGCATGCGAAGTTGGATGCGATGACGAGTTTCGTTAAGCCGAAAGAGCAGGTCCTGGTCTTCCAGATTAAGCAGATTTTTTGATGACTCCTCGAACTGAAGCGACGCTGCGAGCATCTGTTTAAGCCAGTTCCGCACCTCTTCTATGCTGTGCTCGCCAAGTAGTTTGATCTCTGGAAGACTGTCGCCTATCACCTCGCGAAAGGTTTGGTCGATGCTTTCCTCGAGGAGCTGTGCCTGACTAACCTCATCGATGACTTCGAATTGCGGATCGATACCTGCCTCGGAAGGGAATGCTTTCAGGATGGATTCGCATAGAGAGTGAATGGTTCCGATTCTAGCGGAATCGATATCAGCCAGGCATTGTCGCCAACGATCCGATTCGGATTCCAATTCAGTTAGCTGCCGGAATCGCCCTTTAAGTCGAGTCCGCATTTCGCCGGCGGCTTTTCGAGTGAACGTCACGGCAATGATACCATCGACGGTGAGCGTCGGGTCGTCGCGAAGAATCTCGACATAGCGTTCTACCAATACGTGAGTTTTTCCGGAGCCGGCGCCGGCTGAGACCAAGACGTTCTTGTCGACGCTGAAGACGGCCTGCGCTTGCTGCTCAGTCAGAAAAGTCATTCGACTTGACCCCCTGTCTCAGCTCTGACACACGACATACTCGCTTATGGTCGCAATTGTCACAGACAGCGACCGCGCTGGGCGCCACTGTGAAAATGCCTTTCTCCATTCCGTCGACATAATTGAGTATGTGACGCTCGACTCTTTGCATATCGACAAATCCCCGCTCGTCCTCTTTGTCTTCCTCGAACTTTAGATTGCCGATGGGCGCTCCGGATGTAAAACTGAGATAAGCGCCTTGAGATACAGTCGCGCCTGGCATGACACAACGCTCGACCGCAAGCGCATAAATCGGCAACTGCAGGTTACGCCCCTCATTGGCCTCACGCGGAGGGATGTTGGAAGAGCCGGCCTTGTAATCGATCACGCGCGCTCGCAAGCCCTCGAAGCGATCACTGCCATTGAGTCCACCAGCAACATCGACTCTGTCGATTTTGCCGCGGAACTCAACAGTCCGGACGCCATCCGTAACTCTAAGGGCTGGTGCGCTTTTCGACGGATTCGAATCATCCATTCCAAAAGCCGCCTCAACCAGTTGCGGTAGGTAATCAATTTTGCTTTTTGCCGCGCGCTCAATCTCTTTGTCGAGGAATTTGCGAAGTCGAAAGACAATCTCCTTCTTTTCGTAATCCCAGAACTCACCGCAGTTGGCGCCCCGTTTTTTCTCCAACCACTCGAGAGCATCTTTAACGGACAACTCGAAGTGACTCTCTATTGTCTGTCGGTCACCATATAGCAGGCTGATTCCGGCTTTGATAAGTCGATCGTAAAACCGCTCGAAAGCAAGGTGATATGTCTCTCCAAGCTCCGTTACTTCAAGCTTCAAAGTAGCTTCTTCAAAAGCAGGTACCTTCATCACATGGGAAACCCAATAGCGAAAAGGACACTTGCCGTAGTCGTTAAGACGAGAAGCACTAAAGCGCGCCGGAAGCTTAATCTCGAGCGCGGAAGAGGCGACGGCATCAGCCAGGTAACCGTTGAACGGACTCTCCAACGCGCCTCCCGCTCGGGCGCGCACCATCGCGACCGACTCCTCGATCTGCTGAAAGAGGTCGACGACTTCAGGATCTCCGCTGACAGTATCGACTCTCGAACCACGCTTCCAGAGCTTACCCGCTATGTAATTTCGGGCAGAGACCGGGTTGTGGCAGGCCGGCCCATACGGGTCTACGTCCTCGATCGTTACCGGCAACGATTCTCCTGTCAAGAAAAACGAAGGCAACAGCTCCTCGCCGCTCATATCCCACATCGGATAAGACAACGTCACGCTTTTGCGCGCCCGGTTGATCAAAGAGCGAAACAAAGCATACTCAAATGCCGGGTGCATACGAGGATTGCTGATATCGATGCCAAACGAGTGCCAGCGAGCTACCTCGTCGGCACTGACAAATCCTCGTCCCGAAAGACGGCGAGGAAACTCGCCTTCTACACAACCGGCGATAAATACCTCGTCGAAGAATTGGTTGTCGGCAAGATCAACCGATGTAATGACAACACTATTCTTGGCAGCGGGTGCGGCGCGGAAATTGGCTTTCTCAAATGCATGCAGCAGTTTTTTCATAAAGCCGCGATAGTCAGATTTATAGCCGCCCTTGTCACCATATAAGATGGCATCTTCTTGCACGAGCGATGCGAACAGATTTTGAGTTTCCATGAGCGCGCGTTCGTCAGTCCAGCCCTGAAGCGGATTGCGGAACTCAGCATCGTCATCGAGTGCAAGGCATGAGATCAAAACATCTTCGCACCATGATACGAATGTCGTCAGCGGAGCGATCGAATCAGGAGGTGTCAGACAGTCGAACAGTTTTGTCATCTCACAGATGAGCTCCTGCCGGTCAGCAACTTTCAGCCATTGCTCACGACCACCAATCAGCTTTTCCTTCTGGCTTGCCGTGTCTAGACTGTTAATCTGAGGTTGCGATAGTGCGAAGGACGAAGGCTTGAAAAATCGGCTGGTCAGTATGCGAATGACATCGGCCCGGGCAAAGTCATTCTCAAAGGCTCTCAATAGTGAAAGCGCAAACTGCACTATAGGCAGTGTCATCATTCGAAGCGACTCATCGACGAAGTAGGGTACGCCGGCATCATCGAAAGCAGATTCTATCGCGCCCTTGTATTCTTTCAGGTTGGCTACGACGACAAGTATTTCGCCTGCGGGCGTTCGCTTTTCGACCAGTGATTGCTTGACGAGACGAGCAGCCTCCTCCATCTCGAGAAATCTGTCGACGGTTTTGAACGCCTTCATCGGACTCGGGTATGCAACAACTATCCGATCATCAGCCTGCACCCAATCAAGCCGAGCATGCCCGAATATCTTCTTCAAGTCGGCGAAGCTCGAATCCTTCCACATATACTCACGCCGGGTCGAGTCACAGGCATCCTCGCTATAATCAAAACACACGATGCTCTCCTTCGTGTGCCGAGTCAGCTCCTCCAGTACCTGCAACTGCAGGTGGTTGAATCGATCGAATCCGTCCACCCCTGCAAAACCGAATAGCGGCACGGACGACTGACGGGAGGCCAACACCTCACGGCATTTGAACGCGATTCGCCGGTTGTCGAGAAATCCAATTCGGTCGAGCGCTTCCCAGTAACGTTGGTATACCAACGCCAACTCCGAGTGCCGAGATGATTGCGATGCACTCGAGTCGAGCCGTTCAATCACCTCATAGGGGCTCAGACCAGAACGCTCTAACTCGTCTATCAGATCAAGCAGAGCCGCATGGGTACCGACAAAATCGACGATCGGTAAGAGATGTTCCAATCGCTCCTCGGCTTTTAGCTCGCTCAAAACGCGGGCGACCAGCGCAGGACGCACCGCCTCCGGTATCACTCGCGGAATCACACCGCAACGACGCAGCACCATCGAACAGGCCTGATAGAACGATGTTATATTGAGCCCGATGTAGCCATGACGTTGACCTTGAGATGGCATGATCGACACCGACAGAGCATCGTCGTCAAGCTCCTCGGCATCGCCATCTTCCCAAGCCGCCGCATCGAATGCGAGTTCATCGGAAGCGCGCTCGAACTCGTCATTCATAAGAGTCAGAACTCGGCGCTCGACCAAACGCTGATAGCGCTTTGACGGCACAATCAATAGCGCGTCGCCCTCAGAAAGCACGTCCTCACGACAATGCCTGACAAGCTCTTTTAGCAATGCAACGGTTTTGCCGGACCGATACGGTCCGAGCAAGATGCGTGGGCAGCGATCTCTCATGGATGCCTTTTGGCAAGTAAACTTAGAGCAATCGTCCCATGTCGGAAAGACCTGATCAATGTCGTCTTTTTAAAGGTCGCTATCCGATGCATAGCGACTACATGCCGTAACGGATGTCGTCGGCTTCGATTTTAGATAAAATATCGTGCCCGTTGAGATTCGAACTCAAGGCCTTCGGCTTCGGAGACCGACGCTCTATCCAGCTGAGCTACGGGCACAGATATTGTCATTATAGTCTCATGACAACACTTGATGGTCGGAGATGCGATTCCCATCGCATTTAATTATCTATACAGTTTTCCTGGTTCAGTTTAAGATTGGTGTTTCAAAACGTCCCGAATCGAGGACAGCGTCTTCAAAAATCTCGATTCAAATAAGTCCCGAAAGCTTGTCATCTGGATAGCACTGACAGCCATAGTGATCATGGGCGCCGGTCTCCGGTCGATTGGCTTGCCACGCACAATCGTCTGGTTCGATGAAGCATTGACCTTCATGCATACGTCAGGCACCTTCGCCTCCTCGGATCGCGATGAATACGCGCTTATCACAAGGTGCCTCAAACAACCGGTCGACTGGAAAAGTCTGGTCGACGAATACCAATTTAGAAAATGTCCGTTGTCCGATGTGAGGCTGAGCTTGATCAGTCGGTCTGCAATGCACGCACCCTGGTTTTACGAAGGACTCTATTTGTGGAACGGCATCGCCAAGAACGACGATGTAATGCTTCGCCTGTACCCACTGCTCTTCGGCATCTTGAGCCTTCCGGCATTCTATTGGCTGACTTACGAACTCTTTCAGTCGCCTGCCATAGCCCTGTTGGCGACGACTATGATGGCTCTCTCGCCATTCCAGATCGTCTATGCTCAAGACTTGCGCGAATACTCCTTGTACGCACTCGTGTTTTCCATTTCGTGTGCCGCTTTCCTCAAAGCCTGGCGAGAGAATACGATGGATACATGGGCTCTATACACTTGTACCGCGGCGACTTCATTTTGCTGCTCGTTCTGGATGCTGTTGGTCACAGCTTCACAGTTCGCCTACGCAACCGGCGCGACCATCTTTCGAAAGAGCAAGAATGAAAATGATTTTCACAAGCTCGGAATCCTCTGCACCTCAGGTGGACTGGCTCTAGGCGTGGTATCGCTAGTGATATCAGATCTAATTTGCAATATGCAAAAAGCAAGGGCGACGATGCAATGGTTAGAGCTTCCGATTGAAACGACCGCAACCAACAGCGCCTGGCTTTTCGGGCGTCTTTTCGGTTGGATGTATCATCCCTCATATGGATACATTCACGGCAATTCGCGAATCGCAGAGGCTAACAATCCGGTTATGGTCCTCATCCTGATAGTCGAACTGTGGGCGCTCTGCTACATGGCCAAAGGAGAACGTCCGCAACTCGCTTTCCTCCTGCTTATCGCGCTCGCATTTGCCGCGGTGCTCGATCTTCCCGAGGCCTTGTTTGGTGGCAGACGTTCTCTCAACGTTCGATACTTCCTGCCGGTTACTTTGATTGCTTTCCTCCCCGTCTCCAACATGCTCGTTCAGTTCTGGAAGTCCAAGTCCAGGCCGCGACAAGCCTGCGCCATCGCCATATTTGCTTTCCTCACCGCGACGCAACTTTGTGCGGATTACGCGCTGAAAGATTGCCGCGAGCGCGGATCTGTTTTATATCAACTGGAGCCAATCGCAAGAATACTCAATGAAGCCCCCTACGATTCACTGGTAATAGTGGATAGACAACCATGCAACTTGCCGAACATGGTGGCATTGGGAAGGCTCGTCCACGGAGCGCACCCATTTGCCTGGTTCATGGACAAGATACCGGATTGGTTCAAAGAAGTAGACCGAGCGTATCTCGTACTTTCGGAACCCGGAAGCGAGAAGCGCTATATTACCAAAGGTTTTACCGCCACGGTCTTGGCACCGGATGTGATACTACTTTCACGCACAAAAGTTTCACCTGCCGAGAAGAAGATCGACTCGACAAAATAAATAGGATTAGAGCCAGCTGAAACCCAATAGCCCAAATACCGCAGCCATTGAAAGACCCAGGATCCACAATGTTCTTCGCTTCTTTTGCAAACGGAAGGACGCGACCACTAAACCCATCGCCGCTCCGGACAATATGGCTCGCCACAGGACCATACCGTAGTTGGTGGGTGGTTCGGCACATGCTGAAGTGAGATTGGTGCCCTGTACCTCAGCTGGAAATGTTTGCGGCTGAGTTGTGGAGGGCACCACTTTCATGCGCCCTTTGACGATTTCGCATCGCGGCTTGCCACCAATCACCTCACCGCGCAGCTGATTTTGCTCAGGATTAGGGTCCATAGACTTAGCACCAGCAGCAGTGGCAAGGCTCAACCAGCCAATCGCTGCCGCCAGGCAAGCAACGCGACGCCACATAGCTCTGCGCAATCGGGCAAGTCCTGTCGGACAGTCCTGTGTCAGGACAGTCCCATCCTTCCTTCTAAACAGTTGCACGCAAACGCGCCCTTCACCTTCAGCGATGAGATCGACAGCTTCCTGCGCTGTCATCTCTTTGAGGTTGTACACGTGAAGTTGACACTGACCACAAAAGCGTTTTCTCTCGTCGCCATCCATCGACTCCCAGTCGACTGGGCAGGGGCTGGCAATTTGAATACTGTCGATTACGGCTTGCGCTGATTTTCTTCTTTGAGGTTGCCTGAAGCGATCCAAGGTTGACTTGATAATTCGCATTCCGCCACCCCACTAATCAAGGCTGCCTAACTAACTCTTCAAGTGCGTCCATATTGTGAATCGTAACACGTTTCGATTCTATATCTATCCAATGACTGGAGCGGAACTTGTTGAGAATCTGCGTCACGGTAACGCGCGATGAGCCCACCATATCGGCAATTTCTTGATGCGTGAGAGGAAACTCTACCCTGATTCCAGAGGGCGTCACCCGTCCATGACTCTCCGCGAGAGTGAGCAGCAGCCTTGCTACACGGCTCGGCACTTGACGAAAGACAAGATCTTCAATGCGTGCTTGCGCTTGCTTGAGCCTCCCGCCCAGTATCTCAATCAACCGGAGCCCGAATTCAGGGTTTTCCCTTATATAATTTTGAAATGCCTCGCGGGAAATTTGAAAGATTCTAGCCTCTTCAAGGGTCTCGGCATAACTGTCGTGCTCACCATGGTCCCAGGCAGCTTCGCCTATAAGCTCTCCTGGTCCAAGCAGAGCCAGAATTACAGTCTTGCCTTCCGGCGATAATCGCGTCACTCGAACGCGACCTTTTTCGATGAAGTAAATCGCCTCGCAAGGTGTCCCCGGTGAAAAGAGCATATGATGCTTTGGCAACTCGAGCTCTTCCAGAATTCCAAGCAATCTTCCAAGTTCAACCGGATTGAACGATTCGAAAATTTCACTCTGACGCAAACTGACCAGCCGCTGAGCTGTCTTCATATCGCCCTCCCGCCGCTGGAACCGATTCATGGATCCACCGGCATTGAAAATGCGGCGAACAAACCTTCGGCAAAATTTAACTCATCCATTGAACTCGGCCGCTTCAGTTGCCGTCTAATAGATAGGAACCACTATGAGACATTTGTTGTCTAACAACCTTTTTATACCCCTCACCTCATCTTTATAACCTGAAGAATGCTTGCAAAAGCAAGCAGATGTTGACTCGGGACTGACATATCTAGTAGCCGTACAAGAGGCTCAATTGGAGTCTTGTTATCAGATCGCTATAATGGCGTGATGCGTGAAAACGCCCCATCCATGCGCCATACAAGCGATATGCAAAGGCTATAACAAAGTTGCCTGTTCCACCATGCACCCTTCAGGTGTCGGCACCAGTTAGACTTTATAAGGAGTACACCAATGGCTTTAGTAACCAAAGATAAATCTGGCAAGACCGCACCAGAAAAAACGGGCAAAGCAGGTTCGCAAATGACAGACGAGAATCAAGAGAAAGAAACAAGCTCGTCAAAAGAAAAAGACTCTGCTAAGGAGAAAGGGCAGAAGGGCGGCGAGCCCATGCCGTCCGCCGATCGAGTCAAAGCACTCGGACTTGCCATGGACGCCATCAAGAAGCAATACGGCGATGGCTCGATCATGAAGCTAGGCGAGTCTAAGAATCAGCAGATTGAAGTGATCCCAACCGGCGCCATTACCCTGGATCTGGCGCTCGGCGTCGGCGGATTGCCCAGAGGTCGAATCATCGAGATCTACGGACCTGAGTCCTCCGGAAAGACGACGCTCGCGCAGCACGTCGCAGCAGAAGTACAAAAGCGCGGCGGCATCGCTGCTATCGTCGATGCTGAGCACGCCCTCGATCCAGAATATGCAAAAGCGCTAGGAGTCAACGTAGACGAGCTACTCATCTCCCAACCTGACACCGGCGAACAAGCTCTCGAAATAACAGAGCAGTTGGTTCGCTCCGGAGCTGTCGATCTCGTGATCATAGACTCCGTAGCCGCGCTGGTTCCCAAAGCCGAAATCGAAGGTGAGATGGGAGACAGTTTGCCCGGACTGCAAGCCCGCTTGATGAGTCAGGCTCTTCGCAAGCTCACAGCCGTGGTGGCCAAGACACGGACCACCGTCATCTTCATCAACCAGCTTCGCATGAAGATTGGCGTCATGTATGGCAACCCGGAGACCACCACCGGTGGCAACGCTCTCAAGTTCTACGCATCCGTCCGCCTCGACATCAGAAAGATTGAGACACTCAAGAAAGATAGTCGCGAAGTCGGCAACCGCGTCAAGGTCAAAGTCGTGAAGAACAAAGTAGCACCTCCTTTCAGACTCGCTGAATTCGACATTATCTATGGACAGGGTATCAACTCGATCGGATGCCTCCTCGATGTAGCGGTAGAGCTCAATCTCGTCAAGAAAGCGGGCGCCTGGTACAGCTACAAAGAAGAGCGAATTGGGCAGGGAAGAGACGCCTCTATAGTCTTCCTCGAACAAAACACGAAGCTCTACAAAGAGCTCGAGGAGTTGGTCAAGGTCGAATTGTCCGCTAAGATCAACGGCAAATAAAATCACTACCGAGAGTGGCAACCATCACTAAAAAACAAGACAAGACCAAGCCTGCTTCGTCGAAAAAAGGCGGCAGCGTCAAATTAATGACGGTCAGAGACTTTCTCTGGCTAACCGGCTTCGGATGCCTGCTTGGTCTGTCTTGTCCCGGTATGAATCAATGGTACCTGGCATGGATTGGCCTGGCGCCGCTCGTTCTGGCTATAGCCGCGAGCAAGTCTGTTTGGCAGGCGGGCGTTCGCGGGCTCACCTTCGGCATGGCGTTCAACCTGGTCTACCTCAACTGGTATCTCGGGCTACAGCCGCTCGCCTGGCTCGGATTCAACGAGTGGCAAGGCTGGCTGCTAGCAGTCGCCGCCTGGACGATAGTCTCGTTCCATCAAGCGCTCATCGTCGGACTCTTCAGCCTGGTGGCAAGACTGATCCCTACCACCGGAGGGTTCATCCCTCAAAAAATTCCTGGCGGTTGGCGTCTGCCGGCCGTGCTTACAGTACCATTCTTATGGGTTCTGTTCATCAACAAATTGGGCAACGCTCCCAATGCCCTGGGAGTGCCCTGGAGCATGCTCGAGTACACGCAATATAAGCAGCTACCGTTAATTCAGGTCGCCTCCATCATTGGCGGGATTGGTATCGGATTTTTAATAGTCATGGTCAATACAAGCATCGCATCGCTTGTCGCGACAATGACCGGCAAATCACTTTATAAATCTATCAGCGCAACTGAAAAGAAATTCGCGATCTTGCAGCTCACGATGGTCTTGCTGCTAATTCCTGCGGCGATGGGATTAGGACACTGGCAGACCGCAAGATCGATATTGAAGGCGGTGACTCCGGTCGCTATCCTGCAAGGCAACATCAACATCGACATGCAAAAGACTGTTCACCGCTATACGGTCGACGAGCTTTTACAGCACTATATGCGACTCTTGCCGAAGTTGAAACCCGGACTTTGCGTCTGGACGGAAAGCGCCATTCCAGCATATTTGTCTCAAGCACCGGAGATCCGCAATCTTCTTGTCGAGATTTGCCGAACCAGAGGCCTCGACATGGTGGTGGGCTCCATCGACCGAGATGAGCGCGGTCCCTACAACTCTGCGTATGGAGTCAGTAGCCGCGGACGGTTCGTTGATGAGATTTATCACAAGCGTTATCTGGTCCCGTTCGGAGAATATGCGCCTCAGCTCGTGCAATACATGCCCGAATGGGTGCGCCGGTTGACTAACACGCCTGCCGGCGCAGGTTTGGCGTCAGGGCAGTCGGCTCAGGTTCTTGATCTGAAGGCTGGGCTGGTTGCTCCCTTAATTTGTTTCGAATGTATCTCTCCGGAATTAGCCGCTGACAGCACCAGAAAAGGCGGCCAGTTGCTGGTCAACATCTCTGACCTGGCATGGTTCCACAAGGCCGTGGTCGGCGAACAGATGATTGCTTTTTCGGTTTTTCGGGCAATAGAAAACAGGAGGTACTTTGTCTTCGCGGCCAACACTGGGCCATCTGCAATTATCGACCCGCAGGGAAGAATAACAGCAAGGTCTTCTATCGACGACACCACAGTGTTGACGGGCAAAGTAGGATTCGTCTCCGAAATCACACCGTTCACAACCTGGTTCCGCTAAAGAATATTGAAACCCGAACCACTATCAAAACAAGCCCTCTCCAGGTCCAAAACCGGAAGTTTTCTCTTTTCCACACTGATCACGCTGACATCAGCAGCCCAATCTACCGGCCCTGCGCTGGCGAGCGAGTCACCGGAATACGCTCCGCAGGTCACTCATGAAAGCTCTCGAAAGATTCATGAGTCGTCGAAGGGCGGCGATACCGCCGACGGCCAGAAGATCGCCAGCGAAATTCCAGTAGGCGCGCCAATTCTACCGACTCAGGATCCGATTCCAAAACCGAAAGGAAAAATGGCTTGCGCGGTTATGGAGACAACAATCAAGGCGCCCTTACCTTTCGTTTGGGAAACCCTTACAGATTTCTCTCTTTATCCGAAGATTTTCCCGCGTATCGCAACTTGCAAAGTCACAAAACGAACTGGAAATTACGTCTATACGGAAAGCTATCTCAAACCGTCAATGTTCCTCAGGCAGCTTAAACAAGTCATAGTCAATGATCTCAACGGCAAACCTCACGTATTGCGCTGGGGAATGATAGAAGGCAACTTCGATTCAAGCCAGGGCTGTTGGGAATTGACACCTGAAAAGGACGGTAAGTCCTGCCACGTCAAATATACGCTCGAGTCGACGACCGATCCGATTCCGCGAGCGATTGCAGGATTCACAATGAAATTCATACAGAAGGATATTGTAAAAACCTTCAAAGACGGCACTGAAAGCCTGTATCACGCGAAAGAGTCCGGCAACAATGTTGCGGTTTCACCAGATTCTCCGTAGGCAGCCAGTGCGCACCACAAACAGTGCGCACCAGATACGGCATCATTAAATCACAAGAACAAGCGCTTGAATCTCAAAGCGAGGCACTGATATCCGGAAGCTAAGCGCTGGTTTGATTACTGCGTGCAAACGATATATGCGGTCGATCAACCGACTTCGTTTCAACACCATCAAGAAACAAAGAGGACGACTTTCTTGCGAGAGTCGCCCTCTGTAAGCTGACCGTGACTTCTTCTTGGTTGAGGTAAAGTGCAGACTAACTAGCTATTTTTTCTTAGCAGGGAGGTCTATCTCCAAACCTTTTGTCGTCGGTTTCAAATATCGACCGGACGAGTCTTTGATGATGCCAGCCTGCTTCAGACCACCATTCTCTAGCGCAGTGGCGGCCTCATCGGAAGTCAGGACCTTGCCCTGGTATATGGTTAACTTATCACCGCTTACATCCAACAACGGTTTGTTTTCAGACTTGCATTTCTCTCCCAAGGAAGACTCCAACTCCTTGACTCCAGCAGCGCCGCGCGCTTCATAGGCATGTCTGGCAGATCGTGCGAGTTCGCGGTTAGCCTCAGAAAAGTCTCCAGTCGATGCTGCTTTGTCGAACAGTTTCGCTAGTTCCGTTGCATCCTTCAGTCCTTTTCCATCTCCAGGCTTCCCAAAATCGGCCATCACCGTTTCCGGTTTTACTGAATCCAAATCCTTTTTGGTAACCCAATCGTATGTTTGCTCTCTAAATGGGCTGAGCCCAGCCCTCGTCGATTTTGCAAGCTCGAACGAAACCGCTTTATCCGCGCCATGTTTGTGAATGGCGATGGTTCCATGATTACCACCAGACTTCACATCGAAACCTTTGCCTTCGAGCTGCTTCGACAATTCCGCTCCCAGAGCAGCAACTTTAGTGGGGTCGCCACCGCATGCATCGTATGCGGTGCGCATTACCGCTGTTAAGTCTTTAGCGTTACCCGAGACAACAGCCTTAGTAATGTCAGCGGCGAGCTTCTGCATTGCGTCACTACCATCGCCCACTTCAACTTCTTCCGACAGCTCTTCCTGAGCGTCATCCTCAAATTCAACAAAGGGAAGGAACGCCGTGGCCGAGCAATCGCTCATTCGGCTCGAGATCATTTGGGTTGACGAATCGGCTAGAAGTGCTGCTGTTGTTGTTGTTGACCAATCCATATCTTTGGCGGGCGGAATGTCGCTTTGTTCGGCAGAATAACTTGTCATATTCAGCTCCTTTGCGTGGAAAAAACGTTTGGTAGAAGGGTGATATTGCAAAGATAGGATCGATTTGTGACGTATTTATCACACGACAAAATTGGCAAGCTCGAAAGGACTTTCCACTGTTTAATACCAATCAATAGAGTCAAGCGGACTCACACATTACTTTAGGTGCTGCGGTCACAGGGACCGCCAGCGTCTCGCTGACACCGAGCATGCCGGCACAGATTCCCCAAGCAAACGAAACGATTCGGTACGCACAGCGCTGGGACCACCATGCCGGCACAGGTTCCCCAAACAAACGAAACGATTCGGTACCAACGGCACCGCGACTGCATGCCGGCACAGACTCCCCCGAACAAACGGAACGCATTCGGTAGGCACAGTACTGTGACTCTCGCTGGCACCACCATGCCGGCAGGTTGCTCAAAGCAAAACGAAATGATTCGCGGAAAGCAAAAGCATCGATCTGCTGACCTCGCGCGAGGCCGCCGCTGGGGCCTGTAAGTTCGAGGGCAAGCGCCGACAGCTAAGCGAAACGAAACTACAAGACTGCTTTTACTTGCCTACTTTAATAGCGACTTTGACTTCGACTTCGACAAGAGTGCCGCCGCCTTCGCTACCTTCATTGATGCTCTTCAGCCGACCGTAAGCGACTTCGCCCCACGACTCTGCCGACGTCGGAGTCATTGCTTCACCTTGCTGCGCCAATTTGATAGTGTCATCGGCGGAGTTGGACTTGGAAGCACGATTGTCAAGATGAATAACAATGGTTGTGATTCCATCCACAGTCTTGGGCTTCTTGGTAATCTTACCTTTACCCATTTCTGTCCAAACCTGATTGGTAGTGTTAGTACCAGCTCCCCATTCCATTACCTTGACAGGTTTGCTGAGCCTGATCATGCAAATACTCCCGGCCGGTGGCGCCAATAACACGACAACTTAGCACACTTTCAAGAGTGAAGCACTAAAGCTTAGAGCCAATCAATACAGCTGTTAACGAGACCATACACCGACGCCAGTTGGAGAAGACTACGCATCATCACTCATTCAGAGCGCCTCCACGATTGTTGGAAAATACTCCTTCATCGACACGTTCTTCACTCTGAAGTTGGCAACCATCGCGTCCTGCGTTCCACACGAGTCATCGCTCATCATCCCAGCCAGGTCATTGGTCAAAATGGACTTGGGCAGAGCCTTCGACATAACATCCATCGTTCTACCCGAGATCTGACTTGGTATATTGACCGTTGGTCCGCCCAGTCCTAGTGCCTTTCGTGTCATCTCGAGAAGCTCCAACATCTGGTAACTATCAGGACCGACGAGATCGAAACTCTTGCCGACTGTTTGCTTCGCATAGATACTCTGAACAATGCAGTCAGCGACATCCTCTACGAAAATCGGTTGAATCGTGTTGGTTCCGCTTCCGATCAACGGAAGGAATAGTTTGAAAGTGACGATCGGCTTCAGATGCTCTAGTAGGGGGAAATACTCTCCGAAGATGAACGACGGTCTGAAAATCGTCCAGTAACATTTGTGATTTCTGATGATGTTCTCACCCTGCCACTTAGTCAGGAAATAACGACAATCAGCATCAGAGCGCGCGCCCAAACAGCTGATGTGCACAAAGCGTTGGACCCCGGCTTTCGAGCCAAATGCAGTTAGCTGCTCGACCGTCGTCACATTGAGGTCCTCGAACGAGACATCCGCCGTCTCGCGGAAACAGCCAGCCAAATTGACTATAGCCGATGTCCCTTCAATCGCTTTTTGCAGTACCTCCTCCTCGGTGATACTACCCATGACGACATCGACTCCCTTAGCACGCCAACTGGTGATGCTGGAAGTCTGCCAGTCCGCGCCGCCTCTCGTGACGATCCGTAAGGGATAGCCACATGCAAGCATTCGTTCAATGACGAACCTGCCTAGAAATCCAGTTGCTCCAAGAACCAACATCAGCTTCTGTGCTGACACTATCGCCACATGCC
>JAIERK010000058.1 GCA_019746975.1 Candidatus Obscuribacterales bacterium
CCACTGAACGCCGACGAGATACTCAAGGAGTATTTCGAACTCGCAGAGAAGATCAAAAAATATGTGTGCGACACTTCTGCACTGATCTTCCAGGCTGTGGGCGAGCGCAAGAACATCCTGTTCGAAGGCGCTCAAGGAACGCTCCTCGATCTCGACCACGGTACCTACCCATACGTCACAAGCTCGAGCCCTTCGGCTGGTGGAGCTTGTACCGGTACAGGCGTAGGTCCGACCACCATCGACCGCGTCATCGGCGTGATGAAAGCTTATGTCACCAGAGTTGGTGAAGGTCCGTTCCCTTCCGAATTGACCGACGAGCTTGGTGTTCGCCTGAGAGAGATCGGCGCCGAGATAGGCACCACCACTGGACGTCCCAGACGCTGCGGCTGGTTCGATGCGGTTCTCGGCCGGTATGCGGTTCGGATCAACGGTCTTGACTGCCTGGCCATCACGAAGCTAGACGTCCTCGACGGTTTCGAAGAGATTCAAGTGTGCGTCGCGTATCGCGATCGTCTGACCGGCGAAACCTACACCGACCTTCCCACGATCGGTAGCAAGTTCCAGCACATGGAGCCTGTCTTTAAGACCATCAAGGGCTGGCTTACGCCGACCACCGATTGCAGAAGCGTGCAAGATCTACCCGAGCTTGCCAGACAGTACCTCAACTTCATCTCCGACGAACTTGACTGCCCAATCGCCATAGTCAGCGTCGGACCGATGCGTGACAACACAGTCGTCATCGAAGATCCGATTCACGGACCGAAGCGCGTGTTGAGCAAACACCTCAGATAGGAGACTCTCCAGAACAACTTCAAACCGTTCGGTCCATGTGGCGGAACGGTTTTTTCTTATTGTTTTCCCAATGTCGCCAACCAGTTGAATGCGCGATATATGCAACGTTTGACGAAAGATGCAAAGTCCTTGCGCTTCTTCTCTATGCGCTCTTTTCCGGCGAGCGCTATTGCGTTGTCAGGTTCAATCAAAAGCAACTTATCGTAGACCTGGCCAGCCGATTCAAGCTCGTAGAGCCTCAGTTCAAGAAGTTCGGCGAGCTTGCTCAGAGCCTTGATCGACTCGGGAGCGACTTCCACATATCGGGCGACAGCCTTGCGCGCGGCATCGTACTCTCCGTTCGCCTCGTATATCTCGCAGAGGTCGAATAGCCAGTTGATATTCTCCGGTCTGAGAGACATTGCCTTTTCAAGTTCTTTCTGCGCCGTCTCGACGTCACCCATCTTGCGGTGGATGGAAGACGACAGGTAAAGCATCTCGGGATCAGACCGATTGCCTACTATTGTCTTGGAAAGGACTTCCTGAGCCTCTTTGACATTATGATTTGCAATCAAAGCGGCAATCAACGCTTCTTTGGCACGCACCTCATTTGGTGCCAGACGCACAGCTTCCCTGGCAAGCGCGAGCGAAATCTCCACGCTGAGACTCTCCAGATGCATCTCAGAAAGAGCTATATAAGGCTCTGCAAGACCTGGTTTTAGGTTTTTCACCGTCTCATACTCGACTATAGAAAGTGACCACAAGCCAATCTTTCGATAGAGGCGGCCGGCTAACAAACAAACATCAGGATCGCGCAGGTTATCTTGCTTGAGCTTCTCAATTTTCATTCTGGCGCTTGAGTAAGAGCCGTCATCGATCAGTCGATCGAGGAAGCGCAAGGAAGGATCGGAAATCGTCGACTCACCTGGACCGGAAGCGCTTACGCCAGCGGGCAGTCCGATAATTGCCGAACACGAAAAGAAAAGGCCTACTAAAATCAGGACTGTTAGACCGATTTTCGAGGGAGGACAGCGATTGAATCCGCTCTTACAGATCATCGACTCTCACCAACAACGGTAGCAAGTAATCAAATTATTCTTGCTATTATCCAGTATGCTTCAAAATTGAAACCTTTGTCTCTAACAGGCTTTCCAAAGTATCAATGTGACTAACTCGAGGGTAAGCGATTATCCATTATGGCACGTAATGGTGGCATCAATAACCACCGGGACATTGATCTGCGTCTATATTCTGGTAATGGGGCGACTTAACGTCGATCAAAAGGTCGAGGATCCGGTCAAGACTCAGACTCTCGCGCTGGCCGAACGAATGGCTGCATTTTCGGAAGAGCACTCCGGCTTCGGACCGGTCGGCATCTGCGATTTAATTCAAAGTCCAGGTCAAGAACACGTGGGACAGCCGCGACGAATTACCTCGCTCAACGCCGCCAAATCTGCATTGCATTCGTCTTGGATGGTCGCCACTATGCTCAAGAGCAGATTCGCAAAAGACTGGGTCGGACACGATTTGAATGAAATCGAGGCGATCGAGCGCCGGCTCAGCGATCGGATGAGTCAGGTAGCAGGAAGTGCAAGCGTAGACGATAAAGATCCGACCGAGACAACCGTCGGGCAGATTCTAAAGACGTTGAGAATGCAGGAGCCCACAGATTTTAAGACGGTAGCAGTATCGATCAGTCTCGGCAGATTGAAAGAGGACAACAACATGATGCTTGCTAAAACTTGCAAGCACCCTCCATCGGAGGAAGGTCAGAGTTACGCGGTCAATGGCTATTTCCGAGCATCCTCCCCTGTGCCATCGGGAGACGGCACGTACGTCCGCTTCTTGCCGATAGCGGACCGCTGTCAGATTATCGAAACAGAAAAGCTCATTGGGCTTGCGCGAGGCATGGTACCAAACGCAATCACGATGGCAGTGACTTACGAGCCGAAGCGCAAGTCAACGACAGCGGTGCGGTTCGTGCGCAAAGTCTCGGCATTGCTTGGAGGCAGCGCACCGCAGGCGATGGCGAGTGGTTGCGTATTCAGGTTTCCCCAGGGTCGAGCAAATAAGTTCAACACCGCCCAGCAGCTATTCGACGCGACAACCTGGACGGGCGCCGGTTACTGGCAGCAGGCTACGGGCGGCCCGGTGCCGGGCAGCGGAAGTCTGAAACTGACTATTGCCCCGGCCCTGCCTCAGATGGAACCGGCAGAGGCTCTCTCACTCGGTTTTTATCACTGGCTGCGCAGCCTCAATCCTGCACCCGATCCCAGAGCAGTCATAAAAGCACTGCAGATGGAATTTCGCAGCGTTGCCGCCAAGACTGAAGGCGGATATCCGGCCAATAGCTGTTTGGCACAGGACACTGGAGCGCGAGAGCGGACGCTCCTGCGCGGCGGTACGACCGAAGAGCAGAGCGCGATCGGGCAATGTTTCGAATACCCCAACAAAATTGTGCCATATCCGCAAAACGCAGTGCCGCTCTACATCGACCGTTCGGGCAATGTCAATTTAGCCGGGCGGATAGGGTTCGATAAAACGTTATGCAATAGCTACCTCGAGGCTGTTTTTGCAACAAATCTGGCCGCGCTCGAGACAATTGCAACCGCCACCCTCGTGAAGAAGCAGGTAGTTTTGGAAAGCCGAGCGGTAAGTTCTAGACTGTCGATAAAACGACTCGAGCTCTCGTCATTAACAACGAGGATCAACGCGTTACGCCGCAAGCAAGCAAGCTCTTCTTCGACTTCGAAGATTGAACTTGCTCAGAAGTTAGCTTCGTCGCTAAGTCAAATTGATGACCTCAATAACTCTTGCGCCGCAGACCAGAACAGAATAAAGGTGCTTCACAAAATACTCGATCTGACACGTACCGCACGACTCAACGCAGATCGCGAAGGAGCCAAGACGTATGAGCTTGCTTCAACCACGTTTACCCAACTGCGCAACGGTCTGCATCAATTCGACTCGCCATTGAAAGCGTATCTCTTGGGAAGGCATCTATTCTTTGAGCCCGTAGCCGAAGCGGTGAAAGAGGAGCAGTTTTTCGAAACGGCCAACCGCGCTGTAACCGACTCCGAATTCGATGAGCGAGAACAGGCAATGGTGTCAAAGTGGTTTCAAAAGGATCTACAAGTTCTGGCTCCCTACAGCGAAATCCAGGAACAGCTCGTAAAGGCAACCATCGATCAAAAGCCCGTATCCGATGTCATCTCTGAAGTCGAACTCGACGACGACATGCAACCACTTACGGTGCTACTGGACGCCAGAGATCTTGGACGGGAGAGCGATGCCATCATACACACATCGACAGCCTATCCATTCGCCGCCACTCCCGTTTCCGAAGATCAGGCATTTTACTACTCAAAGAATGCAACCAATAGCGGCACTGATCGCCTGGCATTGTGGTCAGTTGCCATGCGCGATTTGCTGTTGCACCCCGTTCATGATGGCAAGAGTCGCCTGATCATCAATGCCGATTCGTCATGGGTAAAGAAATTTTCTCCTGAGCTCAAAGGCAACTGTGCGCTGGGACTCGAGTTTCAAGTCAGACGGCCAATGCCTGACAAGAAGGAAATCGTTCAGGGTGCTTATATCGCAGAACCTTCAAGACATTTGATGACGCCACAAATTCCGCCAATCCCGGCCGATTTATTGTAGGCACAGCAAAACCAGCCGACGGATAGTCCGACGACTGGTTTCAGAAGTTTCGTTTTTAAACCGGACTATTCGCCAGTCTCTTCAGCGGACTCTTCTTTCTTCGCTTTTTTCGATTTGGCGCGCTTTTTGCTTTCGTCGACTTCGGCAGGGGTCAAGCCGGAAGCTTTCTCAAGCGCTTCGAGGCGCTCGATTAGCTCTTCGTACTCTTCTCTGCTGACAAAACCAAAATCTCTGGCCTTTTCTTGGACCTTTTCGGTAACTTTGCGTTCGATTTCACCCGTACGCTTGGTTGCTTCGTCTTGAAGCCCTTTCAAGAAGGACTGAGCATTATCAGTCTTAATTTTGCCTTGCTCTTCGAGCTCTGTGACGAGGTCTTGTCCAATCTTGACAACATCCTGCATGGCGTCATTCAGAGCCGTTTTGATGCGGTCGATGCTAGACGTGGCTCCAACGCTGGTTAGTACAGCTTTTTTGATTAAAGTGGTTCTTTCACTCATTCGATATTTCTCCACTAAGTGCAGCTATCTCCAGAACAGGTGTCGCATTTCGTAGACACGAGCGACACGGATACGGCTGCTAGACCACACAAAGATATCAAGACAGTTGGTTAAATGCACGCTTTCACAAAGTAATTTGAAGTGAATTAAGCCTGTCAAGTCGCTGCAATATCGTCCTCCAACCAAGTAAAATACGTGCTCTTGGACGACCCCAGGTTAAGCGCCTGCGGTCGCGGGGAAGCGGGTTAAACCCTGGGGAGGGACATCTTGACAGCATCTGCGCGCGCAAAACTTTCTTCAAGATCGAGTCTGTTTTTGAGATTTGTATCGTTCGGTCTGTGTCTTTTACTTCTAGTTTCGTTTCAACCACCCTGCGTGGCGCAATCCGGGGACTCGGGTCGACCAAGCCTCGTTGTACTGATTGTGGCGGATCAATTTCCCTACAATTTCCTCGCCAGATATAAGGACCGGTTCCAGGCTGGTGGGCTGCGGCTCCTCATGGAGCAGGGCGCCCAGTACCCGAGCTGCACGTACGACTACGGCACGACCCACGCTGCTACGGGGGCAGTCGCCATAGCCAATGGGGCGTACCCATGGAACACAGGGGTGGTGGGCAACACCTGGTACACACGCGGGAAGAAAACCACCACTTCGGCTATCGCCGATGATTCGACAGAATTGGTGGGCGCAAGCGGCAGCGCCGGAAGCAATAAAGCAGCTGGCACCACAATAGGTGACCAGCTCAAACTCGCCACCAACGGCCGCAGCAAAGTTTTTTCAATCGCAGGCGATCAGACATCGTCAATTCTCCTTGGTGGAAGGTTGGCTAACAATGCCTTCTGGCTCGACACGAAGTCCGGAAATATGGTGACATCATCGAAGTACACCAAGTCCCTCACAACATGGGCCTCCGCATTCAATGACCAGCACTACGCTGAAAAATTCATGGGTAAGCCCTGGCAAAGACTACTTCCTGAAACTCAATACGCCGCTTCGACAAAAGACGATTATCCGTACGAACGCGCGGCAGTAGGCGATGGAAAAATATTCCCGCACGTAATCCAGGCCGGCGCACAAGGTCAGGATTACTGTGAGCAATTCAGCATGACGCCGTTTGCCAATCAGATGGTAATCGACTTCGCCAAAGAGGCTGTCGACAAGGAGTTCCTCGGACAACACCCTGACACGGACCTGCTAATTCTGGGACTAAATGCCGGGGAAAAACTGACTCAGGCTTTTGGCCCATACAGCCAGGAAACTGAAGATCTAGTCCTGAGAATGGATCAAAATCTGGCATCCCTCTTTCAGATGATCAACGATAAGGTAGGCTTCAACAAAGCGTTGATTGTGTTTACCGCCTCCCATGGCTGCCCCCTGATCCCGGAATTCGCAAAAGAGCGTGGCATGGACGGCGGTCGAATTGATCCGAAAGTGTTCACCACCTTCCTCGACTCCAAGCTCGACTCGACCCTGGGACACGAAGACTGGATTGAAGCCTTCGAGCCACCCAATCTCTATCTCAACCTCGATGCCATCGATCGTCAAAAGCTCAGGCAGCCGGACGTCGAATCGCTCGTATCGCGAGTCGCGCACTCGGTGCCTGGAATTGGCGAAGTATTCACAGCCTGGCAACTTTACACCAACCAACCACCCAACAGCCCGCAATCATCGAAAGTGCGACGAAGCTACTACTTCGGTCGCAGCGGAGAGCTGTTCGTATCGCCAAAATCGGGTTACGTTTTTCTTGGTGAGTCGACCGGCACCGGATATGGTTCTCCGTTCGCTTATGACAGCCAAGTACCGCTCATGTTCTTCGGCAACGGTATCAAAGCCGGGAAATGCGGTGCAGACGCCTCGCCATCCGATATCGCAGCGACAATCGCGGCATTGATAGGCATCGAAGCGCCATCGCTTTCGGAGGGCTCACCGCTATCCGAAGTCGTGACAGGATCAAGCACGGCTGTGTCGACGCAGAGGTCGGAACCAAAGCCGGCTTCTGATGAGGACGATAAAACGAAACGAAAACGGAAGTAATCGTGTTCACTATAATCGCGCGAAACTCAAGAGGGCGAACCGATGACGGAACCAGGTATCGAGCTCAAAGACCGGCAGATCCCAGAGAACACTGCTATGGAAAAAAAGGAAACCCTGGTATTGGTGGACGGAAGTTCTTTGGCCTTCCGTTCTTTCTACGCTCTTCTCACGACCGGCATGCGGACGAAAAACGGCGTCCCGACCTGGGCGGTAATGGGCTTCTTCAATTCCCTCTTCGACCTCATAGATCGACAGGCACCACATATGCTGGCAGTCTGTTTTGACTTGGACGAGCCCACATTTCGTCATCAGGAGTTCGCCGAATACAAGGCTAACCGCCAGGAGATGCCGGATGACCTGGCAGTGCAATGGCCGCTGATCAAACGTGGTGTCGAGTCGCTCAGCATTCCAATTCTAGAATTGGCTGGATTCGAAGCTGACGACGTGATCGGCACCGTAGCGACAAAAGCGGCTCGAGATGGGCGTCGAGTAGTCATACTTACGGGTGACAAAGACGCCTTCCAACTGGTCGGCGACGAAGGTAGTCTGATAGAAATTTTGATGCCAGGGAAAACCGGCCTGACTTGCTTTAAGAAGAAAGAAGTCTTCGAGAAGATGGGCGTCTGGCCCGATCAAATTATCGACTACAAAGCGCTCTGCGGGGACGCATCAGACAACATTCCAGGCGTCAAGGGAATCGGACCTGTCACCGCCGTGAAGCTGCTCACAGAGCACAGGACCCTTGAGGGTATTTATGAAAAGCTGGATGAGATTGCTCAGCAAGCAGTCAAGAAAAAGCTGACTGAAGGCCGAGAGATTGCCTTCGCCAGCCAGCGCCTGGCTCGTATTGTTCTCGACGTTCCTGTTTCGTTCGATTATGAATCGTGCAAGCTCACGATGCCCGATGTCGAGCAAGCCGGAAAATTCTTCAAGAGTCTTCAGTTCCGCAGCCTGATCAATCGTCTGCCTGTGTGTCTGGCAACCTCCTTCTCCAGTGAAGGAGAAGACAAGAAAGATCTGGAGAAGAAGCTCAAGACCATCATCAACGCAATAGAAGTCGCGCCAATCGCCTTCGCCGACATAGAAGGCGGGTCTCCACCAGAGAGAACAGAAGCAGTCTCCGACCTGACCATATCACTGGCAGAACCGAAGCGAGTTCGCGTTGAAATTGAGATGCCCAAGTTCGGCGGTTTGCCGACACCTCAGATCGTTATCCAGGAGAGCGAGTTGAACGATCTGGTTGCCGAACTGTCCAGACAAGAGGTTATATCCATAGACCTCGAGACGGACAGCATCAACTCTCTCGACACTGAGATTGTAGGCTGGGCTTTCGCCTGGGGAGAAGGAATCAAGAACGACGGCGGCACCTTGATCGCTGACGCGACTTCATCGATTAAGAATTTGAAGACCGCTTACGTTCCGGTCGGTCATCGGTTTATAGGCGTCGAGCAATTGCCACCGGATTTGGTATCAAGCAAACTGAGAGGAATTCTAGAAGATCCGAAGATTGGAAAAATCGCGCAGAATGCCAAGTTTGAAATGAACGCAATTTCACTGCTGGGTATCAAACTCGGTCCAATGGTGAGTGACCCGATGCTGGCTAGTTACATAGTCGATCCGGATGACAAGCACGGACTGAAAGAACAAGCAGAACGTATATTCAACTACTACATGAAGCGCATCACCGAAGTCATTGGCTCCGGTAAAAAGCAAATCGACATGGGTCTGGCTCCGATCTCGAGCGTCGCTCCTTACGCAGCCGACGATGCCCGAGTAACCTTGGAGCTTGCGCGATACTACTGCTGCACATTCGACGAAGAGCAAAGATACCTGCTTCACCATATGGACTTGCCACTCTCTACGGTGCTAGCAAAGATGGAACAGGCAGGCGTCGCCCTCGATCGCGACTACCTGAAAGTGCTTTCAGAAGAGCTCATCATAGACCTCACACAGCTCGAAAAAGACATCTTCCAGATAACAGGTCACACATTCAACATCAATTCAACGCAACAGCTCCAGCGCGTATTGTTCGAAGAACTGAAGCTTTCAACAAAGGCAAAAACAAAAGGTGGAACCGGCTATTCTACCGACTCTGCGGTCCTGGAAGCGCTCAAGGACGATCACGAGATTATCGCGAAACTGTTGGACTATCGCCACCTCTCCAAGCTCCGCTCTACATACGTAGATGCACTTCCTAAGGAGATCTCCAGACGCGACGGGCGGCTGCACGGCGAATTCAACCAGACGGTCGCCGCAACCGGACGACTATCAAGCAGCAATCCTAACTTGCAAAATATTCCAATTAGAACTGAGCTCGGGCGCAAAATACGCAGAGCATTCATTACGGGCACCCCTGACGCACTCCTGATTTCCGCGGACTACTCGCAAATCGAGTTGCGCATGCTGGCACACATGTCCGGAGACGAAACGCTCATTGACGCCTTCAACCGCAACCAAGACATCCATGCCAGAACCGCCATGGAAATCTTCGACGTCCCCATAGACAAAGTCGATGACGACATGCGCAGAGTAGGCAAAACGCTTAACTTCGCTTTGATATACCAGCAAGGACCGTTTGCCACAGCGCAATCTCTGGGAATTTCAACGAAAGAGGCTCAAGCTTTCATCGACAAGTATTTCAGTCGTTATCCCAAAGTCAAGAGATTCATGAGTCAGACGATCGATGAAGCTAGAGCTAATAACTTCGTAAGCACATTGTGGGGACGGAAACGTCACTTCAAGCACCTCAACGACCGCAATACCGGCGTCAGGAGAGCAGACGAGCGAGCCGCTTGCAATGCACCTCTTCAGGGTGGCGCCGCAGATCTGATGAAACTGGCCATGCTGGATCTCGACAGACGCCTCGAAGAGGCAGGAAGTAATGCGAAGCTGGTGCTACAGGTACATGACGAATTGGTGCTCGAAGTCCCCCAAGACGAGCTGGAAGCCACAAAAGAGATCTTGAAATCGGCTATGGAGCTTGGACAGCCGATGAAGATTCCACTGAAGGTGGATCTGGGTGTGGGGAAAAACTGGATCGACGCGAAATAACGCTTCGCCGGAGCCGCTCTAGGGAATATAGTGTAGCCGGAGCAGACCCGGTGAAACGAAATACATCCAACTCCCGAGTTCAGCGCACGGACGGCGATGGTCGTTTCGAACGAAGCGCTTACGCTGAGGCGGAATCGCCCCCTGTCGATCTAAAGATATCCGACGAAGAATTGAGTATAGACCTGGACACGATCACGCTGTTCGAGCCGGGAGAATACCGAGTGCACCGGTCAGCGGCACCGATAGCTTTGGGCTGGCTCGATCTGGTGACAGAGCCATCGATGTAGATATCGACAGCTTCCCGATGGACAGGTACGATCCAGTCAGAATCTTGTTTCAGACGAAACAATCTACCCTATATGTTGCCAACGATTTGCTTCACGAGCGTCGTGTCACTATCGGAGTAGAAAACCGAAAGTGCACGGACACCGAGCGCCAATCAGCTATTGAACAAATCTCAGCACGCTCGAAAAGTCGATAATCCACAACTAAAAAAATCTCCATCCAGAAGTCCCGTTTCCTGATACATTTGTCATACAGGAATCAATCTGCGTACGATAACCATGGTCTATTCGATCAGCCAGGTACGATGGATATGCAACTTTAGAAGCGCGGAGGAAATTTAATTGGCAGTCCGAACGTGCGCACAATTTCGTATCCCTACAGTCATCGTACTTCTTTTGCTCCTGCTAAATACGGGCGGTCCTTCCCAGGCATCGGCCCTAAGCGATGAATATAAAATCGCCATCTATGTCTACGGACAAAAACGATATTCAGATGCAGCGGCTTTATTTTGGGACGTCATTCAAAAAGATAAATCGTTCGCCGAGGGATACATCAAGTATGCCTCAGCCTGCTGGATAGGCGGCGACCAGGATACGGCGCTGAGGACATATTGGTACTTCGCGCACCACTTCCAAACGCACAAACAAATCAACGTCGTTATGGCTTTTCTCAAGAAAAATGACAAGGCGTACGACGCTCACTATAAGGATCGCAGCTACGCGATACTTGTCTATTCGAAGGCGGCCAAGCAGTTCCCCGGAATGCCACCACAACCTAGCAAAAGCGGTCAGCAAAGCTCGTCGATCGCAGCAGCCGCTCCGACCAACACTTCGCCCTCTATTATCAACACGTTAGTACAGAGTGTTCGCCCGCTCAAGAATCGACCGGCCGTATCAGCGACGCTCGAATACAAAATCAAGGATGCACTCAAGGCTTATCCTCCCGAATTGCTGACCTTGCTTCATCGCAAGGGATGCAAAATTTGGTTGACGCCGACTTTGATTGACAAGGAGCCTTCCTACGAAAACAGGCAACCGTCCGGTTACATGGAGGGCAGCACCTACAAAGACTGTCCCGGTATGTTCTACGGAAATGGAATCGTTGTTTGCGAGTATGTTATCGGCAACGGCTTCGACTGGGAGTATACGCCTGATCCTATTGGAACACTGAAGCATGAACTTGGACATGCAGTCGATCACTATCTTGGCCAGCTCTCAGAGACAGAAGAGTACAGACATGCTTACCGTCTCGATTCTGGGGCGATTACCGATGATACCGTGCGCAACAAGATCTCGTATTTCCTTCAGAAGGACACTCGCGGTCAACATGAAGCATTTGCAGAGCTGATGTGCGCGAAGTATGGCGGCGGCAATCATACAGACGATACATCGGGTCTGATGAAATCCCATTTTCCAATGACGATGAAATTCATCGATCGGAAGATCGCAGAGTTCGCCGCGAAGAAGGAAGACGACGACGATTAGTGTCAGTCGAGCGCGGTTATCCGAGTGGAGAACCGGTTTTAGTAACTCGTCTGTAGACAGCCTTAATCAAAATGCGATATCAGTGTCTGACTTCGGCGACACTCTCACTCTGGCTGGTGGCGGCAAGCTTTCTGAGGCGGCTATTCTTGAATCCGTAGAAGGTGTAAATAAGTAATCCGACAGGACATGTGATTGCGTATGTCTTCAACACGATCGGATTAAGATTGGCGGCGAGCACCGTACACCCGATGATGCCCGCAAGAGCGAGCACGGGATTGACCAGCTTGTTGCGCCAGGCTCCGGCACAGACGAATACGAAAGCTATCAGAGTGCCGAGCACCATCATGTCGGCGATCTCACCGAAAGGCATGAAACCTGCGAACGCAGCGACGAGAATGCCGTTCAACAAAATACCGAAGGTTGGATTACCAAGATGCGACTTCTTGAAGATGCCAGGCAGCAAGCCATCTTCGGACATGTTGCGGAAAATTCGGGGACCGCCCATGCACAGAACGAGAAGCACGTTGAAGATACCGAGTACAGCACCATAGGCAATCAGTTTTGCAGTCCAGACTTCGCCGGCAGCCGTAAGCAGCTTGGCTAGAGGCGCCGCCGCTTCGGAGCCCACGAAGAGATCGTTGGGTTTTCCATCGATAGAGCATGGAGCAAGACCGGTCGCGACAGCCATAACCGCGACGTAAAGGACCGCTACGATTCCGACACAGAGGAAGGTACCACGAGTCGTATCCTTCTGACTCTTTGACTCACGAGCAAAGGTATAGAGAGCATCAAACCCTACATACGGAAATACCGCAATGGCTGCACCTTGTAAAACTCCTTCAAAGCCGTGCGGCATAAAAGGCTGCCAGTTAGCGGGATTAACATGGGCGATACCAGCGCAAAGGAAAACAGCTAACAACACCATTTTCAGTATGACAAGAGCGAAGTTGAGCTTCGCGGATTTGCTGACCCCGCCAAACATCAAAATAAGTGTAATAACGGCAACAACCATTATTGCTATGATATTGACTCCGAAGGTCAGCTGACCGGTCTCACTGACCGTCGACCCCTTCCAGAACGTGTCTAATTTAATTGCATCGAACGCTGTCTGCAAATACACACTCCAGGCGATAGCAACCGCCGCAGCGCCGAAGCTGTACTCCATAAACAAACCAAATGCCACCACCCACGCTACCAGCTCACCGATTGAGTTGTAGACGTAGCTATAAGCGGAAACTCCATGAGGCATGTGTCTCGAGAACTTTTCGTAGCAGATGGCCACAATCAAAATAATCAGTCCGGTGATTAAAAACGAGAGTACACCTGCCGGTCCCGCCTTACCTGCAATGATTCCAGGCATGGCGAAGATGCCAGCACCGATGGTGGCACCAATTCCCAGTCCGGTGAGCATCAACCATCCAAGGTGTTTCGGCGAATCCATATCGATCCCTTCCGAGACATTGGGGACCCGCCTGAATAATTCCGTCACGAGCGCCATAAAAACCCACCTGCACGCTGGCTTTCAAAAAAGTAAGCAAAAGGAAAACAAACATTGATATGGAACCCGAAGGCTCCTGTACATGCTAGCATAGCCAATCTAGTCAAGATCAAGGTGTGCGTGAGGGCATTCACATGAAGTTTGAACGAGCAGTAGTTATTGGCGCCGGCGCAATGGGTAGCGGTATCGCGCAAGTACTCAGCCAGGCAGGGATTGAGGTAGTTCTCAAAGACGTTAAAGAAGAGTTTGTCGAGCGCGGTCTGAAGAACATAAAAAGAATGTATGACTCGCGCGTCAAAAAAGAGGTTCTCACGCAAGCGGAAGCGGACTACCACTTCGGTCAAATCCGCGGAACCACGAGCTACGATGAGCTTGGACAGCCTGACATCGTAATTGAAGCAGCTTTAGAGACAATCGATGTCAAGCTCGAGATCTTCAAGACACTCGATAAAATTTGCCCGCCAAGCACAATCCTGGCAACCAACACGTCGGCGCTGTCGATTTCCGAGATCGCTTCTATTACGAAGCGCCCAGACAAAGTAGTGGGCATGCACTTCTTCAATCCGGCTCAGACAATGAAGCTCGTTGAAGTGATTCCCGGCGTCAAGACCAGCGACGACACCGTCAAGCACGCCATGAAACTCTGCAGCGAAGTAATAAAGAAGATTCCGGTGCGCGTCAAAGAGTGCCCTGGTTTTCTTGTCAACCGCCTGCTCTTTCCTTATATGAATGAAGCGCTCTATGTGCTGCAAGAAGGAGCTTCGCCACAAGAAGTTGATGAAATGGTCGTCAAGTTTGGAATGCCGATGGGACCATTCACACTCTTCGACATGACCGGCATCGACATTTGCGCTCACGTCAACAGCTTCCTCTATAAAGAGTATGGTCCTCGCTTCGAGCCTTCGCCGTTGCTTGACAAGCTTGTCGCACATGGCTGCCTCGGACAGAAGACCGGAAGCGGCTTCTACTCGCATGAAGAAGGAAATATTCCTCAGAAAGGCGAAGCTAAAAAGGTCAATCCCAAGCTCGAGCAGATAATCAAAGAAGCGAATAGCGTAAAGAGTTTCCAACGCTCCAGCAAAAAGATCGATGCTCATCGCATCATCCTGCCGATGTTTAACGAAGCGCTTTATGCCCTTCAAGAAGAAGTAGTAACGGCTTCCGACATCGATGTCGGCATGCAGTGGGGCTGCGGCATGAAGCGCGGTATCCTGAGCCTGGCTGAAGAGAAAGGTCTCGAATGGTGCCTGAGCGAAATCGAAGGCCACCACAAAGAGCTCGGTGAGCGTTTCCGCCCGTCGTGGTATCTGAAAAAACTAGTTCGCGCCGGTCTGCGCGATTTTTCTCAGCTATTACCGGAGCCGGTAGCCGTCCGGTAATAGTTGCAAACCTCAAATCCGCTGCCGGTAAAACGGCAGCGGATCGGGCAACCGTTTGGGCAGGCTCTGCTGGGGTAGAAAAAATATATGCTCAAGTGGCTGGCGATTTTTGGTTTAGTCTGGTTCCTCTACCTGGTGCGTGAGGTTTTTCCGCCTTTCATCGTAGGCGGAATTTTGGCTTATCTGCTGCTGCCTCTAGTGCGGTTCGTCAGCAAAGCCACGAAGATACCCAAGCACATTGCAGTGGGTCTCATCTACATCACTTTTCTCGGCACGATTATTTTATTGAGCAAAGCCTTTGGAACGGTTTTGATCGAACAAGCCGGCACGCTTTTTGACGACAGGCACGCGATAGTTACCAACCTGATTCAACAACTCTCGTCTACATTCAACTGGCAGATCAATGTTGAGACAGCCTCTTCAGATATCGTCCTCAACCTCGAACGATGGTTAGGCAAGCCTGAAGAGTTGGTGCACCTCGGAGAGCTTCTATCGAAGAGTCTCTTGCATATTCTCGTCTGCATAGTTTCATCCATTTATCTGATCATGGACAGCGAAACTGTAGGTAAATACCTACTGCGCTTCATCCCAGAAGACAGACGTGATGCCGTCGTTCAGTTATCCGGCAAGATGAACGTCATGGTGGCGAAGTATATTCGCACCCAATTTTTCTTGATACTACTGATGGCGAGCGTCGCTTACGTCATCCTGCATTTTGCATTCAACATCAAGTACGCATTTTTGATCGCTATGCTGAGCGGTGTACTCGAGATTATTCCGGTGTTGGGACCGCTCATGGCCATCACCATGGCAGTTATAGTTGGAGTCGCGCAACAAGGTGTTCAAGTCGGCGGGCTCATCGCATTATGCTATTGGATCGCGCGACTGCTTGAAGATTATGTTGTCATTCCGAAATTCGTCGGTCACGTGATTGAGCTTCACCCGCTCGCCATCATATTCGCAGTGATTTGTGGCGAGGTTCTTGCAGGCGCGCTCGGAATGCTTATCGCGATACCAGTCGCCGCAGCGATAAAACTCATTCTAGATTTCGCATATCCAGCGGCAAATGGTCACTCTGTGATACACATCGATTCGAATATGATAGATACACCTTCGGATGTCGCCGAGATCATAAGCGAGCTTGGCGCGCGCCATGAGTCGCATTCCGAAGCAGAAACAGTTTAAATTCGGTCTGAAGATCACCGAATCTTAGACACTGCGACTGGTTGTCTCGTTTAATTTCAAAACCACTGGAAAAGCAAGCTGGAAGCCAGTACCAATTTTGTGCATTCTGTGTTTCTGAATTCCGACCAGCTACTTTCGATTATCACGACCTTGTTCGGTTTGGCTAGGGCGACCGGTTCGGAATCAGATCAGATCGTCCAATGCAAGGTTGAAACACAATTGCGATTTGGGACATGGTCAGGATTCGGTCAACTTTGACATTTACCATGCAGCCAAGCCTGAGGATAGGCTTAGTTTCTTTGAAAAGCTAGGAGACTGCGCAAATGGTCTACAATTCATTCGAACAAGCTTCCGGTACTGCGGCAACACCGGATTTGAGCAGCATCGTCAGTGATGCCTGGGCCGTCGATATTCGCAACCAGCGCCCACCGGAGAGCCCGCCGGAAAACCCGCCGGAAGAACGCCAGGAGCGAGAACTTCCGCCGGCACCAACCATGGAGCAGATGACCGCAATGCGGGAGGCTGCCGAACAGGGTCGTCTCAACGATACAGCGGCGACCGTTTTTCTGCGCGGATTAGCCACCAACGGCACACGTGGTCTCGCAGAAGCTCGTGATGCGCTCAATCAGCACCTGACGACGCAAAACAGTGAGTACAGAGCGAGAATAGCCAGGGTAGACAGAAACGGAGAAGTTAACTTCATCGTCATGCTCCAACGCAACGGTGAAAATCTGAATACAATGGCAACAGACGTGATTCGCAATGGCAGAAATAGCCAATATGCGGGACGAGCAATAGTTTTTGAATTGACTCCTCAGCGAGTTCCTGACGTTTAGCATCACAGACATCACTGATTCGAACGCGCAGACGGACCACTATGAGCTTGTCTGCGCTTCGATTCGGAATACGATCTAGCACTTGAGTGATTACTTCGCGGATGAAGCTAGGGATGGGACTCGTGCGTTGAGACAGGGGCGGCGGTGTGCCCTTGAAAGACTTCGTCGGACATGAGGACAGAAACTGAGATTATGTATGCAATCGTGCCGACCGCAAGATGAATGAAATTCAGTTTCTTCAAATGGACAAGAAGAAGCAGGAGAAGTGCCGAGCAAATCGCCACGATACCAGTCATAACGGTATCTGAATCGAGATTCCACTTAGTGAATGCCACGCCGAACGCAACCGGGATGCAGCTCTGAAAAACCATTGCACCCGTTATGTTGCCTAGAGCCAAGGTGTCTTTGCTGTTCCTCACCCACAAGATGCTGTTGATTTTCTCAGGCAGCTCAGTGGCAATCGGAGAGACAATCAACGACAACACCAATGGTGGGAAGCCGATATCTTCGGCGATATCTTGAATATACTCGACAAACAGCCAGGCACCACCTACGATGCCAGCAAGTCCGAGAAAAACTTGCGGCAGGATAAAGCGCAACTTATTGGAGCCTTTCTTCAAGATTCGGTCAAGGTACAGCGCCTCCGGCTCCTCGCCGACCTCACCCTCCGATTGGAAGGTTCTCCACAAATAGACCGGATAGATTAGCAATATCACTACAGCCATGACGTACTTGATGATCGGATGCGTCGCAAATGCTGCCGTCACCATTGCGATTGAATAAGCCACGATAAAAAATTTCAAATCCCGCGACATTACGATGGAATTGAACTTCAGATCTTTCTGGCGTTTGCCGCTGGCGGCAAATGCCAATCCCGCCAGACCACAGAGCCCCAGAGTCAGCGTGCTGAGCATGAACGGAGCGCCCAGGATGGCGCCGATACCGACCTCGTCTCCGTGCCGAGAACCGAAAAATAGCACTGCTACAATCGGAATGAGCGTTTCCGGTAAGGCTGTGCCGACCGCCGCAAGGACGCTCCCGACAACGCCTTCGCTCAGCTCGAGACGTTGCCCCAGCCATTCGATACCATTTGTAAAGAGCTCGGCGGCCGCAACTATAATGACGAGCGCCACCAACATGCATCCAACTTCAAAGATCATCATTCACACCAGAGTGTCTTTCTGGCAGAATAGCAGAAAGCACTTCGGCATAACTTAAACACGGACAGTTGAGATGATTACCTCAAAAGATGTCGAGCATGTGGCTAAATTGGCCAGGTTGGCGCTCACAGAAGATGAAAAGCGCCTTTACACCGATCAGCTAAGCCGCATTCTGGAGTATTTTGGACAACTCGATAAAATCGATACAAATGGTATCGAGCCGATGTCGCATGCCTTACCAGTCGTTAATGTCATGAGAGAGGATGTTGTAGTCGCTCCTCCGGGACATCAACAACTGCTCTTGAGCGCACCCGCAAGCGAAACAACTGACCAGGGCTCATTCTTTCGTGTACCCAGGATAGGGGACTAAAGATGAGATCAACAGCACAAGCGTCGGGGGAGAGAAACAGCGAAGGTTTTGGTCCCTCCATCTCCCTATGCAAGCGCTTTTCTCGTAAAGCGGTTATCGCCTCGGAATGCTCAAACTGGGGCATCGTGCCGTATAGTAAAGGTTGGAATCACTCATCTCGATTGGAGGTCTTATGGACACCAGGTATGTATTCGTAACTGGTGGTGTGGTTTCCTCTCTGGGGAAAGGCATCATTGCCGCATCGTTGGGAAGGCTGCTGCGCGCCCGCGGCATCTGCGTGACGATCGTCAAACTCGACCCATACCTGAATGTCGACCCAGGCACTATGAGCCCGTATCAGCATGGAGAGGTCTTCGTAACAGAGGATGGCGCCGAGACCGATCTGGATCTCGGGCACTACGAGCGCTTTATTAGCGTGGATCTGAGCCGAATGAACAACGTCACGGCAGGCAGCATCTACAAGAGCGTCCTCGAGAAAGAGCGTAGGGGAGACTATCTCGGCGGAACGGTTCAAATGATTCCGCACGTCACTAACGAGATAAAGAACTTCTTGCGCAAGGTCGCAAGCCACTCGCAGGCAGATATTGTTATCGTCGAAGTTGGAGGCACCGTCGGCGACATCGAGAGTTTGATCTTCCTCGAAGCCATCAGGCAGATGCGGAAAGACATAGGCAGAGACCACGTCTGCTACATCCATGCCACTATGATTCCAAGTCTAAAAACAACCAATGAGCTCAAGACCAAGCCTACGCAGCACAGTGTAGACATGCTGCGCAGCCGAGGTATTCAGCCTGACATTCTGGTTTGCCGGACGGAAAGAACCCTCAATCCGTCGATTCGCGAAAAGCTTTCTTTGTTCACAGACGTTGATTTGAAGGGCGTCATACAGTGCAAGGACGTAAAGCACCTGTACGAAGTACCGATCATAATGGAGCAGGAAGGGCTTGCGCATCGAGTCCTGGAGCGCCTATCGCTACAAAACAACGAGCCCGATCTGACGGCGTGGAAAGATATGGTCGAGCGCGTGAAGAAGCCGAGCTCGCAGGTTCACGTTGCCATTGTCGGCAAGTATGTCATGCTTTCCGACGCGTACATATCGGTGGTGGAAGCGCTGAAGCATGGCGGTGTAAGACTTGGAGCGCAGGTAGATATCAAATGGGTGCTGTCGGAAGACATTGAGAAAAACGGTTCGGAAGCCTATCTCAACGACGTCGACGCGATCCTCGTGCCGGGAGGTTTCGGAGATCGAGGCATCGAAGGAAAGATTCAAGCCGCCAAGTATGCCAGAGAAAACAAGATACCTTATCTTGGTTTGTGCCTGGGCATGCAAACCGCTGTTATCGAGTTCGCTCGCAATGTGGCTAAAATGGAGGGTGCGCACTCGACCGAGTTTAATCCCAAGACGCAGTATCCAGTTATCGATCTGATGCCGGACCAGCATAACGTTGTCCTCAAGGGCGGAACCATGCGCCTCGGACGCTATCCCTGCGAACTGGCTAAAGACTCGATGGCGCTACGCGTCTATGGTAAAGATAAGATTTCCGAGCGACATCGTCATCGTTACGAAGTCAACAACAACCACCGAAAAGCGCTTGAAGAGAAGGGCTTAACCTTTTCTGGGCTCTCTCCAGACGGGCTTCTCGTAGAGATGATCGAACTAAAGGATCATCCCTATTTCATCGCCTGCCAGTTCCATCCAGAACTGAAATCGAGACCAGATGACCCGCATCCACTCTTCGTCGGTCTGGTCGAGGCGATGTTGAACAACAAGAAGAAAGAGCCAGGAGAGGCTCAGGCTGCAGTGATCAACCAATCAGCCGTGTCACGCCCACACTAATATTTCCTGTATTTCTTCTCGAAGTACTCAATCGGCTGGTCTAACTCGGCATCATCTCCGGTAGTTGTTGATGTGATGTTGGCGAGATAGAGCAACACTGTTCCGAGAATGCCGAATACAAGTGCGCTTCCACCCAACATCTCCAGTGGTTTGAAAACCTCGAATCCGACGCAGCTTTCTTTCGGATCGCGCGGATTGACGCGGACGTTGAAGCGAGTCCCTTCAGGGAAGCGCTCCGCCATCGTACCGATATAAAAGTCAAAAGACGTGAGATGAGGTCCTAGCTCCTTTTCAGCATCGTAGCGTCCCTCATTGACGCTGTAGTTGTATCTGATATAGGACCAGTTGATAAATGTCGCCATACCGTCCATCCGGCTGGACATAAACTTGTCGAAAGGCAAACTGTTGGCTGACTTTTGGACAGTAGCAGTACTGGTTGGCCAGTTCTGTCCCTGGACGAAACGGTAATACTCCATCGCCAAAATTATCAGATAACAGACTGAAATTACTATGAAGACGTAGCCTGCGCCTTTCATGTTTATCTCCACAACTGACTAAAAGTATTCTACCGGCTATGACCGAAGACCGAGACGGCAGATAATGAAACGGCATTTCTTTGTCGTCACGGCTGAAAAAGACGGGTTTGACAGACATACTCGCTCGACCTCAATTGGATCATTAAAATCAAGCGAGAACACAGGGCTTTAGGGCTCCGACCCCAAAAGGTTGCCATTATATAGCTTAAGCATCCCCCATTTTTGGGCAAAACTAAAACATCAGAGTATGGTCGGGTCATTGTTGGTTTCATCTGCCCAATTCTGGTCAAGAATAAGCAAGCAAGAGCCGCGGATGCAATCAGTCACAGAGGGGACGTAGACACAACCTTGAGGTTGGACAAAAACCTCTAAAGCAGCCCGGATACGTGATGTATTGCCGGGCAGGAATCCCAGAACAAATGCCCTTTGAGTGGTATCCGGTCCGTTAGTGACCGGATTTCCAATCAAATCCAATCTGTCCGGATTCAGTCACAAATGAAATCTACTATCGGTACATGCACGGCGGCGGAAGACATTATTAATCTGGGGTTAATAGCAGGCTTGTTACCAAGAGGCAAGCCATACTCGCGCTATGCTCTTCGGAGCATCATGATAGAGCCAATCGACACAGAAAATCACCCGTTATCCCGTTTGAGAAGCAGACAATCTGCCTACCCAAAAGATGCGTAGACCTGAAAGCGTAGCCACTTTTATCAAGTGGCGATGGAGGAGCTTATGTTGCCTGTTCAGCTGACGAACAAAATGATGGTGTCCCTGGCCATAACATGCTTTCTGGCGATCCAAGCGGTTCCGCAAGCATTCGCGGATACCAACTTTGACCAGCAACTCAATAAAGCTGAATCGCTTGAATCACAGGGTGAACTCAAGGCGGCAGAGCGAGCGTTCAACGACGTATACCAGACAGCGAAGAATTTTCCGGAAGACGATGTTCGTCGGATGAAAGCCACCGAAAGTCTCGCTCACGCACAAGAGATGGAAGGTCGCTATACATCATCCATATCGCTCTATCAGGAAGCTCTCGCGCTGAGACAGAAAGCGTATGGTGACAACAGTCCACGACTCGGCAAGTCGTACTTCAGTATGGGTCGCGTGAGATTGGAGGCTGGCGATTACGACAATGCACGCACCGATCTTACGAAGGCACTTAAATTTAGAGAATCGTCTCCCGATTCAGAGACTATGCCGTTGGGATACATCCACTACTACCTGGGCCGACTCGACGCCGAGACGGGTAACTACGAGAAGGCGACGGAGCATCTCACTCAATGCCAGACGATTGCCCAACAGAACGCAAAGCATAGAGAGACTGTCAAAGCCATGTCGGAACTGGCGATTGTAGCTCTAGCACAGCATGATCTGACAAAAGCTGAGAACCAATCCTATACCGCTCTCAATCTTGCCGAAAAATTCGCGGGCGATGATCCTGTCGTCGCAGCTCAAGCACTAGATACGGTGGCAAAAGTAAAACTGTCCATGGGCGATACAAAGGAAGCTATGAATGCTTCCAGCGAAGCCTGGAGTCTGAAGAGAAAGGCACTCGGCGCGGAGCATCCGCTTACGGCAGAGAGCCTTCTGACCACCGGACTGATCAAAATTGCGGATAAAGATTATGCCGGTGCAGAGAAGTCTTTCGATGACGCGCTAGGTGTCTTCAATCACACACTCAACCGTCAGAACATGAGTTTTGCTCGTGCTTACATGGGGCGTTCTTTCGCACATTTGCAGCAAGGGCGCAAGACTGCCTCGGAGAAAGACTTTAAAGAAGCTATCGATCTTTATTCCGGCGCGCACAACACCGGCAAGCACGTTCATGCAAAGTATCGAGATCTCTTCATCAAGAGGATGGGAGCCGCATCCAGTTTTATCGACATAGTCCGCGAAAGAGCCAAAGCGCCACATTCGACTGGTTCCAGCAAATTCGACACCTTTGGTCACATCCTGATGTACGCATTGGGTGATACCGAAAAAGAAGATATGTTTGACTTCGTGAGCTACAAAGATGTTTTCGTTGTTCTCGGAATAGTATTCGTCGTCTTGATTATGTTGGCGATGGCGATCATGATACCAGGAGCGATGGCATTCATCTTTCCATGGGGACGACAGGACACTAACATCGATATCGAATACCAGAATCAGAAAGATGCGCAGAAAGGGGAAGCGTCCATATCAGGTACACATCGAGCTCCTCCAACTAGACCAACTGCCGACATGGAAAGACGTCAGGTACAAGTATGGAAAGATCGCCTCAGCACGATGGAAAGAGACATCCCGAACGCAGGACAATCGTCACAGTCGAACCAAGGAGACAGCGGAGAATTCGGCCGCATGAATTTCGACCCGAACGCGAAGGGCAGCAACAGTCAGATGTCGGCAAACCAGCACAAGCCCAACAACGACGAGTTTAAGTGGTAATTTAGAGGGTGCCGTTAACGTGCTACACGATCGCTGCTACGCGATCGCTGCTAGCGACCAGTCAGTAACACTCGCTGTTCCGACACTGCTCCGTACAAGAAATACGCCTTGGCACCTATTACTTTGACGGCATATTCTGACACCGCCTTTTATTCCTCCCTCCGAAGGATACGCTTGGACCGGGATTTCTGACACCACTCTTTATTCTTTCCGAGGAATGCCTCGGACCCATTAAGTCTCTACGCCTTGGGTGCGAGAGAATGTTAGCAACTTAGCAACTTAGCAACTTAGCAACTTAGCAATTCTGTAACAACTGTAATCAAAGATCGATCGTAGGTGGCAATTCGGCTGCAGTCCGAATGGGAGTTATTATATGTATTCAAAAAATTTGCCTTATGATGAAGCCTCCCTCAAGAGTCTGGACGTATCATCTACTTCGACTGACTTCAACCCTGTTGATCTTCTAAAAGCATCTTCAGCAACTGAGAAACAGGATTCCGTCGCACAGATGTTGGGGACATTCAACATCATTCCGGCTGTACTTGTATCGATGGAAGCAAGGTCGAATTGTAACCCCGATGCGCTAAAAAAATTGCTCTGCGACAGCAGATCATCAGATCCCCAAGCAGTCAGCAACCTATTGGAATTGAGCGATACCAACCCAGAACTTTTTTCCCAGTGGATGGATCAGTGGAAAAAAAATCCTGAAAGGGTGGAGCAGGTAGCAAAGGCTTTCGGCAGGGAAGAACATCTGGCACCGCTCCTGGATCTAGTTTCAGATAAGTCAAAAACCAAAGCAGTAGATGCACTGCTGTCCAAACCTTATCTCGCAGAAGAACTATTGAATATGTTAGGAGGTTCAGAACCTTACGAAAAGAGTACAGCCGACAAAATCGTGCAATTATTGAATGGCTCAGAACAAAGCAGAACTGACGCTTTCAGGGTGCTAAATCATGTATCAGACTCCGGTCGCCGAAGAGAACTTGTTAATATTTTGGAGACACCTGCTACTACCAATGGTATCGACATCGCGGCCGGTGCCAGAGAAGTATTGAACCTTTGCGCTGAGGCGACGAAAAGCAGAGAACAAGTCAACGCCAGGAAGATGCTTGAATTGATTTCCACACCACAAAATACAGATAGCTCCAAACAAGCAGTATCCACCTTTCTCGGTCTTGTCACAGGTGATAGCAACGAAAAGGCAATTGCCGAAAAAATTGCTCGTTACGAAGACCGCAGTATGCAAATCGAGGTGTTGAATCGTCTTGGCACACCTGAAACTAAGCAGAGCGGCATGACTCTATATTCGATGGGTGAAGCTGCCGGCGGTCTGCTAGTAAATCTGCAATACAGCTCGAAGGAGGTATTTCAAAAAACTCTGGATCGTGCAGCAACACTTAACCTGGATCAGAGCACCGCGTTTGCGAAGGCGCTCAATACAATTCGACATCCAGACGGTATATCTCGATTTCTGGAGATCTTCAACGATCCGACGAGGCAGGAGTTTTGTGCTTTATTGACGAAAGATCTGGTTGATGGCACTCCGGCTGAGTTTGTTTCGGCACGAAGATTGTTGCTTACACCGTCAGGCGCTTCAGACAACGTTGACGAGTCACAATCCAAGCCAATCGCAGATCGACACGACCCCGTATGCGTTCGAACTCTCGAAGATATGTACGCCGACCCGAAACGCAACAGTCTGGCTAAGTTGATACTGCAGCATCCCGACGTAAAAGAGCAGATTCGCCTCACCAAAACTTTTGGGAATCCCGATAATGCAGCTCTAATGACCCGGGTTACAGATTTGCTCAAGCAAGAGCCCAAATTCGCAATCGATTTGGTAGCAAAACTGAAAACGCCCGAGCAAATGAACGAATTTCTCAAGATCTACTTGGACAAAGATCTATCGACCGCGGCGACAGTTCTTAGAGAGCAGCTGCGCTCGAACAGCGGAGCAGAAGTTTTGACAACGATGCTGACCTCATCAGATCCAAAGGTTGCTGGGCAAGGTAAGGAGCTGCTCAAAACATTAAATGTCACATCGGACGGGCGTCCGCTCAATCCAGCTCATGATGGTTGGAGCATAGGACAATTCGAACCCAAAGAGCGCAGCGACGCAAGAATGCTTGTTGAATCAGGTCTTTCTCCCAAAACAATTCAGATCCTCAAGGAAGCAATCGCTGACGAGGACAGTAGACCACAAGCGATGAGAATGCTGAAACTGGCAGCTCAATGCAAGAGAGAGAGTAGACCCCAATTGGATGCAGTGATTCAGGATCTCTACTCTAATGAAGAGAATAGAGCGCTCTGGGCGCGTCATCTATCAGCACTGCATGCGGAGAATCCCGCGGCTGCTACTGAACTCCTCAGCCTTATCAAATCGGAAAAGCCAGACCTAATCACTGTGTTAAAAGTAACCGAAAATCCAGAGCAGCTCAAGGCGATTGGAGAGCTGCTTCAACTGAGGGTTTCGCCTAGAAGGGAAGCGGTGGAAGATCAACCGCCACCAGCACAACCAAGCGTCTCTGCTACAGCAGTTTTATCAATGCTAGGCAATCCAGGCACCGCATCCAGTGCGAAGCAGTTCATCGAAATGCTCTCGAACAAAGCTACACACGATCAAGCAATAGGGCTTCTAGAAGCCGCCAGTCGCGGACGTGAAGAAGGTACGGTAAAACTGCTACGAACCATTTTTGAACCCAAAACAGAAGATGAGAAGGTGCTATCGTCCACAGTGAAGAAGCTAGTCGAGGGCATAGACAAGCCGGCAAATGTTCGTGCCCTGGAAAACACAACGCAAATGCTCGAGACAAGCCATATGAAAAAGTACGTGGATACCGCCGTCTCGCTATTACAGCAGCCGGAGAAACAGCAGTCCGTGCTCACTGCACTTGGAACACTAACGACTCCTGATGCATGCGCCGGTATGATCTTACTTCTTAACACACCGAACAAAGAGGGAGCAGTAATAGCGGTTCAAGAAATGATGAAGACTGCGTCCGGATCTGATTTGCCTCGAATTGAAAGCGCACTCGAAGATTTTTTGAAAGGCGAACCGGGTAACTGGATATTCTCATTGCTCGATGATCCGAAAACGACAGAACAAGCAAAAGCTATTATTCTCATGAGCGGCAGCAAAACCACTCTGTTTCAGGCCCGAAGACACTGGCTCGATGAACAACGCAGACCCAAGTTCGAGCAACTGCTCGCCATGGCGGAGAAAGACCCGAGCCTGAAAGCTGATGTCGGCGGCGCAATCGGAAGGGTCCCAGCGTATTTCGACTTGTTCCACCACATGTTGACCAGCAAAGAGAATCAAGATGTGGCGAAGCAAATCAATCTCCTTCTCAGTGGGGATACACAAGAACTCAGTTTCGGAGTGCAAGTCCTGTCATTACTTAATCGGTCAGATCCGGTCAAAGAAGACTTCGTGAGAGGTCTGATTGAAACTTTCCATTCCAGTGAGACGAGCCATAGGGCAATGATCCTCAAGCTAGTTAATGAGTCAGCTGACACAGTAACGCAGGTTTTTCCCAGACTGAGCGGAGACGGGAAACAACCATGTCGTGACTTTTTTCACCAACTATATGAGTCCGACAAAACGTTAGGGAAGTATGAATTCGAGAAACTGACAAAGAAGCTCTACGAACTTCAAGCATCAAATCCCCAAAAAGCCGATGCAATTTGGAAGAAGATTGACGATCCAAAGAATGGACAGAACCCTCGCCGCTTGCTTGAGACATGGTTGAAAAATTAAACGACAAGAGCCCAACTGAAGATCGCGGATTTCAACAGAACTCCGAGTACGGTCTTCAGGTCCACTCCGACATGGTCCGCTCGATCACTCCGCAAGCATCGGAGATCAGTCGCGTACCGGCGTCTGGCCTGGAGAGAAAATCGAACCATGCCATTAAATCCGATAGCCGACTGAGCTCACGCCAGCGAGGAGGAAGCATGCCACCACTTTCGGTGTAACCTTCGAAAACCGATTCTTGAAACTTGTACACCGAGCCTATGGGATCGCGCAATAAATTGCCAAAATCAATAAATGGATTGGCGCTGATCGCGAACTCCCAATCAAGCACCGCAGTAACTTTCCAGGTCGACTTTGTCCGTTGGATAAGTACGTTCGACCCATTGAAATCACAATGGGTAAGACTTGCAGGTCCTTGCCATTGATCTAACAGAACTGCTTCTTTGTTGAGGAACCGTTCCACCCGACCTTGCAGATCTGGGCCCAGTCGCTGCTGTACCAGTTGCTGGCCCAGACAATGATGCGCGAACTGCATGAATCCAACACTGCCCATCGTTAGCGGCGAAAAGACATTGAGCTCACCATCCAGAAATCCTTCATGTGGGAACTTCACAGCATGTATGGCAGCTAGTGTGGAACCGACACTTCGACCCGTCTCGACACTCCAACTGTCATCGAGGCCGGCAACGAGGGTTTCCAGTCGATCGCCATCAACATGTTGCATGATTATGTAGGGGTGATTGGAGACTGGATTGCTCTCGCCGAAGTAGTAGACCGCCGGGACTGCTAAAGTCCCCTTAAGTCTCTGATAAATGCTGAATTCCTTCGGACCTTGACTCGGATCTCGGGTGAACACGCGGAGAATCAGAGGAGTATCGGAATCCGATACTTTGAGCTTGATGTTCGTGTTGGCGAGCCCACCCTGCGTGTAAAAGCTGGCCAGAACCTGCCTTTTCGGGAAGACAGGCTCAATCATTTTGGTGAGTTCGCGGGTGGTGAACTCCAATGTTTGTGTAGCGCGATTCCAGTTTTCTCTCATATGAATGCTCGAAGCTCGAAGCAAGCTTTCGCGGCAGCTAGAATAACATGAACAGCGGTCTCGTTCTTCGAGCACACTGCAACTGCTCTCACACATGAGCTAGTCACGCATCAGGTGAAGAACAATCTGAAACTCGCATGCATAATGCAAGGAAGTCTGAGTCCAACGTTAGTTCTCATAAGAAAACAACACGAAAACATCTACCAGTATGCGGCCGAGCACGCCTTCGCAGGTGTATTCAGCAATCAACGAAAAACACTTGGCGACTTGCTCGAAGGTCGCACGAACAACGGATGGGAAACGTGCGGCATGTTTGAAGATTCATTCATCTCGCCGTGCGTCATCTTCCGACGTGTCAACGATTGCGTACCGGTCTGGAATTCGGGCGAATAAAAGGGAGCTCTTTTGACATCTAATTGTAAATATGTCATACTTATGCGATTAGTGACGGGAGACAGGCAGATATCAAGTAGCTTGAGTCATGAAGGTCGCAGGCGTTGCCTTTCCACAGTTTCCTGGGTATAACATTTAGATAGCAGTTGTAGTTGGCCTAGGTGCCAATGCTGGCAATAAGGAATTTACATTGACAAATTTTACCGAGCTTGGACTGTCCAAGCCAACCCTCGCCGCGCTCGCGGAATGCGGCTTTAGCGAACCAACAGAGATTCAAAAGAAGACAATCGGGCTGACACTCCAGGGGCGGGACATTATGGCCTCCGCCGAGACCGGTTCTGGAAAGACGGCCGCCTATGCGCTGCCGATAATCGATTGCCTCGAAGAGCCCGATAAAAAACCTCGTGCTCTCATTCTGGTTCCTACCCGCGAACTAGCAGTTCAAGTTTCAGGGGAGTTCAAGCGCTTTGCAAAACGCTCCAAACTAAGATGCGCCACTATATATGGTGGCATCGGTTATGAGAAACAAAAGCAAGAGCTCAAAGCAGGAACCGACATAATCGTCGCAACTCCAGGAAGGATGTTGGATTATATCGAACGTCAATCAGTGGATCTTTCCGGCATCGAACTTCTCGTTCTGGACGAGGCGGATCGATTGCTCGATATGGGCTTCATGCCGCAAGTCCGCCGCATAGTGTCGAAGCTCTCAAAAGAAAGACAGACGCTAATGTTCTCTGCGACGATCAACATGCAAGTGCAGACCATCGCTAGAGACTTTTTAAACGATCCAGCGACTGTGAGAGTCAACAACAATCAGTTGGAGCCCAAAGAGATCGACCAGCGAGTTTACAGAGTACATGAGTTCAGCAAAGACGAACTCCTCGCCAAGCTGATCACAGATTTGGCCACGACCTCCGTCATTGTTTTTACGAAAACAAAGCGCAAAGCAACATGGGTCAAGGCCAGACTGATCGATGCAAACGTACAGGCCGAAGAGATCCATGGCGACATAACTCAGAGCCAGAGAGAAAAGACTTTGGCACGTTACCGCAAGGGCGCATTCCGTGTTCTGGTGGCGACAGACGTAGCTGCACGCGGCTTGGATATTCCAGACATCAGTCATGTAATCAACTACGATCTACCGGAATCGCCGGAGGACTACGTTCATCGCATCGGTAGAACCGGTCGAGCCGGGCGGTCAGGGATGGCAGTGTCGTTCGTTTCCGATGAACAACTGTTCCTGATGCGCGACATCGAAAAGATGATCGGACGGCGATTGGAGCCCAATCTGTCGGCAGCAGCATCCAAAGCTGTCGGATTGATCAAGCCACCCGCCAAGCGCCGCGCCGCGTGGTAATGATTAGCTAGTCACTGAACAACTGTTTGGTTCGTTTGCTCGAAGGAAAATCTGTGGTGGCATGCTCGGTGCCAGCGAGACGCTGGCGGTCCCAGTGCTGCGCATTCTGATTGTTCGTTTGCTCGCGCGGAAATCTGTTGCGGCACGCTCTAACTGGCATTGAATATGCATTGAACAACTAATGCCAGTTGTCAGAGATCAACATCTCAGTAACGTAGGAAGTGAGATACAAGAACCAGAGTTCGGTCACTACAATTGGCAGGAAAAAGCGCCAATGCGCCTTGAAGGTCCAAAGTATGTAAAGTCCCAATAGGGCTAGTCCCCATGCAGCGAATTTGAGAAAAATCTCTTGGTATGCCTTTTTCCTTCCATGCTTTTCGCAGTAGGTTCCCCACACAAGCAGTCCAATTGAAAACAACGAAGGCAAGAGAATGAATAAATGAAGCACCCTTAGCGGGTTGGGACGGAACTGCCACGTCAAAAATAGAATGATCCCCATTACCAGGGCGATCGGGTAGTACGTGATGCTCAGGTCTATGACCATGCGCACGTTTTTGAAAAAAGTGACTATCAAGGACACGTTACACGCAACTTTAAGTCTTCAGCTTAGCAACACCATTCTCAGTGTACACCCTAGCCCCTTGAAGCAGCGACAACCTCTCGTTCAACTCGGCGAGAATCATCAGCAACGCGAATCGAATCCGATTGATGGGGCAGAGACGAACTCTCCTTGCCCACAAGCCATGAAAATACAACGAATCCAAGAACAGCCCCAATCAATTCGAATGCGATAAAGGCAGGTACGTCGACGGGACGAATGCCTGTAATAGTGGTCGTGAACATCCGTGAAATCGACACAGCCGGATTGGCAAAGCATGTAGATGAGGTAAACATGATGGCGCTCGCCACATAGGCGCTCACAGTCGCACCAACAGAATCGGGCTTGGTTCTTGAACAACCAACAATCAATCCAACTAGACCGAAGGTTGCCACCATCTCCCCAATCCACTGCCCATAACCGGTACGCGGATCTGTAGAGATCGCAAACGCCGGCACTTCGAACATCAAATTAGCAACAACAACACCAGCAATCGCACCGAGGATCTGTGCCACCACATATGGCACCAACAACGACCACTTCATCTTGCCTTGAACAACATTGAGTAATGCCACAATCGGATTGAATTGTGCGGATATCGAGCCAAGAGTGTTGATCGAGGCGAGAAGAACTAGTCCGGTTGCAACCGAAACTCCGAAAACAGTAACCGCTACATTTCCCGCATCAAGCTTGTGCATCAGAGCACCAGAACCAACCACCGTCGCGAGAAGAAATGCGGTTCCAAAAAATTCGCTTACAAGACACTTAAGCAGCATAAATCCAATCCCCGATCGTCCGACAGCCGTTGTCACTTATTTCTGATTACTGATATTGATACTCGAAAATATTAGCGCCTTTGATAGATATCAGTAATTAACTGAATTCTCATATTGTTAAAAGTCGGTGCGCAGACGCGTCAGAAAACGCAGCACTGGGACCGCCAGCATTTTGCTGGCACCGAGCATGCAACAACCGTTTCCCCAGAGGAGATTTCGAGACTCGTAATGCGGAGCGCCAGCGTCCCGCTGGCACCAAGCATGCCGAAACCGGTGTCTCCCGAATAAACGGAACAATCCAGAACGCTCAGCAGTTGAACCAGCCGGCTCCCAGTCCGGATTTGTTTCTACATCGTGCTCAACTTACTTACCAGATTTGATCGCGGCAAGTCTCGCTGTTATGTACTTGGAGGCGTCGACTTTGGCCTTGCGCTGGACGAATTCGTCTTTGGCTCTGAATCCGTCTTCTTGCTCGAGAGCCTTGGAGGTGCCGTTGAATTTGTATACATGCAGATCAAGTTCGGTCTTGTGATCCTCTGGAGTGACTTTGTAGAGGTCGTTCAACTTCCGCAATTCATCGAACTCGGCACTTGCTGGAATGTCCTTGACGCCGCCTCGAGGTAGCTCCAGGAATACCGCCTGATCCTTGAACTTGTCGGCTGTGCCTGGCTCCAGACTGGTCATGGTGCAATGCTCATCCGTGCAAATCACGGTAGTACTGTGCACGATCAAGGGCAAGTTGCGTTTTCGAGCGTCCTCGATTGCAGCCTTAGCTTCTTCAGCGTTTTTCACTTTGAAGTTATTGTTGGCAGCTTCGGTCTTTTCAGCTGGCTTTTCCAGTTTTTCCGGTGCTTTGGGTGTAGCCTCGGGCTTCACTTCAGGTTTCACCTCGGGTTTCACTTCAGGCTTCACCTCTGGCTTGACTTCAGGCTTCACCTCGGGTTTCACTTCAGGCTTCACCTCGGGTTTCACTTCAGGCTTCACCTCGGGTTTCACTTCAGGCTTCACCTCGGGCTTCACTTCAGGCTTCACCTCGGGCTTCACTTCAGGCTTCACCTCGGGCTTCACTTCAGGCTTCACCTCGGGTTTCGCTTCAGGCTTCACCTCGGGTTTCGCTTCAGGCTTCACCTCGGGTTTCACCTCCGGCTTCACCTCAGGTTTCACCTCTGTTTTGCTAGCCTTTTTCACTTGTGGATCAAATGGATCCACCAGCAGATCGGCTGGCACTACCATGGGATCTAGTTTGGAAGGTGCCTCTGGTGGTTTTACAGGTTTGACTTCAGGTTTCACCTCAGGCTTAACTTCGGGCTTCACCTCGGGCTTCACTTGAGGTTTCTCTTGCGGTTTCTCTGGAGCCTTCGATGCGGGCATCGCATCGCGACCGGTCTTCACCAGACTACGCAGATAGGACTCGTCACCACCATATCCGTTTCCATCTTTAAGAGGTTTGGATGTATCGTTCGGATTGTAGACCTTGACGTCCGGGTAGCCCGTTCCATTCGGCAAGAACTTATCTATGTATTCAGCGAGCTCTTTGTTTGTTGACTTCAGCCTTTGGTGCTGCTCCCAATTTAGCTTCACCACGATGGCCTCAGTCGTTGGAGCATCACCCAATTTCTTGGCCAACTGATCTACAGCAGCGCTAACTGGCGGGCAGTTGCCGCAGAAGTCGGCACCTTTATAGATAATGACAGGAAGATTGTTGTCCTTCGCGAGCTTGAATGCTTTCTCAACATCGTCGGTATCGAACTTCACTTTGTCGAGCTTAACCGGTTTGTGCTCAGTCTTCTCGGAAGGCGGCACGTCCTTCCTAGGCTCCAGTCCTGGCTTCTCAGCTGGCTTTGGCGGTGCATCAGGTCGAGGTGGCTCCGTCGGTTTTGCAGGAGGTTGCACAGATCTGTCCTGTGGTTTGGGAACAGGAGGTTGCACCTGATCTTGAAGTACACCGGAGAGACTGCCAGACTTGGCGGCTTTGAATCCGCTGTTGGTGTCGCCTGTGTTGATGTCCGACGGATTGAAACGTCCGACAAAACCACTTTTTATGTTGTTTAAGTCACCGTTTGATCCACGCAGATTTGATAGAGCCCAGAATTTGTCGGAGGACAAGCCGCGTCTCATCATGGCATCAGCATTACGGTCGTTGATCACGACGACAACAGCGCTGTCACCTGCATTCTTAATTGCAGCCTGACCGGCAGCATCAAGCCTGCCATCGGGAGTTGAAACCGCAACGATAGGTAGATTCTTTTCTTTTGCCAACTTAATTGCATCCAGAGCATTCGATTCATTGAATGACGTGCTTGGCTTATCCGTTGGCTTTGCGCCCTCCGGTTTCACAGGCGGCGGCGCAACCCGGTCACCGCCCGGCTTCACCATTGGTGGCACGACCTTCGAATCGGCTGGCATAGCGGCACGACCCGATTGAACCAGTTGGCTGAGATAATTCTGATCACCGCCATATCCCCCGCCAGCGACAGCTTTGCTCATGTCGTTGGGATTGAAGACTGACACGTGTGGGACTATTGATGACTGTGCGAAAACAGCATCTACCTTTTTAGCAAGCGCAGGATTTGAAGCATGCAACGCGACACGTTCTTCGTGATTGAGCTTCAGTACAATGGCTTGAGGAGTGCCGGAAGATTTCAATCCCTCGGCAAACTTGTCCACGGCGCTGGTGACCGGCGGGCACCAACGGGTGCAATAATCCGCGCTTTTCACAACAACCAATGGAAGGTTGTTGTCTTTCGCAGCTTGTACGGCTTTATCAAATTCACTTGTCGAGAATTTGACCTGTTCTAACTTCGGTTTCGCTTTGTCTCCTTCCGCGGGAACGTCTTTTTTGGCTTCCGGAGTAAGTGGCACATCCTTCTTCGCATCAGGTTTCGGCGTGTCCGCAGGCTTCGGCGTGTCCGCAGGCTTCGGCGGGCCTACTGACCGGCTACCGTCCGATGGTGTCGGAGGCTGAACCTGACCCGCCATCACGTCCACAAGACTTCCAGTTTTGACCGGCTTCATGCTGTACTTGGGATCAGCCGGATTGAAATCATTAGCGTTGAATTTTCCGATAAATCCAGGTCGAATATTGTTGAGGTCAGATCCAGCACCGGCAAGGTTCGCTAACTGCCAGAACTGGTCAGTATTCATACCGGCATCCAGCATTGGCCCCGAGCGACTCTGATTGATCACTACGAAAACTGCGTTAGATTCATTAGCCTTCATAGCGGCTTTTGCAGCATCGTCTAACCTGCCGTCAGCCGTTGTGAAACTGATGATCGGTTGATTCTTTTCCTTGGCGAGCTTCAGAGCGTCGCTGACATTCGTTTCGTTGAATACTGGATTAGGCGGTCCGGCTGGAACTACCGGCTTGTCCGCGGGTTTGACTTCGGCTGGTTTGTCCGCGGGCTTGACTTCGGTCGGTTTCGGGGCGACCTCTGGCTTAACGCCCTTCGTACCAGGGAAGAGTTCATCTATAGAGAATTTCGGTAAACTGGCGAATGGATTGAACGGATCGTCGAGCTTCAGATCACCAGGCTTATCAGCCTTGGCGGCGGGTTTCCCAGTTTTGTCAGGCGTGGTAAGTGGGCTTATCTGCGGATCGAATGGGTCGAGAGGAAATCCACTGGGGGTGCTGGCCTTGTCAGCGGGCTTCAAGTCGCCAGGCTTTTTCTCGCCGGCTTTCTTGAGAAGAGACAGGTTCTCAGTGAAAGGATCGGTAGGGTCAGCAGTCCCAGTCCCACCGGGCTTCAGATCGTTGAAGTTCCGCCGGTACGGGTCGAGCGGCATGTCGCCGCCGCCGGGGGCGCCGTCTTTCTTCTCTTCCTTCTTCTCTTCTTTCTTCTCGTCTTTGCCCTCGGTGCCGGGGAGCGGCTTCTCGGGCAACTTCAAGAGATCTGTCAAAAGCCTGTCTTTTGATGTCCTGTCGGTGAAACTGTTCAAGTCGAATTTGGGGGTGCTGTCCAAAGACATTCGGCTACCTCATTCTTTCCGCGCATAGGCAATCTATGGAAAAAGTGTGTAGTTTTTGTAGCCAAGCCATGGGAATTTTCCCAAATCGTTGATGGGACAATGGTTTGCGACACGGAACAATTTAACATAAGAAATTGCATTAATAGGTTAGGCCAATCGTGACAAAATAACCAAAGCAAACGCTGAAAGCTGGTACTGTACAAAGGTTTTGATATGGAGGAAGAGCAGTGTCCGACAAACCTAAGATATTGTGCTTTGCGGGAAGTCTCCGAAAGGACTCTCTAAATAAGAAGTTAGCTCGACTTTGCAGAGAACTAGCGCAAGAGGCCGGGGCTGAAGCTACCTTTATTGATCTCAAAGATTTCGACTTGCCAATCTATGACGGCGACTACGAGCAGGCCAATGGTTTACCCGAGGATGCAAAAAAACTGAAGAAAATACTGAAAGAGCATCAAGGATTTTTGATCGCGTCTCCTGAATACAATAGTGCCATATCTGGTGCCTTGAAAAACGCAATTGACTGGACATCAAGACCTGAGTCCGGGGAAAAGAGCTTGGAGTGCTTCACTGGAAAAGTGGCGGGACTTTTGGCTGCATCACCAGGTCAACTAGGGGGTTTGCGCGGGTTGGTCTCGGTGCGCATCATACTGGGCAACATCGGCGTGATTGTAGTACCTGATCAAATTGCGATATCACAGGCTAACGAAGCATTCGAAAGCGACGGGTCCCTAAAGGACTCGAAAAAGCAGGAGACGGTCAAGCGAATTGTGACACGCGTAATCGAGGTAACAAGAGCGCTGATGCCGGCTGGCGTCACAAAATAGGCTTATTCGAGATCCTTCGCGGAGACCTGAGATCGGCGAGAATCGAAGACTAGCTCCCGAGAAGCAGTCCTCCAGCTTTGTATATGTGGACGGGAAACACGGTCTTCGATGCTTTTTCAGGAACATCTATTGGAGCTACGGTAAGGACGATGTCTCCCTTCCCTGGAGTAACCATCGGCACAGTCAACTCTACTTCGATAAGATCACCATCGCATTGCAGATCGGTCATCTTCGCTTCGAGAGTATCCTTGTCTAATTGAAAGAACGAAGGTTGCTCTGTCGACATCACGAAGTCTTTGCGCGTCGAGTATACATTCTGCACTTTGGATTTGGAGCCTATAGGCATCGCAACGAGCCCGTTTGAAATAGCGGAGCCGGAGAGCGTGACAATCACGCCCTTGAACGCACCACCTTTGTTGGTGACTGACCCTGCTATAGCCTCTTCATCCCCAGGTTCAAACGGTTGTTGGTCCTTGGCCTTGAAGTTGAAGCTGGCTGCTGCGAGCTCGGGAGGTGCGACCTTGGAGCAGGCTGAAAACAAAAGCGCTGTAAGGGTCAGGCAAATCGCGAAGCAACTGATTCTCGGCATGTCTACTTTTCTCTTCGATTGGTTACTCAAAGATTCCAATTTGATTATCCCACCTTCGTGAGTACTCGGCAATACATCACGGCGACACCAAATACAGTACCATTCTCACTCCGTGGCAAATTCTTTGTTCAACCGATCGTACAACCTTATCGGAACCTCAATGACGCTGCGCCTATCAAAGTTGTTATGGTACAAAGTAACCGTCGCAGGCGTCAGGCCGATTCTTACACCATCTTGCTTATCCCGATCAACCGCAAGGAATCGAATTGCGGAGTTAGGTACATTGTTGATGAAATGGACCAAGCCCTCCGGGGTGAATTCGTTCTTCGTGAGGTTGATTGCAATAACGTTGAGCGGCATTAAGTAGCGCAGTCCATCATCCCCTAACTCCAGTCCGCTTGCATCGAGGACCCTCAACATCTGCATTTTTTGAAGACTAACCAAAGCATTCCGACTTATACGAAGTCGCGAAATCGACAGAATTTCAATTGGGCGTTTAAACCCTGCCAACGTGTCTATTCCTTCATCCGTCACTTTCGTTTTGCCCAGATCCAAGCGGCTAATTGACTTAAGTGAATCGATACCTGAGATCGTTTCATCATCGAATGCAGTCGAACTCACATCGAGCACCTTGAGCTTGGTCATCTTAGCGAGAGAACTCTGAATTCCAGCAGCAGTCAAGTTCTTGCAATCACCGAGGAATAGGATTTCCAAACGTCCCCCAACCGTTCCTCGCGCTAGCGAATCAAGAGCCTTATCCGTGATCTTCGTGTTGCGCAGATCGAGCCTGTTTAGGCATGGCAAGTTGGAAATCGATTCCACTCCCTCATCAGTCAAGTTAGGACAGTCAGAGAGCGTCAGAGTCCGTAATCCTGCCATCTGAGCCACGTATTGCAAACCATTGATACCAATCCTGGTATCGCTCAAATCGAGTACAGCTAGGCTCATTTTAGTAAGAGTCTTCATGTCTTGATCAGTCACATTCCTGGCATGATCGAGATGCAGTCCCAACAGATCCATGCGACTGACAATCTTTAATGCCTTCGAATCGACCGAGGTTTTACTGAAAAAAATCGTGCCAACCTTATGACGAGATACAAACTGTAGACACTCGTTTGTAATGACAGCATCACCGTTCAAATGAAGGAATTCAACTTTATCACCCATCCTTCGAAGATCTTCGAACTCGCTAGCGTGGTGCACATCTTTTCTAAAATCGGTAATCTCAGCCAGAGGTCCCAACGATTCCGGCGGCGCCTCCCCAAATCGAGGCAAGGCCTGATCGTGATTATTAATAATTCGTACAACTAGAAAGGCAACGAGTACAAAGAAACATCCGATCGCTGCGGTCATGAACAGCCGCAAGCGCACGGTTTGCTCTTGGTTCGGTTGGGTTTGAATAGCTTCGTTGATCGGCGTGGCTTCGAGTTCGAAGAAATCCGATTCATTGCTTTCTAACGGATAGTCCAGTTCTCTGACACCCTTCAAAGCAGCACTCAGTTCCCTAGCACTTTGATAGCGATTATCGGGATTCTTCTCGAGACACTTCCCAACCACCGTTGACAGTAAATCTGAGGGAAGCGGTACTCCCTTTTCTTTCAGCGTCGGTGCAGTTTGATTGATGTGCATCATCCCAGTGGTCACGGACAGATCGGAGCAGAACGGCGGCTCACCCGTCAGAGCTTCGAACATCGCGCAACCAATACTGTAGATGTCACTGCGCTCATCGACCTTCAATCCGCGAATCTGCTCCGGACTTGCATAACCAGGACTGCCAATCACCACACCGGACTGCGTTATGCTCTGGTCTTCTTCTTTCATTCTGGATATACCGAAGTCCATGAGCTTCGGTTCGATTATGTCATCGGACATCATGAGCATGATGTTTGATGGTTTTATATCGCGATGAATAATCCCGTTTTGATGAGCGTGATCCAGCCCGCGGAGAATAAGCAGGAAAAGGTCAATCACCATATCTGGTGGCAGCTTTTCGCTTTCTTCAATGAGCTGATCCAGACCCCGCCCGTTTATGTACTCCATAACCAGATAGAGCTCACCTTTGGGCGTAGTTCCGAAATCATGAACAGCCACAGTATTGGCATGCTTGAGTTTGCCCGCCGCCTTAGCTTCGAGATGGAATCGGCGAATAGCTTCGGTCGATCCATAACCATCGAGCTTCTTTACTACGACTTCTCGCTGGAGAAGCAGATCGTTGGCTCGGTAGACAACGCCCATTCCACCCTTGCCAATCTGCTCGAGCAAACGGTATCGGTCCAACAGAAGATCTAAGTCGTCATTTGCCGACTTGTCGTCTTGTATCTTTTCGGCGTCGCGCGAAACTGTCATATCCTGCCAAACTCTTTCATTACTGTTGTACCCACACCCTTCCCCATAATCGATATAATGTGGAATCGATGAACACTCCACAGGCTCCGAGTAAGAGAAGCTTTCTGCCCGCCCGCCCCGCGAGCTGGCTAATTCAGACTGCGCAGACATTCGTCCGGGCCGGGTTGAGCCTCAACAATCGCTTGCACGTTCCGTTCGAAGAGCTTTCCCACCTGGAATCCCTGCCACCTGGCGCAGGTGCCATCCTGGTGTCAAATCACGCTGACGAGACAGACCCGCGCGTCGTGCTGGAACTATCCAGACGAACCGCCAAGCGATTTATTTCGATGTGCAATCGTGAAGCCTTTGACGAAGATTTTGGACTAGCAGGCTGGGCACTGCAGCGCTTAGGACACTTTTCAGTCGAGCGAGGCGCCCACGATTCGGAAGCCAAGCAATACGCAATTGACGTTCTGAAAAATGGCAGCGAAGTCCTGGTCATGTTCCCGGAAGGGGAGATTTTTTATTTGAATGAAACCGTACAGCCCTTTCACGCGGGAGCTGTCGACATTGCAATGCAGGCGATTGCAGAGCGCCGCAAGGTCGTTCCGAATTGGACTGCCTATGTCGTACCTATGGCAATCAAGTATCACTACCAGATTCCAATCGAAAGAGCGCTCACGGAGCGCATCGAGCGAATGGAGTCTGAGCTTTGTATTATGAAAAATACCGGTACCATGCAAGAGCGCATGAGGGCAATTCAAAAGATCCTTCTGCAAAGAGAGGAGGAGCGCTTTAACGTAAAGTTCGAAGAAGCCCCATCTGACCTGGACGATGAAGTCATTCAGGCACGCAGAGCTATGTTGCGCATCATCAAGACAAAGATGCACGAAGATCCCAGCGCCGACACCAGAAAAACGATCGACCAGTCATGGCGTCTAGCGGCCGAGTTACGAGACCACCTTGCCAATCAACCACTGAGCCCCGAGGCGCGTCAGGCGATGATGGAGGAGATTAACGAGCTCACTGAGGTGGCGCAGTTAGCAAGCTGGAGACCAGCCTACTACGACGGCGATGCCACCCCAGATCGCTTAGCTGAAGCCATTATCAAACTAGAGCGCGAGCTATTCCGAGTAAAACGCCCCAAACAATTGGGACGTCGAAATGTATTCGTTCGTATCGCAGAACCGATTGATCTTGGCGCGTTCAGCGACGAATACATAAGCAATGCGCGTTCGGTACGGCACAATGTCACCAATCGATTGCAAGAAAAGATTCAGATACTCGTCAACGAAATGACCGCGTTAACGACAAAATAGCACGACACAAAAAATTTTGACGTTTTCTTTATGCGCATCACGGCGATGATGGTCGTAATGGAGAGCCGCAATAATTCAGCGCGGACTGCGACCCTAAATCGCAAGGAGGAACACGCAAAAATCTGTAACCGGTGAATAAATATTTCAAACAGACTGTTACCGGCCATAAATTCGAGGGCGTAACTATTAAAGCACTCCTGGAATTAATAGGTCACACAAATCGAGCGCGTCGTCGAATCGAACGTTTTGTTGCGCATTGCGAGAAGACGGCGATGAGTTCGGTCAGGAGGAAACTTTTCATGGATTCAAACGATAGTCACGGGCAGAAGCCAGTGAAACTTTCTCGTGCGCAGCATCGCTTTTTCTTGGCGTTTACAGCAATGACTCTGGCGCTCGTGATGTGCTCGAACACTGCATCCGCCGGACCGTCCGGTATGGTGTATGAGGGCGTCAACATCGCCGGCGCGGAGTTCGCACAGTGGAACCTCCCGGGCACCCATGGGATCGACTACATCTATCCGAGCAACTCTGAATTTGATTACTTCGACGGAAAAGGCATGGAGGCGCTCAGGTTACCCTTTACGTGGGAACGCCTCCAGCCGCAGGCTCACGGGGAGTTTAATTCTGCCGAAGTCGCTCGTCTGGACACCGCAGTCAACGGCGCGACCAGCCGTGGAATGGCTGTCATTCTCGATCCTCACAATTATGGAGCTTACTACAACACTACGATCGGGGTGAGCGGTGGGCAGCCAAATTCCGTATTTGCAGACCTATGGACTCGTTTAGCCAACAGATACAAAAACAACTCAAAGGTGATTTTCGGATTGATGAACGAACCGGTCGGAGGCTCGATGACCCCAACCACGTGGCTAGCCTCATCACAAGCCGCCATCAATGCGATAAGAGCAACCGGCGCCACCAACCTCATACTGGTGCCATCCACTTATTGGATGCATCCAATCAACTTCGTGGATGTCAACGCGAGCGTGATGGTCAACATCACGGACCCTGGTAACAACTACTCGTACGATGTGCACCAGTACCTGGACTACGACGGTTCCGGCTCCCACACAGACTACCTGAGCCCTGCCGACGCAGTGGCGACGCTGAGTAGCTTCACCGCATGGTGCAGGCAACACAATCGCACCGCATTTCTAAGCGAGATTGGTGTGACGCAGGATCCCGGAGCCAACGCATCTCTCAGCGCGATGCTCCAGTACATGCATGCCAACTCGGACGTATGGACCGGTTACAGCTACTGGGCCGCTGGACAATGGTGGGGCGGATACATGTTCAGCATAGAACCGCAGAATGGTGTGGACAAACCACAGATGACGACTTTGCTGTCCAATCTACAAGGAGGCGGGCCAGGGCCTGCTCCTGCTTCGGCTCCTGCGCCAGCACCGGCACCAGCTCCGGCACCAGCTCCAGCGACAGCTCCGGCACCAGCGGCAGCACCAGCGGCACCAGCTCCAGCACCGGCTCCAGCACCGGCTCCAGCACCTGCTCCACCGCCCCCTGCACCTGCTCCAGCCCCGGCTCCGGCAGCAGCTCCAGCGCCGGCACCCACTGGAGGACCTCCTCGCTTTCCGAAACCAGGAAAAAACAAAGGTGGAAAACACAAAGGGTGGTTCAGATTTCCATGGTAGACAATAAAGGACAATAAACAATCAGGGAGTTGAGAATGTTCAGACGATCGGTACGAAACTGCAAAGGCAATATGCTCTTACTGGTGCTCATCGTCACCTGCCTCATTTTGGTGCCGTTGCTTCTCACTCTCAGTCATGCCGGATTTTACGTGATCGACAGAGATAGGGTTCAAAACACGGTCGAGGCGGCGGGCTTGCTCGCCGCCAACGACCTCTCAAAGATAATCATCAATGATTCGAGTTTCGGCTATGTTTCACTGAGCAATCATCCGCCAATCGGAAAAGGCACTTGCGCGGCCGACGGAGAACCGCTCCCCGTCATTGGCATCAATACCCTCGTCGCAACTATCCGTCAGAACATCATCCTCGCACATGAGCTGGGCAACACGACCATCCGAAGGCTCGCAGATAGGGATCGCACCGCGCTAGATACCACGGTGAAGGACCTCAATGAAGCGTTGACAAAGTCGCTTGCCGGTAACTCCAACGAACGGTGGGCCGATATTCAGGGCAACAAAGTCGATCCGGTAAAAGATGTTGAGGAATTTCTGTCTAAGCACCTTCCCAACGATGTTCGTCTCGAGTCGGTCACGCTATCGACAGGTTGGCTAGAAGGCGGCAATAGAACAACTATTCAAGTCCCGAAATCCACCAGGTTATATCAAGTTGAAAAAAATCAAACTCTGTCAGGCAACTATCGATCCTTCGTCGAAGTACCCGCACAAGGACACTCTTTCACCTTCGCCGGTCTGGATAGTACTTCGCGCCTGGTTAATCGCACTGCGTTTCGTGAGGCTGATGAGCGGCATATAAATTCAATCGTCAGAATCGAATGCGTTGTAGTGCGCAAACATCCGTGGCTTCCCTTCCTTACTGCCTCCGCAGAATCAAAGGACAAGCTCACCTGCGTCGCTTACTGCCAGCCGAATACGCTGCCTGACATTGGGCCGAAAGGGGCATTAACGCTGAGATTCTCCGGTCAGCCGGTGCCAGGACTCCAGTCCTGGAGCGACTTTCTTAACGACAATAATTTCCAAGATCGCCAGGTGATGACCTACGACGTGATCGGTGGAGACTTCCCTACTGACAGGGAAGCTCGGATGCATCCCAGTCAACAAGACGTTGTCGCGACGACATCACAGCAATTTGCAGAACACCTCTACTACTGGCTTCGTAACGGACACGCCCAGCCCAATATCGAGGCCGTCATGTCAATGATAAGTGAGCCCTTCAAGTCCGGTCCCAACGAAATCTATATCTACGAGTTCGCTAATGACGGGGAAATCTCGAGAAGGGTGCTTGCACGCGATCCATTCCCAATCGGCGTCACATCAGAGTCCCAGTACTCGACTATGGCGGACACGCAGATACAAGGTTCCCTGTCACCAATAATAATCTTCCGGAACAATGTCAAAAATTGGGGCACCATTGACGGTGGCAAACACGCGGGACAACCGCTGGCAGGCACACCACTCAACTGGTGTGAACTAAGAGAGTTCGGCGGTGACGAGCAGACCGCCTCAGAGCTTGGCAAGGGTCGACTCGGCACGCAACTACTCGTGACAGATCCACTCGCTTCTTGTGATGATATGGGAAATCCGAATATCGATCTGTTTCGGCGCTCCGATGGCAAACCGCTCGCCTTACAACCACGGAAGAGTTTCTACAGTGGAGGTCTGGCAGTCGACATAGAAATCGGAGGCATCCGCAATTTGCCCAACCCAACATTGGATATCCCCTCGAAGAGACACCTCTGGATTCATCGAAAAATCTAGGCACCGGTCGTTCTAACAAGGCAAGGACATAAAAAAAAATCATTCGCTTGAAGATCTTGCTTCCTGGGAAAATGGAAATGAGGATTTTGGATGGCAACTGATTGCCTGTTCGTTTTATACTTTTAGAAGAAAATGCTTTAAAGGAGCCTGCCATGAGTAAGGAACAAAAACAAAAGAAAGAGGTCAAGAAAAAGCCTCTAAAAACAGACAAGGAAAAGAAGGCCGCTAAGGCTGAGAAAAAGCGCGAGCGAAATAAATAGTAAGACTTAGTAGTCGTTCTAAGACGTTCTGTGTCCAGGGACGCAGAACGTCTTTTCTTTGTGGCACAAATTTGGTGGATCCAGGCACACACGGATGTACGGATTGAGTCGGTCGCGACTCTGCGCGAGCGGCCGCAGCAGGTCCCCCGGCAGACACTGCTCACAATTTCAGAAACATTAGCAAAGACCAATCACCTTACAAGCGAGCAGTCGCAGTCATCAAGACTCACTCGCCGACAAACATGCCATTGAAGGTGGAAGAGAGCCCCCAACTCACAGAAACAATTCGCGACTATCCACCACCCGATATGGGTGGTGCCATTGACGGAGAAGTTGCGGTAAAGACGACAGTACTCGTGACACCACCATTCGTGTTGAGGATGTACTGTCCCGAAGGCATGAGACTGACGTCACAACATTCTGTACCATACACATTTGTTGTTCTTCCACCGAAGAAAGCGAAGTAGCGGCGTGCGCGGTCTAACTAACGCACTCAACAATATCTGAATCCAACGAGAACAGGATCCGAACGAACTCAATCACCAATTGAATCCAACCAGAATAGTTTCCGAACAAACTCAATGTCGGCACTTCTATGGAGGCTCGCAGAAATTGATTTTCGATAACTTCGCGCTCAGGATTCAAGGCCGATCTGCCGCTTCCGCCCCAGCACCAGGTCGGCCCAGATCGAAGTTGCTGCAGCAATCACAACAAGAAACAAGACGATACCATAGGCGTTAAGAATCCCTATCCGGTCAGCCACCACTCCCAGTATCAAGGGAGCGAAGAAAATCGCAGAACCGGTACTTAGCGACATCGTCGAAGTAGCTTTTGCAGTTCGTCCATTGCTTATATTGATCGCCGAAGTCAGCGCCAATGGATAAATGGTGGACTCACCGAGACCAAGTATTGCCAGACCCACCAGAGTGATAATTGGATTGCCGCCCAGCCAAAACAATAGAAACCCGAATGTTGCAAAAAGCGTGGTAAGTGTGAGCAGTCGGTCCGTAGGTAAGAGGGTCGAAAGGCGCCCACAGAATAGCCTTCCAACAAGCATCGCCATGAGGAATGCACTCAGACCGGTGCATGCATCGGCACGGGAGAAGTGGTGAACCTTCTCTAAAAATTCCGGACACCAGAAGCAGACAGACCACTCCGCGGCGACGCTGACACAGACAGTTGTGAAATAAAGCCAGTACGAACCGGGCAGTCGAGACTTGTCCGTGGTCTTGAGCTCATCAATATGCCAGACATGTCCGCCACCAAATTTGGTTACAAGGCAGATCACGGTAAGAAGTAAGAAGGATGCCACCAAACTTGTTTTCCAGGGCAATCCAAGCCGGATTACAGCAGCAACCAACAATGGAGCTAGCGAACAAAAGACAGAACTAGATACGCTGATTTCAGCAATGACTTTGCCTCGGTGACGATTGAACCTATCTGCCAAGCTCGCAATGACGGCTTGCCCGGCGTGACTGCCGCCGAAGCCCACCAGCCACGCACCGAATATAGTGCAAATCTCATTCGGACCCATTATGACGCAGAGAACACCAGCGGCAATCATTAGAGTGCCAATCCATACGACCCGCGGAGGTCCAGCGAATCTGATAACGTGATAGCCTATGAACCCAGCCATCAGCGGACCGAGAGCAAGGGCACTGAAGTGCAGCGCGGCAACAGAATAACTGAGCTTCAGGTCAGCTCTCAAGGATGGCATAACAGGACCAAAGAGTCCCCACACAAAAGACCAATACCCGTAAAGGAGGTATCCAAGCCAGGCCAACCTGTCGCGAACAAGCCGCGTGTCGTTGGTGCTCTTGATTATCGTACCTGCAGTCATGCCAACACTCAGTCGCGGTCGAACCGCAGGGGTCAAACCTCGTTAATCGGTCCTATTATAGAAGGAAATCGTCGGCAATTCTTCCGGAAGCCAAGCGCACCGACAATTCGCCCTCGTGAGGCTATGGATGATCGCGAATTTTAAAATGAACCTGCGCTGGAGTCAACAAGAACTGCTTTTGATTTTGCAATAAACCTCTAAGATAAAAGTCTCCAGCCCATGAGGGTGCTAAAAGTTCAGGTTTCAAAATAATCAATTCGCGCTTATTGGCGCAGACAAGAATGAACCCCAGCGCAACACCGGTGAAGAAACCAACTTTAGCATCAACTTTTTGACTGGACGAATGAAGGTAGCGTCAGTCGTCCCAATGGAAGAGTTTAAGAGCCAGACCAGCTGGTCAAAGTTTAGACTCAACAAGTTGCGAACGATGAGCAGTTTCAAAACTCTCTACGACTGGCAGCCACAGCCGGGTTTGTACCTCTAAGGTTCTAACAGTCACCTGATCGTTTTTTGGACGCTAAACAATGTTTTCAGGTTAGTTGTTACTCGCCAACCTGTATTAAAACGGTATGGGTCGTAAGGTCCAAGTTGAGATTTTGAAGAACGCCCTGCGGAGCGCCGGCACCGAGCATGAGTGGCCTCGACAGAAACGAAGCGATAATGTGCAATCAATAAGCCGTCGACACTGGTGCTCCCGCGGGACAAGTTAGTATGGACATATTGTGAACCAGCGAACTAGAGCAGCTCCTGAGCAAAACAAAACAACCAGACAAGTACCGTTGAATTCAACAGTGCTTCTCGAAATTTCAGCCTTACCATCGAATAGCTGGACAGAGAGGAGCACAAGATATGGGATTCGAGATTTCTACACCAGGGGAACAACGGGTTAAGGATAGAGTGAGCGAAGGAGCCGCTCACTCTTTGTTTGAAGACGCATATAAGGAAAGTTTCAAAGTCGCCGGATCGATCGGACGAGTGGCAGCTCTCACGGCGGGAGGCACCGCAGCTGGTGCACTAGAGGAAATCGCAAATGATCCATCTGGCACCGCATGTAAGGCAAGCGCAATGATTGCCAGCGGTCTAGCTGTGGGAGCTACGTCCGCACTATTCAACCCGGCAGTAGCAGCCGCTGCCGGAGCCACAATGACCGGTTTATGGGCGTGGGAAAACCTCAATCCGTACGATGAAGACAATAGAAATAAGTATTCACAGATAGGCAATTCCGTACGAGAGACCTGGGCGAAAGACGACAGTGCTGTTTTCAGCAAAAACTTCGAAGCCATAAAACAATGCACCGGTCCAATCGCTCTCGACGTCGGTCTGATGGCGTTAACTCCTCATGTCGTCAACTTTGGAGCAAGGCACACATCTAATTTTGCAAAGGACTTTAAGGTCAATATACAAGCCACTAAACTTTGCCCGGTAGATCTGATTAACGTTCGGCATCCTCTCACCACATTCAGTATCGCCGATATTAACTTCTTCAGTACTCGCCACGGTAAGGTACGAGTAAGCAAGGGTCCACAGGAGACTATCGACGCAAGATTAGCCGCTATGGATGAGGGGCAGAGAATCAGTCGAAAGGTCGAACAAAAGGTCGAACAAACAAATCACAAGCGAGTCGAGCAAACTTCTCCCAAAGAGTGGCATGACATTATCCTAGCGCCAGATGTCAAAGTACGCCGCCATCTAGAACCAAGGTCATTCTGGTCCGAATCCAAATTCTCCTATCCCGTCGGTCACTGAGTTGTAATAACTCATGCGCTTGATTCTAGCTTCGCAGAAGATCAAATCGCGTAGACCACGCAATTAATCAAGTGACGACCATACGTCGAGTGTTTGCGGTAAAATGTTGCTCCGCTTGTTTATAGAGAGGTGCGAGATGGTATTAACGTGCTCTACGATGCTTTCATTGGGGACAAAAGCCCCTGAGTTCTCACTCAAGGACGTTGTCACCGACAAGATGATTTCCAATTCGACGTTCGACTCGAAGAAACTGTTGCTGGTGATGTTCATTTGCAAGCATTGCCCGTATGTGGTGCACATCCAGTCGGAGCTTGCGAAATTTTCTTCGGATTATGAATCGAAGGACATCGGTATCGTCGGGATTTCGAGTAACGATGCCGATAGCTACCCGGACGATTCGCCGGAGAAGTTGAAGGAATATGCTCAACAAATGAATTTCAAATTTCCTCTTCTCTTTGATGAAACACAGGATGTGGCAAAGCGCTACACGGCGGCTTGCACACCGGACTTCTTCTTGTTCGACAAAGATCGCAAGCTTGTCTATCGTGGACAATTTGACGACAGCAGAAAGAGCAATTCAGAGCCGGTAAATGGAAAAGATCTCCGTGCGGCGATGGATGCGGCTCTGTCTGACAAAGCGATTCCGTCGGAACAAAAGCCTAGCACCGGATGTAATATCAAATGGAAAGCCGGCAACGAACCTCCATACTTTGGAGTCCAATAGCGTCACTTTGTGTTTCGAGTGTTTCCGAGAATTCTGGAAGCGCACTTTCGAATAGCACCGTATTTGGTCTATTGAGTTGCTTTCTCTATTTTCGCGAGGCGCGCTTTGATGCGATTTGCTCTAATAATATAGTCGGTTCCTAACCCCATCTGCTCAGCAATTTGGAGATGTCTTTTGCATTGTTCGATATTGTCAGCATCGAGATAACCTTCGGCTAGCATTATGTGCGTCTGTGCAAATGGAAAGCCTTTGTCGGCGTACGATTCCTTTGATATGCTGCCTAAGGACTTCTCCGCCTCGTCCATCATCCCCAATCTCGAGCAGAGGCGCGCCAGCCGAAGTCTCCCGGCACCATGAGAAAACGAGTAGGACTTCTTCTGGTGCTCAGTATCCAACTGCATCACGGGTGGCATCGGCGTAAGCATAACAAGCGTGCGAAGCATCTTGAGCCCAGCCGAACTATTGTTATCAACCATCTCGTCAGCCGTTAGATTCGTATAGTGCTCGATAATCAATTGCTTTTCAAATCTCGTAGCATTATTCGGTAAGAGCTTTTCTATAGCATTGATCATTGCTAGCTTCTGAATATCATTGAGCTTGAACTGTTTCAAATGTCCATAAATGTACTCGAGAGTTACATGACAAGAAACTTCCTGATGCAGGTTGTCGACCGTGGAGTTCTGCTTGTAAAACCGGCTGAGTTCGATGATTTTCTCTGCCGTGTCATTCGAGAGGAAGCTTGTATCACCTTGCATGGCGCAGGCTCCTACAAAACAGAGCCATCCATCGCCAAGTCCTGATTTGAGCGGATCGATTTGCTGCAGTAGAACTAGCAAAGAGTGGGCTTCTGCCTTGCGCTTTAGAAGTACAAGATTTCGAGCCCGAACAACTAGGTTGTCGAATAGAAAGCGATATCGCTTCCCAATATCGCGCTGAAACTTCGCATCTTTAGGTAATCGACCACATACGTCGCGCATAACTTCTGCCAGTTCGTCAATCTTCTCAGCGACCAGCAGTTTGTAGGCCATGCCCTCGCAGACAGACAGGAAGTGTTCGCTCGTCGGATCAAAGAATTTCTGCGTAACATCCAACTGCTGTTTCAACGCTTCCAACATCTCCTCCCTACGGCCGAGACTGAACATCAAGTCGCCCCGACGGCGCCAATAGCGGGCTCCGATGGTTGGATCGTAGGCTTCGCCTTTCTTCAGGTCGCGCTTTACGTCGTCGAGTAATCCGCTGCATTGATCGAAGTGTCCCCACAGACGATACGCTTCGGCCTGAGCCATTAACAAATCGAGTCGCGCATCCTCACGCTTCTCGGATGATGGAAGAGCATCGATTGCTTTCTGATAGGCATCAATTGCCTCGGAGTATCGCTTCTCGTGAAGCAATATGTTCGCTCCCCTTCCAAACATGCGCCAACTAGACTGGACACTCGCCGATGCGGGCATCTGCGATATAGCAACGATCGCAGCTAAGAAAACCCATGCAGCTTTTCGCTTGACGTAACCCAGGTAGCGAGTCCGGACTGAGCGCGCATCAACAATCTTGTTTTGCCGATAGTTCATAAAAATCGAAACACAAACGGTTTCATTGGGTGACAAACTTATATCCAATACCATGCACAGTTTCGATCGGACAAACTTTGCCGAGTTTCTTTCTCAGCCTGGACATGTGAACACGAACAGTGTCAGGCGAAGACTCCGACAATGACGACCAGGCTCGTTCTACGAGAAATTCGTGGCTGAACGCCTGATTAGGGTTGAGCATCAGATATTCGAGCAGAAGAAATTCTTGACGCGTGACTTTGATCTCTTCTTGACCTATTCGAACTGCACTGCATCTAGTATCAATCGTGATTCCGGACAGCGTGATCGATGCGTCCTTCATGGCTTGCGGTCGTCTCAAAACTGCCCTGATTCTTGCCACGAGCTCACGAATCTGAAAGGGCTTCGTCAGATAATCATCCGCTCCGCTATCGAGACCGCCTTCTTTATGCTCGGTGCTATTCATTCCGGTGAGCATGATCACAGGGGTCGGATTTCCAGCGAGCCGTAAGTTACTGAGGAATTCAATACCGGTCATTTCAGGCATCATCCAATCCAACAGGATGATGTCGTAAGTAAAGCCGTCAAGCAACGCTTTGGCATCCACGGCACTATGCGTCTGATCCACTACATATCCATAATCAGCAAGTGTTTGGGTAATGGACGCACAAAGCGACACATCATCGTCTACAATTAGAATCTTTGTCATAGCCCGCGTCTAACTAATTATTCAGAACAACAATTTTCCCATAATAGTGACAGTTTTAACTATATCAAGCCCAAACAGGACAATAGGCCCACAAAGTCACAATTCAACGCAGTAAACTATTTGCGGACGCGCAATTTATTATCCACCTGACAAGTGAAGATTAGACATCAAATTATTGCCCTGCTGTGCCTGCCCATTGTCAGTCAATTGGCAACGGTGGGCTTGCTCGTGTCGACACTTGTAAGATTGGAAACCTCGGCTCAGCAGGAGACAAGCGCAAAACGCGTTGTATCGCTGGTCTACGAAATCTCCGGGACAATGGGTTCGACAATTCTAAGAACCACGGGAAGCAATCTCTTTGAAATCGCAAAACAAGGGCGCAGGGTCAGGGAGTTTGTCGAAGAGGTCGACGCAAGTAAAACGGATTTGCTGAGACTGGTAAAAGGAAATGAACGCGCAACCAAACTAGCAAAGCGTATGTGCGAACACTCAACCCGAGTGGTAGAAGACTGGGCGGAGATGTTCACCGCCTACGACGCGAAACATGAAAAGATGTTTTTCGCCCAATTCATTACCAAGCAAGAATATCTGGAATCGGTAAAAGCTCACCTCGATCTGATTAATCGGGATACGAAGGAGCTATTGGCGATATACGGACCAGTGGCGAAGGAGCTTACACCGAAGGCGATCGAACAACGAGCGCAGCTAAAGACACTAATCGCAATCGCAATAGTCACCAACCTGATACTAACAGCGGTGCTCTTCTTCCTGCTTTACAAGTTTACTCTGCAGCGCGGAAGTAAGTTGATGACGCACGTGCAGACCTTCGCGACAGGAAGGGAGACATTTGCACCACTTTCCGGTACAGACGAGATCGCGGAGCTGGACCAGATCTTCTCGAAGATGTCCGAAGAGCGAAGAAAGCTGGATCAATTGAGACAGTCGATTAGAGAGATGGTCAATCACGACATGCGCTCGCCGCTAACGTCGATGAACATCCGCCTGGAATCAGTCATTGATCGCTTCGGTCCGGAGCTTCCTCCGAAAGTTCTCGAGCACATTCGACAGGTAGCGACCGAGACACAACGACTGGCCAGGCTCGCCAACACCCTGCTCGATGTGGACAGGATGGAAGATGGGAAGCTGGACGTAAATGCAAAAACAGTGCCTATCAACGATATCGTAGTGGGTTCAATTGCCGCGTTGACTGGTCAAGCAGAAAGGCTCAAGGTAACTCTAGAGACCGAGCTGGAGCCAAATCTGAGTGCCTATTGCGATCCGGACAGAACAATTCAAATCATCACCAACTTCCTATCCAACGCTTTGAAGTTTTCTCCCAAAGGTGGATCAACGGTCTGGATAACGGCGCATGCCATCGAAGATGACATGATTCGAATCGAGGTAATAGACCAGGGCAAAGGAATTCCGCACGACGAAGTTCAAAATCTTTTCACTAGATTCAAACAGTTGAGCCAGCCAGATGACATCCGCGCACAAGGAAGCGGACTTGGTCTGTTCATCTGCAAGTCACTTGCAGAGGCTCAAGGAGGAGCCATCGGATATAGAGAGCGCGAAGAACCAGGTGGCTGCTTCTGGATTGAGTTGCCAGTCAACCCGTCCTCTGAAGAACAAGCGCTAATGACGCGTTAACCAATTTTCAATTTGCCGTCCTCCGGTGAAATCGCCCGACGACACCATATATGGTTGCAGCTAGTTAAGACTCAATACACTCGCCTGCACAACTAGACACAGCGAAGATCTACAGGGACCTACTCTATCAGATCGGGTCCCTGGTATTTCGGAATCACGGATTTACCACCCGGCTTCAAACTACTATCCCTGGAGGAAGGAATCTCAGTAACCTCGGGCATCTCGGCCATCATGTCTGCGAAGTCGCCACCAAGATCCGGCATCTCGGCAAATTCTAGCTCCGCTTTGGCAGCCTCTTTGGCATCTCCGTACTCGAACATGAGGTCGACAATGAAATAAGTGTTCATTAGCATGGGCGTGAACTGCTTGCGCAAGAGCTCATCGATCAAGTGCCGATCACCGCTTCGAATGCTCGGGACCCTCAACTCTTCTGCCACAAGAACCGCGGCCATCAAATGGCGCAACGAGTATTTGTCCATGTCCGGTTCTCCTTGTTTCGTCCGGCGAGAATACTGCTATCCCTGCCGCCACACTATCATACGAAACTCTTTGGAAGGGTTGTAATGAAAATACGGTTCTTCAAGTATATCTGACATTTAAAGAAGCTGGTATCTACCAGTTCTATGTCTCCTACATATCAGCCCAGCCAGGTCCTGACAGCCAGGAGCGCGCCCGGCTCCCGGCTGCAGCAGACTTCGGCGCGATAATGCGACTAAACGTTAGACCTGGAAAGCTCCCTCACAGCCGGCTCGGCGTCCCACTGAGCCTCGTACAGGATACGCGCCGGAGCAGTTGCCCATGCAATTAACTGCTTCAGTGCGGACCTTCTGCAACACCCGCAAGGAGTGAACTCGTACACCCACTCCAGAGTCGAGGAAAGCGCCACATCGCCGCTATTCTCAGCGATTCGACTAACCGCCATTGCCCCCAGTGGATATAGTCGATATCCTTCAACCGGCTACGCCGTTTTCAACAAAAAAATGTCTAAGCGCTGTAAAATAGACAAAGTTGGATATTTTTCCGATGGATGCCCAGCGCGTACTCTACTATGCGACCGATCGAAAAGGCTCACTACCTCACCGCAACACTGGATACAGAACGAGAGAAGTTGTCTAAAAGTGTCGATCAGGCGACGTTATGGTGAGCGATGTCGATCGCCCGCTCGAGCTTAGTCGAGCATTGCATGTCTACACGCGCCTGGGACGGCCGGCCCTGCCCAGCGCTGCGAGCCTATTCTGGGGAACATTCCGCACGGGCTCGATTCCAAACATTGTCTCCACCGCTGTCCACACACCGGACATAATTGCACGACGCGCGCTGAAGCGTGTTCGCTCTGGCTTTCGAAACCCGGACGATGTCTGGAAAGAGGAGAACAGACACAGAGCGACTAAATTCGCTGAAAATGTTCACCTTTACGATTTTACCATTGCGGACCAAACACAACGTTACGTCGGTCATTCAATTTACTTCGACCTTATCGCGTCATTTTTCAACACCGGAAAGCCGCCAACTGACTGGGACGAAGAGACCATCGTAAAGATTCCAGACGAATTCGTCGAGTGCTCTCTGGTACCATATGCGAGGTCAACACCTTACAAGCGCGAAGAGCAAAACATTTTCTTGTATAGAAAGATAACGCCACCGTGGGCGAAACTGAAAAAGAGTCGCGCGCGAAAAGAGCAGAGTTAATCATTGTGATCAAGTTTTTCCTTTCAATATTCAAGTCAATCGTTGTTTTCCCAGCGGTCCTAGTATTGACGGTATTATCAATTGCGATCACTGCCGGATTCTTTGGTGATGTGTCACAGATCTGTGAGTTAGCCAGTCACTTTAGATACCTGTATCTGATAGCGTTTATCCCATTTTTCCTATTCGTGGTGCTGATGCGATGCTGGAAGGCAACTTGTATCTTTCTAGCGTTCCTGCTGGCGAACACGGCAGCGTTCGTTCCATTTTATTTGCGCCTGACACCACCTCCATCGCACGCACCTGCAGAGCTCGGAGTGCTTCAACTCAATGTTTGGGGACCGAAGAATGAAAAGCATGCAGAGGTTTTATCGCTTGTTAAAGACAAGAATCCAGACATCATAGGGGTGACTGAGATAACGCAGACCTGGGTCGATGTGCTATCCAAGGGTCTTCCGGACTACAAGTATCGCGTGATAGAGAAAAGATACGGAGGCGTTGCTCTATTCAGCAAAATCCCGCTGTCGAATGCGCATGTTATTTACTATGGCGAGATCAAGCGCCCGCGTATTGAAGCCGATATAAAGATCGGAGACAAAAAGGTCGCGATTATATTTGCCCATCCTGTCATTCCAAAAGGGAGATTCGAGAATAGAAATGGCGAACTCGCAGAGATTGGCTCTAGCGCTTCGAAGAAGAGGGACTCCGTAGTTGTATTCGGCGATCTAAATTGCAGCCCCTGGTCATACTATTTTTGGCAACTCCTGAAAACAGCTGATCTTCAGGACACGGAAGATGGATTCGGTTTCAACCCAACGTGGTCGACTCAATTTTTATTTCCCTATATTCCAATCGATCACTGCCTGGTATCACAGTCGTTTTCAACTCTTCAACGCACAGTCGGACCGGACATAGGGTCGGATCACTTGCCGGTTTACGTGAAGCTCGGACTCTATCCTAGTTACTAGTCAGTGACGGCGTCTTCTGATACTCGATGATGTACTGTTCAAGGTCCGGCAGAGAGTATGAGTACACATGCTTTTTAGACATTTGGTTGAGAAACGAGCGAGATAGCACTGCAAATGTGATGGCTGGCTCCTGCTCTCGCAATGTTCTCGTCTGCTTTCGTCTTTCCGGTCCTGTCAGGTGAGACCGTTGAAGGCTGTACATCTGATACTTATACTCGGCCTCCTCTTTGACTAGAGGATGATTGTCACAACGAAGCGCGGCGAACCAGTTATCCTGCGTCTCACGACTGGTTCTATCGCTTTCTTCGAAAGGAATAAATCCAAGGGTAGCCCACCTCGTGGCAAACTTCGGGCTGTCGATGCACTTGTCGATCAAACTCCAACTTCTGCGCAGCCCTGAATTCTTTTCGATCCATAGAATCTCGAACATGAGTGCTGGCAATGAAAGTGGATCTCTGTCGCGAAGATCTTTGAATGCTCGATGCAGCTTCGGTACGCTCGCAGTACTAATGATTTTTCCGAGCGCAAAGATCGCATGGTTACGGATGAACCAATTTTCCGAATCCAGTAGCCTTTCCAGTTGAGGCACCACTGCCGATGACTTCAGTTTTTCCACAAAATCTGTCTCGACTTTTGATTTGGATGAAAACAAAATCAAGTCACGAAAGAAGAGGCATGCTCTGCCGACTATGTCTTCGTCCTTGTCTTGCAGCAAACTGGTTAGACTTTCGACTAGCGTATTGAAGTCGCTTTTAGTGACTATATCGAACAGGTAGTCCTGATCGTCGATGTGGTCGACATAGGAAAGAATGGACGTCCGGACAAGACTCATCGGGTCACTTCCTGTTAGGCAACTAACAGATCGATCATACCCACCTCAGGCGGGAAACTTTCACATTACGCCGCTACCACGTCACGAAGATGCGAAAATCCTTTTTGCTCAATTTCAGTTAGCGTTGAATTAGTCACTGACTAAACCCCATAGACAGGTTATTATAGTTGAAACCCACGGCGCCAGGGATGTTAGCATGACTGAGAGAAAATGTCCGAAGTGCTCAAATAGCATGAGCATTGTGACAGACGGCGAAACCGCAAATTGCAGCTTTATTCAAGCCGCGGTCTTCAGAGAGAAAATAATGGTCGATCGGTTCCTATGCTTCTCCTGCGGATTCACTGAGGAGTGGGTTAGTGCCGCCAACATCGAACGAGCGAAGAAAGCATTCTTGCGCAAGTGAAACAACGGACTCAATTGCTATCAGTTAGCCTCTTTAAAACGGCTTTAAATTCCCATGATAAAGTACAACCACCGTGAACTAGTGAGTGGCGAGGCGGTTGAAACGAACTTTTGGGAGCGGTTTACCGACCTTCCTAATTGACTGAACCACTGAAGATCCTGGTGGACATTCAATACGGTATCTAGCAACTCTACTCAAAACGACGATTGGTCTCGAGTATCGGCTCTTTCCGCGATGCAGCCGATTCTTGTGCCTGTTTCTTATTGGAGAAAGAAGATGCCGCCTGAATATTTTGTTCAAGGGATCGAACAGAACAAACGACGCAGACATGGCGAAGATTGCAAAAATAGCGATCGACAAGGGTGAACTGAAGATGTTTGCTGAAGCAATGAGTCACACACCGGAGAGCGGTCGCAAGGAATTTGCGGAAAAGATCTTTAAAACCTCTTTAAAATCTTTCGATAAAGTACAACCATCGAAAGTTGAGGATTGGGGAACAACTTAATCGAATTTTCGAATCGATAAGGATTCCTTGACCCATCAACTTAACCACCGGATCTTCTGGTGGACATTCGAATCGCTGGTAACAAAGCAACTCTACTTAATTTGGTGTTTAGTCTTGAGCAAGGCGCATCTTCCGCGGTGCAGCCGAGTGCTTGCAGCTGTTTCTTTGGGAGGAATTACTATGCCGGAAGAGTTTCACAATCAGTACGAAGCCCCTCGAAAAGATATTCCATGGACCCCGGAAAGTTTTACTCAGACACCAGTAAACAGCAGATTCGAAACACCGACCAAGAACTCAACCACAGACTCCAGTTCATCAGTTCTTCCTCCGCTACAACTCGAGATGAGCAAAGCTGCGGACATTTACGAATCAGCATGGGCAATTCGTCAAGCGACCGGCAGAGGTACCGCCTTTGTATTGGGCACTGATGAGAACAAAATCTATAACGTTCTTCAAAATCTGACGGAGACGCAGCGGGCTGATTTGCGGCAAGTTTATAAAATGGAGTATGGAATCAGCCTCGAGGCTGAGCTAAAACGTGAGATGAGCGGTCGAGATCTCGAAAAAGCAAACAATCTGCTTAATCGTAAAGATGGTACTACGGATAATGCCGGCTTCGTTCGAGAATTAGTTACCGAATTGAATCACTATGTTCAAGGACGTTCGAGAGACTCGATTGCCGAGGCTCTGCGCCAGAAGCTCGTAACCATGTCGTCCGGTGACATCGATAACATGAACCAAGACTATCAAAAAAGATATGGTAAGACGGCATTCGATACCGTAATGAGTCAAAGCAGACTGAGTCCCGGCAACAAAGAAGCCCTGAAAATACTGTTTAAAGGAAGTGATAAAACCGGCGACAGCGACATGGCTAAGCTCGCTAAAATTGCGATGGGCAAAGGCGATCTGGAGATGTTCGCAGAAGCAATGAGCCATACTAGTCCGAGTGGTCGAGAGGCGTTCGCGAAGAAAAGTGGCGATTTGAAATCGCTCAACACCGCCTTCAATTCCTCTTTCATGTCCATGGCAGAAAAAGCGGCAAAAATCTTCAAGGGACCCGCTGGTGAGCTTATTGACAGAAGTAGCGGAGATCAGGCAGTCAGCCACGCTCTCGATTACATGAAGTATGGAAAGCTGAGTGCGCAGACACAAGTAATAGAAAGTTCAGGTTGGATCGACGATAACGAAAAATCGATCGAAACTGCGCTTAACACAATGAGCGGCGAAGAGAGACACCTGTATACTACAGGCTCTCAACTCGCTGAGAGAAAAGGTACAAAGCCGACACAACAAGAACAGGAAGCGATCGACTATTACAAGGGTCTTCGAAGTGCTTTCGCTAGGGTCGGCAACAAAAATGAGATCGCGAAGTGGGATGATCTCGCACGTGTGAAAGGCGGATCGCATGAGAAGAAGACTGTTGCAGATTTACTTAGTGAAAATCGGGGCGTATTGTACAACAACCGCAGTGCTATTGTTGATGGTTTGTTGAATCTAAGCGATAAGGAAATCGATAAGTACAGGAGCGATAAGAGCTTTCAAAAACAAGTAGACAGTTCTGTGGAACGTGCACTTGGTGGTGGCAATGCCTATTCTAAGTCTGCAAAACACATTCTCGACGAAATCAAAACCGAAGGAAAAGCAGAAGACGACATCATTGTGAAGATGTATCGCGACGGTTCGAATTGGGATGCGGATGACGCGGGCGTTGTTCGTTCTGTCGAGAAGGCATTCAAGGAAATCCCGGATCTTCACCGAAAAGTAGCATCGCCGCGAACTCAGGAGGAAAAAGCATACTCGAACAAATTCAAAGATGCTCTGGAATCTGCTCTGGGAGGAGACTACAAGACCTATGGCAAGAAGTTGATTGCAGATGGTCGCCTTTCAATCAAGGATCACACAGATCTTTGTCAGGGCTATATTTACGATGATGTCGCGAGCATGGCAAAGAGCGTGGCTACTGCCGATGGTGAAGAGAAGAAACAACTTCTCTCGTACGATAGCAAAGATAGGAACGCCAAGGAACTACAAAATCATGTCTTCAGCAATTTCTGGGGAGAACAGTCCGACTACCTAAAAACAGTGTTGCGTGCAGGCAATCAAGCACCTGAAGACACGATGAGATCATTCGTGGTCGGAGCGGGAGCAACAGGCAAGGACGTGCTGGATACGTATTCGCAACTGGATGCAAAACAGCAAACAAAAATGAACATGGAGTACGCGAAAAAATACCAGAGCTCCTTAATCTCGGATCTATTGGACCATCTGTCCACCGAAGAGAGTGGAATGTTGCCTTCGGTCGTTAAAACAGAAGGTGGGACCCTCGAGAGCATGTACAACGAGTA
>JAIERK010000094.1 GCA_019746975.1 Candidatus Obscuribacterales bacterium
GATCTTGGCGTAATAGTCATGGACGTGGAAATGAAGAGGGTTGTCGACCTGCCGACCAAACCGGCATCGGCACCTTGCAATGCCATGCTTCTGGAAAAGCGGCTGGAACAGGCTGATTCGCTTATCTTCCAGCTCGAGGACAGCACTGATCTTTGGAAAAAAGCCGATCTGCTCTTGAAAGACGCCTGGCTCAACAGCTACAAGGCGCAGATTCTGGAAGCAGTTTCTGAATTTGGCGACGCCATCCGCAGCTACGAGCGTTCAATCAAGCTTTACGCGCTCGCGCTGAAGGCTGACAAATTCACGGCGCGCTCTAGTCCGCATATCATCTGGTTCTATCACATGCTACGCCGCTATAGCGAGCTGCTTCGCGACGAGCGGCTGGACGAGGAGTATCGGGATCTTCGAAGACTGAGACAGCTATACGAGCATATGGATGTCATTCGTTCTGAGCGAAGCAAGTGGGAGCTTTCGAATCCTGAAGAACTCGACGATCCATTTGCGTATCCTGAGTTGCTGCTTAAGGTTTTGTGCAGTTAGCCTACTAACTGAGAAGGTTTTGAAACGTGCCTACATGATAGTGGTAGGTGCTCCGGCTTCACGTTATCGTGAGGCCGGGGTGCTATTCGATAATTCGACATCAGCAGGTTGAAGCGTTGGTCGGTACGCCGATCTCAACATCTGCTTGGACCTTGACGGAGTCAAATCGAATACACGCAGCGCACGTGTGGAAGTTGGTACTAAATCGTCACAAATTTACTTTTGAATTGTGGGAGGACTGGTGATGCGGTCTTTGAGAGAAAACTGTTTCACCGTTGAGGATTCTTTGAAGTGGATATTGAAAATGGAAAACACGCTGGAGGCAGCGGTCGCTTTGGGCTTTATGCGAGTTCTCAACACTATTTCCGACTTCATAGACTTGGCAGAACAACTGGCGCCGAACAACCCGGATCTTCCTGAACTACGACTACTCACAGCCGACTTTCATTGGCGCTTTGCTCTTGCAAAAGGCGCGAGAAAGCTCCAATCTCGATAAACAGAAAAGGTAGCTTGCAGGAGCATGAAATGCATGTACTGCGGATGCACATGTGCCAGTGGGCGCCACCACAGGCATGTAAGTTTTGCCATCGCCGGGTATAATCGCCACTGAGAGTTTTGCTCAGAGGAAAGGCGCGGGGATGGCAAAAATTCTTGTCGTTGAGGACGACATGGACATGGCTTACATGATTGCCGATGTCCTCGGCTTCGAGCACCACACTGTAGAGTGCGTTAGCGACGGCCAGGAAGGTCTCGATCGGCTTAAGCTGTACAAATATGACCTTGCCCTTGTCGACTGGAATCTGCCCAACCTCAATGGACCGGAAATGTGTCAGATGTACCGCGATTCAGGCGGTACGATTCCGATTTTGATGCTGACTGGACGTCTAGATGTTAGTGAAAAACAGGTTGGATTGGACTCCGGAGCTGATGACTATTTGACGAAACCTTTCCACCAGGTGGAGCTGACTGCTAGGGTGCGGGCATTGTTGCGGCGAGCTTCGCGCATGATGACGTCCAATGTCTTGCAGGTAAGATACCTCACTTTGGATACGGAATCTTTCAAGGTTTGCCTAGACGATAAAGAAGTTCGCCTCCTGCCGAAGGAGTTCTCTCTTTTGGAATTTCTGATGCGGCACAAGAATCAGGTATTCTCTGGGGACGCCTTGCTGGACCATGTCTGGAAGGCTGAATCTGAGTCGACACCAGACGCGCTCCGGCAGTGCCTGGCTCGACTCAGAAAAAAAATCGATCGCGACGAACAGCCGCCGATAATTAAAACAATTATCGGAAGAGGCTATACGATCGAAGACTGATCGACTACAGTCCAAGCACCGTATTTAGTTGCATTAGGAATGTTTGTTGCAGATGTCCGACATTGAAAGCAAAGCCGGATATGCTGATAAACAGATGTGGGTAGGCGCGCTTGTGGTTGCCGTTGCGCTTCTTTGTTTTTTGCTGTCCTTTTGCTTGAACTTCGCCGGATTGCGGTCAGGAAGCGGTACTTATCTTCCCGGTCTCTGGTATTTGCAAGGGCTGATGCCGTACCGAGACTACTTCTGTCACATCACTGGTCTGAGCATTCTCAAGAGCGCTGCCACAGTTGCGTTGTTCGGCGACAACTATATCGTTCTCAGAATGATGGGAGTGTTCATACGCATCGTGCTGGCTCTTGTAACCTTCTTCTGGTTAGCGCGTTTGTTCCGAGTAAAAGATGCGTGCCTTGCGGCTATTGTGTGTATGCTGGTCGCTTGCGGCGACTGCGCCGAAATGATTGACTCTCCCAATTTCGACGCGATTTTGTTTGCTGTTGGTGCTGGACTGGCTGCGAGTTATGCGATAGACAAAGAGCGACCTAATCAAGCTGTCGTGATTCTCTCAGTACTGGCAGGGGTTTTCGCCGGCATTGCACTTTTGTTTAAACAAAACATAGGCGCGGGTGTGGTTGGATTTTTGCCGATTGCTGTCACTGTTGGTTACTTCCAGCTGCAGATTCTTGGAAGAGTCCGTTACTTCTTGCCTGGATTTATTGCTGGATCGCTTACTGTAGTTGCGGCTGGACTTGTCTGGATTAACTCTTTCGGGGCACTGAATCAATTCCTGACAGAGGCGCTAATCAAGGCTCCGCAGGCGAAGGGCAATATTCTGCAGCATCAGATCGAGTACCTGGGGTTGTGGTGGGTGCAGGCAGTGTCTGCGCTGGTGGCAGCAGTAATCTCGGAGAACGCTATCTCGAAGTCGGCGCAGCGACAAGGTAAGGCGCGCGATGATGGTGACCCGTCGAAGTTGATTCCGATCGGAGTGCTCAGTTTTGGTGGTATCGCTATTGGTGTCGCTCTTGGGCGGCTAGATTTAGTATCTGTCTGCTGGGTCATTTCGAAAACCATTCAGATTACGTTTATCTACTTTGCCTCATTCCTACCAATCGTGTGTCTCGTTGGATTAGCGCAGCGTTCGAGTCCGTGGTCGGAGCGTGAAGCACACTTCTTTCTCATTGCGGCTCTATCAACTGCACTTGCATTCTTCATATCCTTGTCGTCACCAGCTTATGAACCGATGGTAGTGCCTGGTCTGGCGTTTGCCTCGGCGCTGCTGCTGGATACTGCAGGCGGCTTACGCCGCCGAATTCTCTACGCGATTGCGCTTATTTCAATTGCTGCTGTCACCTTCGGCAAAGCAATTACGCCCTTCTTGTTTGGCGGAGTGGGAGAGGGCAGTGTGAGATATGCCGATGTGTCTTCGTCTGTGCCTCGAATGCGAGGATTTACCTTGCCTCGAGAAACAGTGACATTCATTGATACCACTGTGAAAACTATCAATGACAATTGTGGGCCCGACGACTGCATTTTTACGTTTCCTGACTTCTCTCTTCTTTATGGCTTGACCGATCGCAAGTGTGCGACTCGCTCTTCGGGACTCAACATCGACATTACTTCTGATGAGTTCGCTGAATCCGAATGCAGACTATTGATTGATAAGAGACCGGCTGTTCTCATTTTGCAAAAGTTATCTGAAAAGGATTTGTTGCAAATGGAGCGCTGGTGGCGGCAGGGTAAACGAAGTGGATTTCGAAAACTGTACGAGACGTGCGAGACGATGTCGAAGCAATATCGTCACGTCAACAGATTTTTGGTAAGCGGTGCCGAGATCAATGTTTATGTGAGAAACAATTAGACCGGTCGTTATAACAGCTAAATGCTTTTTCTCAGAGTCGAAAACTTATACTGACCTTTGCATGAATTACTCTTTTTTCTGAGGGCGCCACGGTTGAGTGGTGCGCTTGCAATTGTCGACCAGGTCAGTAGTATCAGGATTCCGACAGTATTGATCAGTGCACTCGCCGCTTTCTATCGATCTTGATTTGCGACGCGAAAAGCACTCCGGCAAGAATGCTGAATGCAACAACAACTAGAGCAATTTTGACCATGATTCTAATCTATCATGGTCGAACAGATTAGCCCATTAATCGTTTTGGGAGCAGATTACTCGACTCGGCCAAGGGAAGGGCGTGGCTTGCCTATTAGAGAATTGGTGGATTTGCTGATAAAATGGACTTAGTTGTCCATCAGTCGAGGATTTGCGATGCAGTCTTCCGTGACCAAAGATCTGTTGATGATAGTGACTTTCCTGGTCTGTGCGTTCCTCGCGTTTTTCAGCATGGACATGGCGACGCAGGCGCAGTCTGGGCGGCTGGTCTTTGCCTTCTGGATCTTGCCTGCGTATGCGCTAATCTTTATGACCGTGTATGTGCGGCACAGCGGCTGGTTCGGTGGTAAGTCCGAGAAGAAAGAATTCTTCCCATACTTGAGCCATTTGCCGCTCTGGTCTTATGGTCTTATATGCGTAGTACTGAGCGGGTTGCTTGGCCTGGTTTGGTACCAGAAGTAGTACTACATCGTCGATGCCAATGTTTTGTCGTGATTGACCAATTGGGTATTGGGCAGTTGTTTTCGCAGATTCTGAAACATCTGTTCCGTCAGACCTGGACAAAGAATAAATGTAAGCTTGGTCAGATTCTTGAGTTTTGCGAGTCCGTCGATTTCTTTGTTGGCGACTTTGGTTTCGATGATTCTCAGCTCTTTCAAATGTTTCATCGAAGCTAATTGCGGATAGACGTCGGAATCGATTTGGCACTGCTCGAATCCTACTATCTGTAGGTTATTGCATTTTTTGAAATTTTCGATATCTTGTTTGCTGACTGTGAATTCGCCTATCTCGAGCTCATCTAGCAAAGGTATTTTGCAAATGTCGGCGACCGTGTTATGGGTGATACCGCGCCCGGAGATGCGCAAAGTGTGCAGTTGCTCGAGCTTGATGAGCTTTTCGCCGACGCGCTCTGTGAGGTTGTCTACCTTGCGGATGCTGAGGTCTCGCAGCAATGGAAACTGGCTGAGTGTGTCAATCGCTGAATCATCTACGTACGTATTCGAAAGCTCCAGTCTGACCAAATTAAGATCCTTCAAGACCTCCAATCCGCCATTACCACTGATCAGGCATTTATTCAGCTTCAACCTACCTCTTAGGACTTTATTGGCTTTACGAGCTGCTTTCATGGGAGCAAATGCCTCCACCTGCTCCTTTATGCTGACGAGATCTGCGTTGTTGAGCTCAATTCCCTGGGTCTCCCAGAGCCCGTCTTTGTCAACGAAGATATGCAGCGGAATGACTTCGTAGTTATTTAACAACATCCCCACTGAATCGCCTTTTGGAGAGTCCAGAGTGATTGCTGTTTTCGGTGTTTTTGGTGCTTCCTGCTTTTCACCTGTAACTAACAGGGCAAGGCAGGACACGCCGACCAAGATGACCATCGCGAGGGCGAGAAGAACGTAGGGAGGTTTCGAGGAAGTTATTGCGACGTCTTCGGGGACCATTGATTGATCGTTGCTCAACTCTTCCGAACTCTCGATCTGATGGTCTGGCTCCGAGAGGCTCATCGGCAGTACCTTGGGTCTTGGAAAATCGCATGAACAGCGGTTGGATTTGAACAGCCACTGAGTCAGAGTGCCTGTAGTCCGATCGACAATTGTCTTTCCGCAATCAGCGCAATTAGGTGGCAGAGCGTCGGGTGCGCTAACGTGACAGGCGCAGGAGAATATCCAACCGGTGATTGAAGCGTTGGAAACGCTGCTTTTTCTGGAGCGACCGCAGATGCGGCAGACTGATTGATCCACTGCCTTTAGGCTGAGTCGTCCCTTGATTTCAGAAAGAGCTTCTTTGAACTGTGTTGCGGTCGCATAGCGCTGATCTCGGTCTTTTGCCAACGCCTTAGAGACGACTTCCTGGAGTCCTTCGGGGAGAATTTTGACGAAGGACGAAAGAGGTTTTGGGTTACGGGTGAGTTGCTGCACCATTGTCTCGAAGGAGGTCTCGCCGCTGATTGGTGTTTCATCTGTAATCAATTTGTACAGCATGCAACCGATTGAAAAAATGTCGGAGCGGTGATCGAGCTCCTGCCCTCGGATTTGCTCCGGGCTCATATAGGGCGGAGTGCCGAGCAGCATGTCCGGTTTTGTTACTTTTAAATCCCCGAGATCTCCTACTGCCGTGCCGAACCCGACCAGTCCGAAGTCGATGATTTTTACTGTCTTTGCATTGTCCGTCCAGTCGATCATTATGTTGGATGGCTTGATGTCGCGATGTACGAGCTGCTTTAGCCTTAGCTCTTCAGCTCCATCGAGCGTCTGAATTACGATTTCGAGAGCGTCGTCCAGATTGAGTCTTCCCTGTTGCTTAATCAACTCGAACAGATTTTTTCCGTTGACGAGTTCTGTGACTAGGTAGGCCCCGGCTTCTGATTCCACTACCAGATCGAAGCAACGCATGATATTTTTGTGGTCGATACTGGCAAGGACACGAGCTTCCCTGACAAAGCGGGTGGCGAAGGCACTATCTTGCAATAACGCTTTGTTGAGGACCTTCAAGGCGACGTTGCGCGCAAGTTGCGAGTCTCGTGCCGAATACACCATCCCCGACCGACCGCTTCCCAGAAGCTTGACGATCGTGTATCGCTGGTCGACGATTGTTGATTCGGCTAGCTCTGTGTGCATGCTCTGGAGATATCAATGAATAAAGTGATGACCCAGAATTTCGTATCGCTCTCGACGTCTAGACTCGCAGGGAAGCCGAGGCTCGAGATAATTTCAGCACGCTCGTGCATAATTCGCAAGCCGAGTTTTGTCTGTTGATTGGAGAGTTCGAATGGCTGCTTCGAGCCGCAACTCACGGTTCGTATTTGTATTTCAGAGCCATGCTGTGCGATTTTTACTTTTATCTCCGAGCCGTCTCCGTGTTTCATCGCGTTGTTGAGGCATTCTTGAACGATCCGGTAAACTTGCAACGACAGCTCGTTGGGCAAATCGGGTAGAGTGTTGTCGCCTTCAAGCCGAATAGTGATACCGCTCCTGGTAGCATTGCGTTGGCACAGCTCAGTGAGCGCATTGCGAAAACCCCAGTCTTCGACTTCGCGTGAGCTCAAGTCATTGCATAAGGTTCTCAATTTTTGCATGGCGGCGAGAAGGTCTGTTTTAACCTCGGCAAGGTCTACATGTTCTGCCTCCAGATCTCTGTACAACAACATCAAGTCACCCAGTACATCATCATGGAGCTCCATCGAGAGCTTGCGATAAATGCGCTCCTGCTCTTGAATCAAAAGCGAACTCAACCTGTTGCGATCCGTGATGAGATCTCGAACAGCGCTGCTCAGGCTGACTTCGCCGACTGATAACTTGAGTTCACCTTTCTCGAAGGACTTGATCTCTCTGAGTAAATCGTTGACCGATGCCAGGACAACCAGGCGAAGCACGGCGTCATCGACTTCCGCATCGTCGAGCTTCCATGCCGGTTTTCCGTCTACAATGCTCTCCTCTAGCTTGAATTTAATTCGGCTTGGATATTCGCTCTCCGGGATCAGAAGTGCCTGTGCAGCCGGCATCAGGTAGATTTCCACTGAGCCGCCCGTCGCTCTAAGCGACAGAGCTCTTTCTGCGTTGGCTAGCAATGCTCGGCGCTCGGAGCTAGTCTTGTTGCGACTTTCTTCCGTGTTGTCGGAGCGAATTTGAATCTTGAGCAAATGATCCGTTATGTTGGAATTTGCAAGCTCGGCCGCCTCGCCGAGAAGTTGTTCGATTTTCTCGAACATGGCGATGTGGCTGACGGTGCCTGACTGATTTTTCGGACGAAAGAGATTCTTGAACATGCACTGAGTATATCAGTACGGCTATGGTGTTACCTCTGGCGAACGCTTTTCTCCGCGGAGTTCGCTTTGTAAGTTTTCCACTTTTCCGCGCGCTGCTTTGTCGCCCGCTTCGTCCAGCTATATGTGCCTCCTGCCAGAATCGGAGCCAACGTGGTGAGAATTGTAATCGCTCCAGTTGAAAAAAAAAGAGCGAAGAGACGACGTGTCAGCCGTCTATACGAAAACGTACCGATTTCGGGTATCGGCTTCGATACGTGAACATGAGTATTTCAACTTTGCCGGTGGTGACATTGTGATCGATGCGCATGAGGGTGGTATGAGCACGATCGTTTCAATCTCTTGTGAGGCGATCTTACATAAGAACGAAATTGACGGCTTCGATGGGTGCCGGCAGATCACTTTCTCCGAGTAGCTCTTTCAGATCTATCTCGATTGTCCTGCAGATAGCGGTCATGGGGACATCGTTGATACTGCCTTCGAAGGGATTCTCACTTGTGTCGCCAACCTGCTCCATCGTGTAGAAGACAAATGATATAAGTACAGAGAATGGGATAGTTAGCCAAGCGCAGTTCTCGTCCAACTTTGCGAATTCGCCGATCAATCCGAATGGGAGAAGGCAAACGAAGATAATAACGAAGAGCTCGCTGAAGAATGCGTATTGACGAGGAAATGGAAAGCTCTTAATGCGCTCGGCTTTTCCCTGTTGTGCGAGGAGGTCTGTGCACATGCGCATCATGTCCGAGTGTTCGTAAGCATCGATACAACCGGCAGCCTTGAAGGATGCCAGCGCTTGCATCTGGCAGAATAGGAGCTCCTTTCCGATGTTTCGCTTGTCGCGTAGATATTCGGCTTCGTCCCTGGAGCAGAATGCTTCGAATAGTTCTTCGCGTTCTTCCTCAAATGGTTTATTCGTAAAACATTCAGTCGCCATTTGAGTGTAAATGTGCGAGTCGTCCCAGACGTTGCGTTTGCGAAGTTGAATGCGCAGAAAATTTACGTAAGCAATCTGGCGATAGACGAAGCTCTTCGCGGATGCTTTACCATCAGTCGTGCGAACAACCGAGATGAGATAACTAGCCAAAGCTCTGCTGTAGTTAGTGAGCTCGCCCCAGATTTTGCGCGCTTCCCAAAGTCGATCGTAAGAAGAGTTATTTTTGAAACCGACATAAAATGCAACGGCTGTTCCAACCGTGGCTATTGGCAAAAACGGTATGGAGAGTGCGCGCAGATGCAAGAAGTGAAAGCACAGAAAAACTGTGGTGCTCAACAATGTTGTCCATGTCACAGGCTTTTTGGCGAAGAAGAATATGATTTCGGAGTCGATGACTCGTTTTACGTACATAGGTTGCCGATCCAGAAGGAAAGAGCTAATTGTACGGACTTGGCAAGTGGGGATGAAAGGAGGCGACAAAATCAGGGGATCGAGAATTGTTTGTCGCGTAAAAATCTGAAGCTTGGTCGCTGCGCTACTATCAACACTTCGCCGCATTCAATACTTACACATAGAAGCTCGTGTTGCCGCATCGGGCTTCATGTGTTTAGTACAATAGCGTGGCGATACAACTTTCGTATGACAATCAGGGTAGTCAGCAAAAAAATGGCACTTGCAGGCAGGTATATAGTGAATCCAGACGAAGCATTTCGAGAAGCATCTGATAAGTACCAACGCGCGATCCAGTTGCGAGACTCATTGAGCTTCGCAGAGGCAATTGTGCTTTTCGATGAAGCTGCCGAGATTATCGCGCGCATTCCAGTCTCCGTGCCTTTTCAGTTGGCTTTCATTTACGACAAGGCGTTGGCCTACGATTTGTCGGGGCAGCATGAACTCGGACGCGAGTTGTTCAAGAGGGTGGCGGAGCTCTACGATCAATTCGCGCTGTCTGATCCTGAGGACCCTTCGGTCGAAGGATTCGAAGGGCTGATTTGGGGAATCAAAGATTATCTGTCTTTGTGGAGTGGACCTGTCAGCAATGAGGAGTATCTTTCCTCAATCAATTCTCGACGCTGGAGACAAGAGATGATGCCATTGAAAGTCTTTGTTGATAGGGGCGTTGACAGTGGCTTCGATGATGAGTTGTCCAACATTCTGGTTGATGGGTTTTCTGCGTGGGGGAGATCGAGCGACCAGTTTTCCTGGACCACCACGCAGCATGCGCAGGAAGCGTCGATTGTTTTTACCAGAGTTGCTGACTTAGGAAGCTCCGGTGGTCATACGGCTTTTGAAGAGAGTGCGAGTGTTACCGGAGCGCCGCAGTTGAAGTTGGCAACAATTCAGATTTCACTACATAGTCGAGATGCTAATGCCTACAACGAGGTCGAGATCAGAGCCTTGCGGTCGCTTGCGATGCACGAAGCCGGACACGCGCTCGGCTTGGATGGGCACTCTCCGCATGCGACGGATCTGATGTACTGGAAATCGCCGTTGCAAGAGCTTTCGCCAAGAGACATCAGGACGTTTCGTCTGCTGTATTCTGTTTAGCTTTAACTCTCGTTCCAGAAAAATCGAGCGACAATTGAATCCGATAACTATCCGAAAGCATTTGCGCATATGGATGTTTGAAAAACTCGCCTTGAGAAAATTGTTTTCCAACGCAGTGCCGAAGATAAAAGGCGTTGAACGTTTGTCGGCTCGGCCTGCCCGTTTTCATTTACGAAGTTTCTCATTCGTGTGGCTATGAACCACAAACAAACTGAAAGGCTCACCGAATAGTGAGCCTTCAGCTAACTGACTAAAGACCAAGGCTGGCGTGTAGCCGGACTATAGTCGGTTGAGCACTCGTCCAAGTAGGGAAGAAACTCCGTTGCCGTAGAGACCTGCGTTGTATAGAGCGTTGTTGTTCAGACCGTTGTTGAGCAGTCCGTTAAGACCGTTGAGGCCATCATTACTGCAGGCATTGCCATTGTTGAGATAGGCGTTAGCTAGTCCCTGATTCAAGTAGGGATTGTTGACGTTGTTGTAGTAGCCGTTATTGTTATAGAGATTGTTGCCGTTATAAGCTGCATACTGCTGTTGCATCAACTGTCGTGCAGCCTTCCGCTGTTGGTGTTGAAGCTTGCGCGCTTGTTTTGCGGCTTGCTTGTTATAGTTGTTGTTAAAACCGTTATTGAAGCCGAATCCATTTTTGTTATACAAATAATTTTGTGCTGCAGTTGCATTGTAGTATCTGCTGTTGCCGTTGCCATTGAAACCGCGAAGGTTGTTGTTGTCGCAAGCCAGTACCGGAGCACTCGACGCGACCAGCGTCATTCCAGCAAGCATCGTAGCTACTAGACTGAGAGTTACTTTCTTGATCATGATTCGGGAATCTCCCCTTATAATTGGACGCTAATAGAGAAGCTAGCGAAAACTTTGTTTGGAGCACGCTGAGAGTTGTTGACGCTCAAGGATTATTGATGTTCCCGGCGATCACATGCGATCAATTCCGCTTTCGGTTGTCGACAGCTTTGCCTTGCAGGTAGCTCGCCAGCGGTCTGAACGAATCCGGCAAAGTGCCGTCATCGAAAGTTGCTGCGTACTCTTTCTTGTCGCCCTTTGCAATAAATTGATAGACGAACATGTCGGCCGCGCCACGAGTCAACCTCTGTTCGCTTTTCACTTTAAGCAATCCACTCGATTGGATCAGCTTTTCGAGCTTCTGCCGATCCGCTGACTCTAGCTCCGCAAGCCGGGCCTCGTAGCGCTTATCCATTCCCATGATGCCGCCGCTCTGAGCAAAGGAAAAGTCAGTAATTTTGTTCATTTTTTTCACGGTCTTGGTCTTGTTGGTGTCTCCTTTGCAATTGTCAATGCCTGCGAAGGCAGGCGAAGAAAGGTTGACCAGTGCCAGTCCGCCAAGGACCAGTATCAATGTTTTTCTCAAGACTTCATCCTCTCTGGTGGAAGTAATTTGGAATGACGTGCACAGGCAGTTGATGTTTCTCGTGGCAACGATTTAAAAGGATCTACGATTGTACTCGTGGTTCCATTTGTAGAGAAATCAATGTGTGGAGCGCTGCCGGAGTTCACGACACTCTCCGAGACGCGCAGCTAGTGGGACCGCCAGCGTCTTGCTCGCACCGAGCAATAGCTGTAAATACGGACTTTTGGATGCGATCACAATTCGGGCACAATCCTACATGTGCTTAGGCCGGCTCGAAGAGACTACGACTAGGTATGTGCGCTTGCGCCTCCGAAGGTCGTCGCGAGTCCACTGAGGTCAGGCAACTTTCCACCTCGCTGCGGTTCTGAACAGGCTTAAATCAGCTTGATATTCCCCGGCGTATAGTACACAATATGGTCACTAGGTCCTAGATGACCCCATGTCGTACCCGCAAGCCGGCACCTTGTGCCGCAGGGGACGGGAGGATTCAATGCGCCGCTTATTCACAATAGCTGGCTGTCTTGCCGGCGCGACTTTGGTCTGGAGCTTCAGTAATGTTCGGTCGATGCAGCCTTACACCGGAGAATACAAATCGAGCGGCTATAAGTTCTTCAGGTCACTGTCGATAGCCCCTCAGGGGCAATACTCAATGGAGACAGGAGGCGGCTGCGACGTCTACACAGACGAGCAAGGCAACATGAGACTACCATCAAAGATTGAGGAAGGGAAAGTTCTGGCCTTCGGTGACTGCCTGATTTTGTGTCCGACCTCGGAGAAACATTTGGGACCACCCGAGCCTGACCTCGGTCGGTGCTCGCCGCTCGAAACAGCCAAGTCTGTCTCGTCCCTCGGCACCAGTGTCTTTTCAGGTGAGCTCAACATCGCAGACGGACTGTCCATCCTAACCGGCGTTCGCGTCCTGCGCCCAATTTCTTGGGGCGCCCGACACTATCTGGTCAATGACATTGGTCTCTTTTCCCAAGCCATCAACGAGGACTCCGAGCGGAAAACCCCAGACGACTCTTACCAGGTCAATCGCTCCGCTTTTCTGCGAGTCGGCGACGAAGGCAAGCCCGCACCCGGACGCCCCGAGCTCCCCGGACTATGGCAGACGTCCGCAATCCAGCGACAGCTATAGTGCCTCGCCGGCAACCTATTTTTGCGTTTACAATTCGTACCGTGTAATATGCCTTACACTGGATCTGCAAGCCCCAGCGGAGATCGTTGAGGACCATCCGGACTACTGTTCAGTGGATGATTTCCCTTGGCACACCACATAAAGTGCCATGAACATGGCGAAGAAGAGCAAGAACGAACGAAAGCGACTTCAGACTTGCCTTGCAGATTATCCCGCTCACAAAGATGTTGCTCGAAATCACGGATAGAATCATGAATGTGGGCGGCAAGTTTGTTTCATTAGCTGATCCATGGGCTGATACCACATCCCCGACAGGAACAATGACTATGACAGTCTTCGCGGGAATGCTTAGTTCGAGCGCGATCTTATGAGGGCTCGCACAGGTGCTGGCAGAGAAGAGGCACTTAAACGTGGCGTGAAATTTGGTCGCCCATCAAAAAATCACTCCCGAGCAAATTTGGCTTGTGAAGCGACTCCTGAAAGCAGGACAGTCTATTAGAGACGTAGCGTCAACGTTCGGGGTTCACTATACGACGCTTTATCGACTACTTCGCAGTGATACCAAAATGACACCGTAAGTGGTTCGCAATTACTACCAAATAATTCCAAAATCCTGCCAAATTATTTCCTAGAAACTCTGCCAAATAATTCCAGAATTCGCATTGACTACTCAAAAATCAAACCCTGACAACAACCATTGCCTAAATTGAAATCGTACCCTCAAGTGCGCAAAAGCGGAGGGGATGGAGGCAAGGATGAGTCTTAGGGCAAGACGGGAGTTGTTAAACAGCATCATAGAAAGTAGGTGCTCCGAACGCACACGAAAGTAGATTCAACCCATCCTCATCAGGAAATGTCTCAGCGTGGCAATCTTCAAAAGCAGGCTCTGTTGCGGATTTTACTATGGACAGAAGAATTAGAAACCGCTATTGTTTCATCACATCCAAGCATCTCGTGATACCACATACGATGCGCCCAAAGTTAAGCAGTCCAACCAGTCCAACATTCAGGGAAGGTTACCCCAAAATAAATCGCTTGACAGGGGTGCCGATTTGACCGGTTTAGGGTGCCGATTTCGCCGGAATACTCATACCTACGGGACTACAATTATCTCTGCTGCGTATGAGCCGTCCTTTCAGAACTACATTACCGCATCCAGTCATTAGTTGAGGCAGACTTGACCATGGCTTCACCGCGTGAGAGGTTCTTTCGCAACCAGAACTCGAAACTCTTGAATGAGGTTCCACACTGAGCTGCCTTCAGAAAGTTCTGCCCGGCTTGACTCCACCGAGTCGGTTCTTGCGCGTGCTGAAACCATGTATGTCCCTCAGCTAAATTTTGCTGTGTGCCAATTCCAAGCGTATAAAGCACCCCTAACATGAACTGAGCACTTGGATTTCCGGATTGCGCCGAGTCGTGAAACCAGCGCAGTGCAACGCTCGGATCGGCTTTCACCCCCACTCCGCGCTCATAAGATACACCCAAGTTGTATTTGGCTGCTGCAGAGCCGTTCGCTGCTGCGCGCCGGAACCAACTGACTGCGCTTTGCGAATCGATCCGCGTACCAATTCCTTTCTGGTACATCCAACCAAGGTGATTTTGCGCTTCGACGAGACCTTGTTCTGCTGAATGTTTTGCAAGATGAAAAGCGCGCTTGGGATTCTTGCGCACACCTTCGCCATTCTCAAGCATTTGAGCAAGATGTAGCTCGGCGGCCGCATGGCCGCTAGCAGCGGCTTTTGAAAAATTCTCATAAGCCTTTTTAAAGTCTTTTTTGACGCCGTTTCCTGTTAGATACTTCGTGCCTAGCTTATCCTGATCATCAGCAGCCGAATTCTGTGGGTTCTGAGCCAACACCTCAGTCACTGGTATGAAGAATAGAAGCGCTACCAAAGCCACTTTCAAGAAGACGGCGTGCTTTGAAAAAGCTGCTCGAATCATATTCTTCATAACTTCTACCTTGTGCTTACTTTTTCATACATATACATATCTGCATATTTGTAATTATGAACCAAAGGTCGCCCCTCTCGGTGTTTCCTAACTTATTCTTCATAGTCAGTAATAGCTAATCAGGCGCGTGCGTTCGGAGCCACGCCAGCACCATATCCATCGTTTGCTGGTTCAGGAGACCTTTTTGAAAGATCAGGTGTTCGGCTTGTCCAACTAGCAGCAGTTTCTTGTCAGTGGCCGGAATATTGTTGTACAAACCAACAGTCGCTTTAGGTTTGACCAGATTGTCTCGGCAACCTTGAATGATAAGCACCGGGGTAGTTCGAATATTGCAAGCCAACTTAGTTGACCTGTTCATAAAGCGCTGAAATTCCAATAGTTCCGACGCTGAAAGATGCAAACGATTTTGAGGTTCCGTAAGCCAGAGTCTCCGTAACTCTTCGTTAGAGAGGGCTTTGTCTATAACCTTTTTGCTCACATCGAACTCTTTGTCCGGAACAAAGAGTAAACGCAGACCAACTGAAATTACTGAACGCCTTTGATCAAATCTTTCTGCTGCAGGTACAGAAGCCACGACGCCGTCTACAAGATGTGGATACTTCGCCGCTGTCGTGAGAGCCACAGCACCGCCCATAGATTCACCCAACAAAAACACCGGAAGATTGGGAAACTCCTTGTGCAGCTGCTCGAGAATTGTTTTCGTATCAGCAACTGTGAGCTCCATGTCTAGCCTGGGACTTTTGTTTTTTGTGCGCCAGTGCCCAAAGCCTCTTGCATCCAGCGCAAAAGCGGCAAATCCATGCTTCACAATACGCTCGCCGAAGTTTTGGTAAGAGCCAGCATTCAATCCGAACCCATGCAAGCAGAGAATGACTCCGCGCAGTTTTCTCGACCCTGATTGTGGCAGCCAGCCTCTTCCTTCCAATTCAGCCAAGTGAAGGTCCTGACAGACTGTTTCAAAAGACGGTCTGGCCTTGCTCTCCGTACAGAACAGGAAAAGCAACAAGATAAGAACAAGAAACCGCTGATCTCGCCGGAGAGCACTAGGCATACTGTCTCCTGCTTGCTTTCTATACTGTAATAGATATTCAAGGTATTTGAATATCTATTGCAGTATATGATATTCAATCGATCAGATAAAAGGCTAGGTTACGCTTGTCACGTAAATATTCCCTCGTCATTGCAATGACTCTTACTTTCATTAACTGCACAAGTCTTCCAAGCTCGGCGCAGCAAGCTATAGTGAACATGCCTTCTGCAGACATAACGCCCGCTCGTCAGCATTTCGTTATGAATGGTTCTCTGGCAGAAGTGATTTTGGTTTTTTCACGCCTGGTATTTTGTATCACCCAACGCCGAAAAGCGTCCTTGTTGCAGCCTATAAAATAGCCAATCATCCCAAAAATGGCGGCAATGGACTAGTACTTGGAGTACGGCTTTTTCTTTTTGTTAGTAAAATCTACACGAAATAAACTACTGAACCGATAATGGCATACACTGCTAGCAGTTGGAAGCCTTGAAGCCAATTGCTTTCACCGTCCATAAGCGTCAACGGAACGACAATGACTGCTGCGAATATCGAGCCCAGCTCTATGGCAGAAAAATGAAGGTCCATCGGCTTACCCAAAAGGTGGCTTGAAAAAACGAGCAGCGGCGCAATAAGCAAAGCCACCTGAGTGGCTGAACTCAAAGCAATGTTGATCGCCAGATCCATTTTGTTCTTCATTGCCATAATAACTGCAGCGCTGTGCTCAGCTGCATTTCCGACGATACCAACAACGATGACACCCATGAAGAGCTGAGTCATTCCGAGCGCTTCGGCGGTCGGTTTCAGCGCATGCACCAATTGTTCAGCGACGATTACCACAGCTATCGTTGAAACTAAAAGAATTGACAATGCAGTCTTAAGCGGCCATCCACTGCTGTCGCTTTTCGTCTCTTGATCGTGAGAAGAGTAGTGTTTTGAGTGGGTCACAAATGCGAATACCAAACTGGCAAAATACGTCGCAAGCAAAATTCCAGCGACCACCAAAGACAGTTGATCGTCCTTTTTGTCGTCAAGCGAGCCCATCAGAGTACCTGGTAACTCCAACCCGATAGCTGCTGTGGCTAGAAGTGTAGCTCCAGTGATTGCTGCGACTTTACTAAATTTTTGAGTGTCTCGATGAATTCCTCCAAGAAACATGGCAGCGCCCATTACAAGTAAGGTGTTGCCGAGAATAGCACCAGTAAGCGAAGCTCTGACCACATCCGGAAGACCAGCTCGAACAGCTGCCAGCGCAATAATAAATTCACAGGCATTGCCGAACGTTGCATTCAAGACTGCCCCTGCACCAGACCCAAGATTTTCGGAAATGTCTTCAGTTGCCTTCCCCATCAATATCGCTAGCGGTATAAGTGCTAGGCACGACAAGAGAAAAGTAAAGGGCGTCGAAAAGTGAAACCACTCGCTTGCCCACGGAAGAGGTAGAAGAAGCAACGACAGCCACGGTTTGGTAAACAACAAGTTCAAATGTCGTCTCCTGCAGGCCTTTACATGTGATGGAGGACTGACTCAATAATGCGAAGAGCCCTTTCAGTCTCTGATATCTGGTGCTTGACGGTATCTATCTGTCGTTCTATGGCCGCTTGCTTCTGAAGCAGCTCGCCTTCGGCTCGGTGTAGCAAATCGAGTTTATGTCGCAGAGAGTTGCGAGCCCGCTGACCTTCATTGGCTGCAACTGGGTGATGTGTATTTTTGCATTGCCCTTCTAAACCTACAAGAAATGTCGCAAAGAGAAGCAAGCCCGCAATCTGAAATTTTCGCTTTCGTTCAGTCATTCTTACACTCCTATGAGCTCATGAACGATACTGTCTTTTATTGCTTGCATATCCTCGACAGACCGCCCGTTTGAACAAAGAACCGAGACACACAGCAGTCCGTGACACTGGTACATCCATCCATCATGCAACTTGTGATTTTCAATGTGGCTTCTAACATCAACCGCTAAGCCTATTTCGTAGACATCGAAAATTTCATCCCGTCCACAACATAAAGACCCTCACGTGCTTCCAGTTCGCTAGCTTATTCGAAAGGTCCGGCGAACTCCCAGAACCCAATTGCCCAACTCATGAGGTGATACCGTCCTTTATGCAGCCTTGTCTCGAGAAAGAGCGTTAACGAGACACCGCAATTCGGGAGAATCGGATCCGTCTACCAGAACAGCTGTCTCCTCGTCTAATCTGCCTGAGAGATAATGCACCACCTCCTCAAATCCAGCGCAACTAAGTCGCTCAAATTTGCCAGTTTGCGCACCTCTACTGATGTGAGCTGCACAATCACCAATCGTAATTAAGCAATCAAAAAACTCTTCACTCAACCATCGGCCTAGCTTCGAGTGAATGCTTTCGGATGTTTCTCCAAGTTCGGTAATCTCGCCTAAAACGATGTACTTTTTCTTTGCCGGAACAGCGCGACGATCAAGAAAAGCCGTGACAGCTGCTCTTACTGAATCAGGGGTAGCAGAGTGGGACTCATCCACAAGCATGGCACCGCTGGTAGTGACGAGCCTGTTACCTCGTCCACGAGGCGGGACATAGCGCCTCAACCCCTCAGCTATGTCATGGTCCGACATGCCCAGATGCCTGGAGCACATTATGGCACACCATGCGTCACGCAGATATGCCGAGCCATGAGAATTGATCTGGAACAGAGTGTCGGATCCAGCAATTGAAAACAATGTGTTCTCTGGCGTCACCGCTACTTCATCTATATGGCTATCGTAGTAAGTCATACAGCGTCCTCCAGCGAAGACAATGGAGGCTCTGGAGATAAGGTGCTGGTCAGTACTACCAAGGACAGCCAACCCCTCGCCAATCGATAGACCTTCCAACAACTCGCACTTAGCGGCAGCAATATTTTCAATTGAGCCAAGCGACTCTAGGTGGGCGAGCCCGATGTTCGTAATCGCGCCTATATCAGGTTTGAGCAGAGAACTCAGCCAAGATATTTGCCCACGTCCTTTTTGCGAAAGCTCAACCACTAACACCTCGCAATCATCCGGCATCGATAAAATAGTCAAAGCGAGATTTTTGGCGTCTGGCCTGTTTGCCTGTGACCAGTGCACCATGAATTTCTTCGATGCAATGTCCTTGCACATATCTCTGGTTGTGCTCTTGCCCGAAGATCCCGTCACTGCAATGACTTTAGGGTCTACTTTCAGGCGAGTGAAACTTGCCAGTTGATATAGAGCTTGTAGTGTACTTGGCACAGCGATAAGAGTCGCCTCAGGACTCGCGAACGCATACCGTTCTCTGTCGACAACCACGCTACCTAGAGCGCCGCGCGCCGCGGCTTCAGCGAGGCTGTCGTGACCGTCAGCTCTTCTGCTAGGCAAGGCAATGAACCACTGCCCGGCCTGCAGGTCGTCGATCTCAGTACAAATTGAACCTCTGTCTTCGGAAACCGAACCTGCAGCAATTCTGCCGCCTGTGATTTTCAGCAGATCTTCTGCCGTGAATTTTGCAGTCATGGGCTTGTCTCCATGCACCGAGGCTAAGCGTGCCCAGCCAGAAGTAGATCCACAAATTTGTGGAAAGCGTTGTTATCACAGACATTTTGGGTCAACAGTCGTTTTACGAAACGCCTCTCTGTACGGCTTATGTAACTGTCTGCCAGAATCATCGCTGTCAACTTATCAGCTTCTTTGCCGTCAATTTGATTGCCATAAGCGAGAATCTTTCGAGTCTCCCTTTCCAACTGATTTAATGCCATTTCTTCATCCTCCGCTAGCGCATTTGTAGGAAATACCAAAAAACTTAGAACCACTGCTTAGGGGTTGGAATGCCGGTTCTCTTTCGATAATCCGCAGAGACCATTTGCTCGTATACCGAGACGTCCTTCTCCGAAATTCCAAGCACCGTCTCATCGCCCGACCAATATCCATCACTATGAGATCTGCAAATTGGTTCATATCGCACGATCAACTCATTTAGTATGAATGCATCCAGCACTCGCCCTTCTCTTGTTGCTTCTTCATGAGAGAGCATCAACTCATCTCTGGTGAGACGACCGTCTCGATAATCGCTAGTCGGTTCAGGACGATCAATATTGTCCCAATGCTCTCTCAAAAACGGCATAACAACATCTTTTACAAAGCTATGCTCGTCATATAACAAGGTCATGATTTTCTCCTTTTGATACACGGATTGGCTCATCATCGAGGCTCTGACAGGTTAGGATCACGACCAGGCAGGAAAGATGGCCAATGTTCTTCTGATGTTCGGACATTTTGCCAGTAGGTCAATTTTGCGAGATTGCGACCTCATTGGTTTCGAACATGCGTCTTCGATCTTTTCGCGAGAAACCGCAGAAGGTTTGCTGCAATATAGTCATGGCGTTTTTTATTCGAGTCAATCTTTTCGTCTTTGATGTTCATCTTTCCTGGACTCTTCTGCCTGACCGCGCTAGTGGCGGTTGATTTCTGGTGTAAACAATCGGTGGCGTTCTCTTGGAACCGATCGGTTATAACTCAATTTAAGCGCCCTGGGCGACAAAAGACATCGCACTGGAGTCTAAACTTGAGTTTCCTTTTAGTCACACTGCAGTATGAGTGATGACGAAGATGCTTACAGGGAAACGATTCCGCGCCGCAGAGCCATTAGTGCCGCTTGAGTTCTGTCGCTGGCTGAGAGTTGGTACATTATGCGACTCATGTGAGACTTTACCGTGTCAATAGTGACACAGAGCTCTTCGGCGATCTCGTTATTCTTCAGGCCCTGAACCAATAACTGCAAAACGTCCAACTCGCGCTCTGACAGCTCATCCGAAGGACCGACTGATTGTTTCCTTCGATTGTTTTGCGGACTATTGTTAGCAGTGGGCATCCTGTCGATGGCAGAGTCCAACAAAAAAATCTCGAACGGTTCTGCCGTCAATATACCCGTGTGTAATAGCCCTCAATAGCGCGGGTTTGTTCGAATAGCTGCCGCGCAGGTCTTGCTGAGACCGATAATATGAGTTTCTTTCCTGACTCCTGGGAATACTCATGATCTAAAGATGTATTCTTTTGTGCGGTGTTAGAGGGAGCTGCCGCCTGAGTCAGAGCCTTGTCCCGACCGGGAATAGTGCAGTCGCGGCGTCAAAGCGAGGCGTCGGCTGGGATGCGCGCGTTGTCGCCCTGGTTGCCATCGTTGTGGTCTTGAAAATTACGATCATGACAGTGTTTTCTTCGGACTATGAAAACCAGCTATTTCTTCCGTTCGTGCACTACTACCTTGACCACTTCGGCAATCCCTGGGACCATTTTTACCGCAACGGCACTCACGGTGGCGATGATTTCCCTTACCAGCCGGCGATGTTGTACGTAGTTGCTCTATTTTGTGCGCCATTGCAGTCGCTTGGTTGGGAAAACATTGCGGCTCGAAATTTTTTGTTCAAGCTGCCGACGCTAATCATGGATTGTGCAATTGCCTGTCTCTTGTTGCGCATTTTTCCAGGAAAGTGGCGCCAGGTGTTGTGGTTTTACTTCCTGTCGCCGATTGTCCTCTACGCCTGCTACATGCATTCGCAGCTCGATTTGATACCGACTGCGTGTTTGTTTGCTTCGTTTTATTTTTTGAGAACCAATCGCTGGCTACCGGCATTTGTTCTCTACGGATTGGCGCTATCGACCAAGTTGCATGTGCTCGTCGCATTTCCTTTGATCGCCATTTATCTCTATCGCAAAGGAAAGCGGCAGCTGGTGCTCAATTTCGCCATTGTGTCGTTGGCGATTTATGTGTTGATAGTGGCACCGTATTTTAACAGCTCGGGCTTCGAGCATATGGTACTTGCGAATCCCAAGCAAAGCAAGGTCCTGGAGGTGAATGCCTCGATCGGTGACCTGAAGCTGTCTTTGCCCATTCTCGCCACCCTTATCGTGTTCGGTCGCTTTGCACTTTATCCAAAGATCAACATCGACCTGCTCGACGCATTTTTGGTTTTGGTCTTCTGCGCGCTCGTGATGTTTATCGTTCCGGCGCCGGGGTGGTATGTCTGGATGGTGCCATTTATCAGTGTTTTTCTCATTAAACACTATGATCGCAATAAGCACCTGGTGGGACCATTTTTGTGGCTCAATTTCTTTTATCTGGTCTTTTTTATCTTTTTTCATCGTCCAGAATATGCCGATCTGGTCCTCTGGGATCGTCCGGTGGAAGCCAAAATTCTTCAAGACTCATTACGTGGCTTTGTCTTTACTCTCCTCGAAGTCGGGTTGCTTAGCAACATAGTGCTTTGTTATCGGGCTGGTGTGAGGAGCAACTCGATCTACAAGCGAGACAGTGCTGTTGTAATCGGAATTGGTGGCGATAGTGGTGCGGGAAAGAGCACATTGCTTGGCGACATTAAGCAGCTTCTGCGCACACGTGTCGTCGAAATCGAAGGCGATGGCGATCATAAATGGGAGCGTGGTGACGAGCACTGGCAGCAGTTTACTCACCTCGATCCGAAAAGCAATTTCTTGCATCGTCAGGCTGATACCATATTGCAGCTCAAGCGCGGGCGCGTGGTGAGGCGTCCGGAGTATGATCACCATACGGGGCAGTTCACCTCTCCGCGGAGAATTGAGCCCAACGAATTCATCATTATGTCTGGACTGCACACGTTCTACCTCCCGAAGATGCGGAAGCTCATTGATCTCAAAATTTTCATGGACATTGAGCCCGACCTGCATGCTAGCTGGAAAGTCGCTCGCGATAAGGAAGAGCGAGGCTATAGCGAAAAGCAGGTATTGGACCAGATCGAAAAGCGGCGACCCGACTCATCCAAGTTCATAGCTCCGCAAAAGGGTTTTGCCGATCTGGTAATCCAGTATTTCCGGTACAATTCGGCGCCGTATGATGCTCAATCGCAAAATGTCGCGTCGGCGGATACTGTGCCGCAGAACGACGAGGGCAAGCTCTCTCTCAAGGTAATGCTCTCCTCGAGTATCAGTCTTGAAAATCTAGTGGAGGCGCTGGAGCGTGCGGAGGTGCCCGTGGCCTGGGACTACAGCGAAGATCTGTCCAGGCAAGAGATTATACTTTACAGGACTGTTGCGCCGGAGCTTCTAACAAGTCTGAGCAATGAGACGATCCCTAACTTGATGGACCTCATCGGAGGGGAGCCGGAGTGGCGCGACGGCTACCGAGGCTTTGTTCAATTGATTGTTCTCACTGCTCTTAGTGAACTGATGCGTGAAAGAGAGGATGTTGATGCCGTTTAAAGGAATTCTACTCGACCTTGATAATACGCTATACGACTACAAAACAGCTCATCAACCGGCTTTGCAAGTCGCGGTCGACTGGTTGTCCGAGCAAACCGGCGTCGACGAAGAGACCTTGAAGTCAGCGTATAAAGCTGCTCGCGATCAAACTCACGAGCAGCTTCATGGTCAAGGCGCTTCTCATAGCAGGCTGCTTTACTTTCAGCGTGTACTGGAGATCCTCTCTTTGAGCCCTTTCTCCATGGCGCTGCAATCGGAACAGGTCTATTGGAATGAGTTCTTCAAGCACATGCAATTCCGACCGCGAGCGCTGGATTATCTTGATGTGGTTGGCGATCTGCCGATTGCATTGTTGACCGATCTTACCAGCCAGATTCAATTTCAAAAAGTCTTGAGTCTTCAGTTGGAAAACCGGTTGGCGGCTGTGGTAACCAGCGAGGAGGCCGGCGCGGAAAAGCCTGATGCCAGGATGTTCTTATTGGCGTTGAAAAAATTAAAATTGACCACCGATGACGTTTGTATGATTGGCGATAACTGGCAGCGTGATATCGTCGGTGCGACGGCGCTGGGTATCAAGAGCTACTGGTACATCAACGAATCAGGGCCGGCGCCCGGAGAGTTGGAGCAGTACAGTTCGATGGTAACGGCGTTTGATTCGTTTCAGACACTGATTGAAGTTTTCCGCTAATCTTTCTGGTGGGTGGTATGAAGGGTGATGATTATGGCGACAACGGTTCCCGAAAGAGGAGAGGTTGAGATGGCTTCAGCCGAAAAGGATGAGCTATATCGTCTTTGCGCATATGCAGGAGAACGATTCGATCTCTCGCAGGCGGGAGGTGGCAATGTCTCTTGCTCGTTCGAAGGTGATTCCGGGCGGAGGCTCGCCATCACTGCGTCGGGTTGGGCGCTCAGCGATGTGAAAGATGCAAGTGCTTTGTGCGAACTTGATCACAGTGCCCTCGCCGATGCACTGGATCTACTGGGCGATGAGATCAAAAAGAAGTCCAAAGGCGATCTCGAGCGCTGGGCGAGTGCGCAAGTTGCCGGCGCTCGCTTCACCTCCGCGATTCGACCGTCCATCGAGACGCTCATGCATGCAGCAGTTGGCGGTGCTTTTATATTGCACACCCACCCGATCGCTGTTAATGCATTGCTCTGTCGTCGTGATTGGCGCGGGACGATCGAGTCATTGTTTCCAGATGCATTTTGCGTCGGATACACGACACCGGGCGTCAATCTTGCGCAGGCGGTGTCTGACGCAATTGCGCAGAAGCGTTGTGGTAGCGGTAAAGAGGCGACTAGCGAGAAAATTATTTTTTTGGAAAACCATGGGCTGATTGTAGCGGCGACCAACGTCGATCGCGTAATTGCGCTCACAGGCAGTGTTCTCGAAAAAATTGAAAGGCATCTTGGCCTTGATCTCAGCCGGTTTCGAATCACCAACAGGATCACACGCCTGGTTCGTGAAGCGACAGGGCAAAGCGTGTGCAGTTATCTCTGCGAAGATGAGTTGCTCAACGAGATGACACGGAATAAAGTCGAGCTGGTTTTGTCGCGACCAACCTGGCCTGATCAGCTTGTCTATTGCGGGGCTGGCGGTCTACACCTGAAAGATCTTGACGACCGCAAAGCGGTGCAAGATTTCATCGCCGAGTACACACATACTCCCCGAATTATTGTGCATGACAACAAGCTTGTTTTTGTCGAGCGCAGTCTAAAGAATTGTCAGCGGATAGAGGACGTGCTGAAAGCCCACGTCATGATGCTGATGAACTCAGCGCCTGAAGATATTCAGTATCTCTCCGACGAAGAGCAACGATATTTGCTAAATTGGGAGGCGGAAAAGGTCAGGCAGGCGATGTAAGACGAGGCGAAGTTCCGGAGAATGCACATAGTTATCCCGATGTCTGGTATTGGTCGTCGATTTTCGGAAGTCGGTTACAAGAATCCCAAGCCGCTTATCGAAGTAGACGGGAAGCCGATGATCGAGTATGTCGTCTCGATGTTTCCGTCCGAGAAGAAGTTCACTTTCATTTGCAACAGGGAGCATCTTGCCACTACCAATCTCGAGTCGGTTTTGCACAACCTAATCGAAGGGGCGGAGATTGTCTCGATTGAGCCGCACAAGAAAGGTCCGGTTTATGCGGTTAGTCTGATTCTCGATAGAATAGACGAAGAAGAAGAAGTCATAGTAAATTACTGCGATTTTTATTCCGACTGGGATTACCAGGACTTTCTGCGGGATACGCGTGAAAGGCAGGCCGAGGGCTGTGTCCCGGCATATCGCGGATTTCACCCACACATGCTGGGCACGGATAACTACGCCTTCATTCGAGATGAAGATAGATGGCTGAAGGCAATTCAAGAGAAGTTGCCATTCAGCGATAACCGCATGGCGGAATATGCTTCCAACGGAACCTATCACTTCAGGTGTGGCAAGTATGTCAAGAAATATTTCCCGATGCTGATGGAGAGAGATATTCAGGTCAACGGCGAATTCTACGTAAGCATGATTTACAATCTACTAGTGGAAGACGGACTACCAGTCTCTGTTTACGAAGTACCTCACATGCTGCAGTGGGGGACGCCGAAGGACATGGAGGAATATCAGGAGTGGTCCAATTATTTTCGCGCCGTTTTAGACAGTCCAAAATCGGCCGGCAAGGATAGTCGAACTACGATACTTGTCCCGATGGCTGGTCGGGGCTCTCGATTTAGTCAGGTCGGGTATGAAACGCCCAAGCCGCTCATACCGGTGAGCGGAAAACCGATGGTAGTCCAGGCGACAGATAGTTTGCCACCCGGTCGAGAATATGTATTCGTCGCCCTGCAAGAGCACCTTGATACATCGCCGATTGGGGAAGTGATTGCAGATGCTTACCCCGCCTCGGATGTGGTGGCACTCGATGAAGTGACGGAAGGTCAGGCGTGCACGTGCGCAATTGGACTCGAGCGATCAAAGGCGAATGTGGCACTCGACAAGCCACTAATAGTCGGCGCTTGCGACAACGGTATGCTCTTCGACCGAGAGCGTTTCTGTCGTCTGGTTGAAGAGGATGGCGTCGACGCGGTTGCATTTAGCTTTCGCAATCATCCTGCCAGCAAGCGAAATCCAAAAATGTACGGTTGGCTTGTTACCGATGGAGACCGTATCACCGGCGTCTCGGTGAAGGTACCGATTTCTGATAATCCAGGCCGCGACCATGCTATCGTCGGCAGTTTTTACTTTAAAAAAGCTAGCTACCTTCTTGATGGACTTGACCGAATGAAGGAAAAAAACATTCGAGTCAACGGCGAATTCTACGTGGATAGTCTGATTGGTGAGTTGGTATCTCAAGGATTGGATTGCAGAGTGTTTGAGGTCGACTACTATGTATGTTGGGGCACTCCGGATGACTTGAAGGTCTTCGAGTATTGGCAGGAGTTTTTCAACGATTGTCCATGGCACCCTTATAGATTGGAGAAAGATCCGACTGTCGATGTGGATGGTTTTACTCGTGCGCTCGTGCGCAAACAAAAAATGGAGGTATCGCTGTGAGCAAGCTGGCAGTGGTCATTCCTTGTTACAACGAAGCCAAGAATATTCCTTTGATTTTGGAACGATTTCAATCGCTCGCGCCGCGCGCCGATGTCGAGCTATTGATTCTCGATAATGGATCGAAGGATGATTCGCCGCAGGTAATCGAGCAATTGCTGCCTCATTATTCCTTTGCCAAAACAGCAAGGGTCAAAGTGAATCAGGGTTACGGCTACGGAATCGTTGAAGGTTTGAAGTGTCTCACGTCTGATTATGTTGGTTGGACGCATGCCGACATGCAAACCGATCCGAATGATATTCTCCGAGCCCTCGAGATAATCGAATTCAACAACGATCCACTAAATATTTATGTAAAAGGGCAGCGCCGCGGGCGTCCTTTGATGGATAACGTCTTCACTTGCGGAATGAGTTTTTTTGAGTCGGTTTACTTGGGTGGGCAACTCTGGGACATCAATGCCCAGCCCAATATATTTCATCGAACTTTCTTCGAAGCTTGGAAGAGTCCGCCTCATGATTTTTCTCTGGATCTTTATGCGTTGTATATGGCTCAAAATAAGGGTTTGAAGGTGCATCGCTTTGATGTTGAGTTTACGGAGCGCATACACGGCACTTCCAATTGGAACACCAGTCTTGGTGCCAAATGGAAATTCATAAAACGGACGCTGGACTATAGTATAAAACTCAAGACGAGCCTGAGTAAGGAAATGTGATGGGTGAGATTGGGGCTTTAAGCGAATCTACCTTTATATAAGGATTTCACAATGACACATTACATCGCGCACCGGATAAATACTATTCAACAATTAGAGGAGGTGCCTCACGATCTGGGTACCGAAATCGATTTACGCGATCGCGGAGAACGATTGATTCTGCAGCATGACCCATTTGTTGACGGTGAGGATGCTGAGCCGTTTTTCGCCAAATATAAGCATGGAACTTTGATTCTCAATATAAAGAGCGAACGTATCGAATATCGCGTGCTCGAGTTAATGAAGAAGTACGGAATTGAGAACTATTTCTTTCTCGATTCATCGTTCCCGATGATCTTCCAATTGAGCAAGATCGGTGAGAAGCGCACAGCAGTGCGATTCTCTGAGTTCGAGTCGGTGGATACGGTACTTAAGCTCGAAGGTCTTGTTGATTGGATCTGGGTCGATTGTTTCACTGTCTTGCCAATTTCCAAGGAGCTGTATGCCAAGCTCAAGGAATGTGGATTCCGTCTTTGCCTTGTCTCGCCGGAGTTACAGGGGCGTCCCGAAGACATACCGCTTTATCGCGATAGGTTGAAGGCGGATGGCATTGAATTTGATGCAATATGCTGTAAGAAAGCCAATATGCCACTATGGCAGGAGGCTTTTCCCAATTGAGCGTTGTGCCGTTGAGGTAACCGATAAAGGCTAGTTTCATTGTTTCATTTGTTTGATCGGTACCGGACACCAGCGATTCCCCAGTGTTGCGCGTTCTGATTCAGTTTGATAGATCTGAGCGCGAAAGTATGAGTGGAATCATCCGACGAGCGAACGAATCAGGCTATCAGTATGTTGCGAACGTCGGGGTGTCTCATGCGCCAGACCACGGCTTCGGTAACGAAGTGGTGGAATCCCTGCAAGGCGAAGACCGCTGCAATACAGATCTGAATTGGCGCCGATAGAAGCGTCAATGCATGCGGCAGAACAACGAACAATAGAATACCGGCAGCGACGATACCGCAAAAATAAGTTATCGTGTACGGTCTAAGCAGCATCGACGAGATCTTCGAAGTTGGCAGATTTGTCGGCAATCCGCGCTCTTTGAGATGGCAAGCCGTTGCGATAACGAAATTCTGACTGCCATGATAGAAGCCGGACATGATGAGACCTAGTTTCGGCTCTTTGCTCGATACCGTGAGTACGAAAAGAGCGATGACGCTGACGGTGACCAATAGCGCTGGTAGCGGGAATAGCAATTTCTGTTGAACGTACTTGCGGACGACCATGCCTGCGAAAAGAACCACGGCACCGATGAAAGCGAAGACTGATAACTGATACACAAAGGTTGGGAGTGGTCCCCAGAATGGCAGTTTTGCCTCGAAGAGTTCTCGTCCGGAGAACTCTTCGAATGTCAGTGCTCTCGTGATGATCATGCAGGTCAGCAAGCGGAACATCCAGTGCATGATATCTTTTTCGCGTTTGCTCATGGAGTACTTGCGCTTTAGACAGTAGAGCATCGTAACGCCGTAGGCCTGAGCAACGAAGTGTTGAAACAACCAGAAAACATAAATCTTGGCGAGAAGTATCGCGAGCCCGGGCACCAGAACCGCAGGAAACAGCATAGCGGTAAGGAATAATGCGAAGTAACCGAGCTTCTTGCGGACCTGCGGTTGAACATAAGGGCTGGTCGCCACTCTATGCCAACCAAGAAATGCGTGAGCGTTGGAAAAAATATGTATTGAAATCAGCCAGCTGAGCCAGACGACGGTTCCAGGAGCGTTGTCGAGACTGCTGACAATCCCTAACTTGTCCACGACAATCCAGAAAATCCACATCATGCCGCCGCATGCGAACAAAATGTCCAGCTTAGGGCTTAGAATCCACTCGTAGTTAGCCGTCGCAACCGTCGCTTGGGGTGGCGGCAGGTCTGATTCGAGAGAAGGATTGATAGATTGCATAATGAGTTTTAGGTCTCGATCCGGATTTTTCTGTAGCTCTGCTCTGATATGGTTGGGCAGGAAGTCTTCCGTCCTAGGCAACCAGTATGTTGCGAACCTCAGGATGTCTAAGCCGCCATACAACCGATTCAGTAATGAAGTGGTGAAAACCTTGTAGTGCAAAAACGGTGGCAAGAGTTATCTGAAGTGGGATGGACAAAAGAGTAAGCGCCCTTGGTAACACTACTGCCAGGAGGACACCACCAATCACTATACAGATGCAATATGTAATCGTGTATGGCTTAAAAAGCATGCAATAGATTTTTGATGTCGGTACGTTATCAGGCAGTCCGCGCTCTTTCAGATGGCACGCCAGAGCTACGACAAAATTTTGGCTGCCGTGATACAAGCCGGTCATAATCAGGCCGACCATCGGTTCTTTGTAGGATAGCGTGACGTAAAACAGTCCGATTATTGAGCTCGTTGCCAACAGTGCGGGCAAAGGAAATACCAATTTCTCGCGAATATATTTACGAACCACCATTCCTGCAAATAGCAGTATGGATCCGATGAAGGCGTAGAGCGTGGTCAAGAAAACTGCTTCGGGCAGAGGTCCCCAGAATGGGAGCTTCAGTCCCTCGAAGAATTCGGTATTGCCATACTCGCGATAGGTCAGCCCTCTCGTGACAACGCTGATCGTCAACAAACGGAACATCCAACGCATGATGGTGCTTTCAGTCTTGTTCATTTTGTAATTGCGCTTGAGGCAATACAGCATGCTGACACCATAGGCTTGCGCGACGAAATGCTGAATTAAACCAATCATGTAGATCTTGACCAGTAAGATTGCCCAGTCGCGATTTAAACAAATAGGAATAGTCATGATGCAAAAAAATAGCCCGAGAAGGCCAAGATTCTTCCGAGCCTGTGCGCTCACATATTTGCTGGTCGCCACCCGGTGCCAACCTAGAAACACGTGATCGTTGGCGAACAGATGCACTGCGGCGACCCAGCTGACCCAGACAACAGCTCCAGGTGCATTGTCGAGACCTCGCATGATTCCGAGCTGCTCCATCATGAACCAGAGGATCCAGGTCATACCGCCGCAAGCAAACAAAATATCGATTGGCGGGCAGAGAATCCACTCATAATTCGACGTTGCTACCGCCTCCCTTGGAACGGGTGTGAAGCTGCTGGAGTCCAACGGCGGGTTAATGGATTGCATAGCGCAATAGGCCTCAACGCAATTTAGTAAGATGATCCAACCGTGAGTTTAAGTACTCATGATCAATTAAAGGACATATTAGACCTTTTCCACTTATGACTTGTTTTCTAACTCATTGTTGCGACAAGTCACGATGTCAAAACAGAGCCTGGATGCGCATGAAGAGCTTGTTGTGATGCCATTAGCTGCCTGCATCGGCAGCCAGTTTGAGTAAAGACTTGTCAGTCAGTGTTATTGGCTGTTTGAACTGTTTTTTGACCTCCGCCAGTTTGGCACCAACAATGTCTATTTCATCTTCTTGAATGTTGCCGACGGTCAGACCCGCGAGCAGCAGATACTGCAACGACAATGGATCAATTCCTGTAACTCTCGTCATTGTTGCGTCGAGCGCGGCGAGGTCCTTGCTGATTCCAATAACATTCGTAGAAATTGGGGTTCCGTTAATTGGTCCATCTCCTTCCATTGCCACTATGCCATCCACTATTCCGAATATTGGCCTGACCATATGGACGAGGTCGATTATTGAATTGCCGATGCCTTTTCGATGTAAGAGATTTTTCGGCCAACCATACTTTCTACCTGGTACGACCCCGAAAAGATTTTTCATCGAACACGTTACACCCACCCAGTGATGGGTTTTCAATTTTGGAACCGAGATGACTGCATCTGCATCGACGATTGTTTTCGGCAGATAGAAATCGTTCAACTTATTGAATCCAGTTATGTTTTTCACCTCGACTATGTCGTCGAGATTCAAATCTACGAATGGAATCTTCATGTCATGCAGGACCTGGCCGATTCCGCTTACATCCAATAAATATTCCGTGTCCCGCATGTGACCGGGCCCTTCAGCTACGGTTATATCTATGGCACCAAGGTGTCTGGCTATTTCGATTGCTGCTTTAACGACCTTAGCATTTGTTGTGACTGGGGTTTCTGGATTTCGGTATTCAACTATGTTGGGCTTGATAACGATTTTCTTGCCGGTGAGCGAGGGAAGACTTAACTTTTCCTCGTACTCGAAAAGTTTGCCCGATATGTTGTCGTCATATTCTGCCACCGGGACTAGTGCCACTAGAGAGCGCCCCTGTCGCTTGAGGGCACGCTGCTCCTCTGTCGTTATCGGAGTTGTCGAGTCAGTGTTCGACTGAGCACATCCCAACATGCTTGATGTGGCCGCAGCGGCTGTTACCTTCAGGAAATCGCGTCTTTTCATATTCTGTATTTAAGCGGATTTTCGCCTAGAGTCGCAACTAGTGCCATTGTACTCAGTCCGTCTACCATAATATTGTCCCCGAAACTTCCGTTTGGTTTCTGGCGCTCGAGCAGGAAGGCGAGCTCCTGTTTTGATTCTCTTCCATGAGCGTTGAGTGCCAGAATGGACCAGGCAATGGACATGGATGACGTATTCTGCGAAGCCAATGATTCGAGATAGTCGAGGCCTCTTTTGACAGCCGTAGATTTAGGTAAATCCTGCAGTGCCAGGAGCGCTTCTGCAGTAGTTACTCTGTAAGGAGGCAGGTATGAGCCGAGAGTCTCGTTATTGCCGTGGTTCCAACCGCCGTTCTGGCAGGGATGTTCGAGCAAGAATTTATTGGCAATTCCTATGACCTTGTCGAAGTAACCGCCAGGTGGAATTCCAGGCACCTTGAGCGCCAACAAGTTATAGCTAGTCGGCTCGACCCAATGAAAGCAGGTCTTGTCCCACGGCCAGCCCCGAGCGTATTGGAGCCCCTGCTCTCCTTTACTGACGAGTATTAGTAAGCGTGCAACTGGTTTGAAAAATTCGACGCGGCTGTCTGATAGGAATTCGAGCGCCTTTCTGAGACTGCTTCGAAGCTCTTCCGATGCCAGTTCTGGATGTTTTTGCAGGATCATTCGCATGGCCAGGAGTGCCGGTCCAGTCGCCCAATTAGAAGGGAGCTCGATGCCTGGTGTGGTAGGAAAGCCTCCATCCGGATTCTGACTTTTCGCAAGAAAGGTCAACACTTTGCTCATCAACTTGGTGTCCGTGCTGTAAAGCGCTAATGCGGCCCAGGCCGTCGCTTCCATGGAAGGATCGTGGTCCTTCTTATATGGCCACCAGCCTTTTGCACCAACCTGCGCGAGATAATCTCTTGCCTTCTCTAGCGCGCCCTCAATCTCGCTTCGAGACACAGATTGTGGGAGGGTGCTCGACATTTACATCAATCTCTCCAGGTGTATGAATCACTCATTTAGTGTACCGAGATTTCGGTCGAAGCGGCTGCGTTCTTCTCGCCCACAGGGCTTCAAGCGAGGACCGAAAGATAGTAGAGGGCATCCATTCGGAGCTTGAGACCTTAACTCCCTTTCAGCAAACTTTGCAAGTTTGTCATAATTGCCCCTTCTGCTCTTGGCGACACTGGGTCGGTGAAATAAGATGGAATTATTGGCATAGCTGCGCAATCACTTTACATTCTGTATCCCACCTGCTCACAAACCTAGCACCGACGCGGTGCCTGGCGAAGTTTGTAATTTGTGCGTTTTGAAATGTCAGTTCGTAAAAAACAATTGTCTTCGATATAAAAGCTTGCAATGAGTTTTCAAAAGACTCATCCCCACCGGTAGAGACAGTGATCTACCCTGGAACCTTTGCGCGCTTGTAGCGGGGACACACGGAGGAAAAAGTCGAATGTTTCAACAATTTATCAGTGACGAGTCAGGACAAGGTATCACGGAATACGGCGCAATTCTCGCGTTCGTTGCCATTCTAGTAGCATTGGTATTCTCAATTACTCAAGGTGCATTGTCGAATGCTATTTCAGCAGCTTTCGCCGCTGTCGTGAAACAGCTCAACGCATTGTCAGGTGCAGCGAACCTCGCTTCATAGCTGAATTATGTAGTTTGAAGGGAAGGACTGTAATCAGTCCTTCCCTTCAACATATAAGAAGGAACAGTTTGGTGTGGACAGGAACAGTGTTCGATGTTCGAACATCTGTGATGCGCTGGTGTTGGTGTTGTTTGTAACACACCCAGGCGTTGCGGAAGCATTGATGTGACACAGTAGGCATCGAGTGTCACAAGTGTTGTGTTCATCGGTTTTGACCGCACCATTTTGTTGCGCGAAATTTTCGGCAAGATGGTTTTACGGTCTTGCACCAATATTTGCATGGAAAACAGTAGGTCACTTTACTGTATGACATGATGATGTGGTCTTACTGTTGTTTAACGATGCCGCTCACGCAAGTCCTACGAGATAGATCGAATGCTTCTCTCGGCTGACTACAAAGGTGACTCGCCTCGTTCAATTTGATGCTCTTCGAATCACAGAACTTGGTGCACCATATTTAGTGATTGTCGAAGTAACCGAATTGTTGGTTTTGTTCCGTGAAGTAGTGAAGGTTCCTTGGGCTTGGCGTGAGTTCATCAGAGAATCTTTTGAAGTGTAAATGTAGGAAACCAATTTTTTGTTCTACATATAAGTGATCGGATCAACCAGTTCGTCGTTACACGATACAGATGGTGTACGCGTTTTCGCGTATAACGTTTGATGGATTTGCTGGAAGTGAGGGTCAAGTTGTGGCAAGTCTTCTCGAATGTTGCAACGTGTAACGAAAGTTGTTTTGTATCATCATCTCCAAATCGACCCAGCAGACCCGCTTTCGAGAATCGAAAATTTGCCTCCTAATTTTTCTGTCTTGGTTGTCAATAAAACAGATGGAAGAGCACTAGGCGAGTTTAGGTTCTCCATATAAAATGGTTTTAACGGTATAGCTCCGCTTTCATCTGATGATTTGAATTCAATTCCGGCGGGGATATAAAGAGAACGAACTTACTTCTGGAGGTGATAAGGTCAGATAACTAATCGGTGTTCATGTCGGTTTCGTACAGTGGTATTGTTACTAAAATACATAATATTAGATGACTCCTCGAACCATTCAGTTCTCGATCTGGTGATGGTGGGCTGTGGTTGCTGGGGCATTAGGAGGTAATTCAAATGATTGATCGTTTCATCAAAGATGAATCAGGACAAGGTATCACAGAATACGGCGCCATCTTGGCGTTCGTCGCGATCCTCGTAGCTCTCGTGTTCTCAATCACACAAGGCGCATTGTCGGCTGCTATCTCGAAAGCATTTGCCGCCGTTGTCAAACAGCTTAACGCTTTGTCTGGCGCAGCTAACTTGGCTTCGTAGTTAAGGCACAATTCAACAGCTTTACGAGAAGGACCTTCGGGTCCTTCTCTTGCTTTTTTATGTGATTACACGCGAAGCGCAGTCGCTGCGAGATTTCTGGATCGTTGTCAAATATCGAATTTCGGAAAACAGTCGAGTGGTTGCAAAACCTTTTCAACTCGAGATTTGTCAAAGTGAGGCAGAGAGCCGGATCCGAATGCTGTTTCGTAAATGGTTATTAGTGCTTCGACGGATAGAAAAGAAAACCTACTCCTCGCGACGAAGGTCGATGTCGAGACTTCTCTGAAGTGGGTGAGCTCAGGAAGCGGCTTTTATGCGAATTGTGAAGATGACTTTTGTGAGTTATCGGGTCAATGGTGCGGCAATTTCTTGTCGATCCTCACCATCTTTCTTTGAAACCGACTGGCGAGAATGGCATTTCATAACGGTCTTGCCAGAAATACTCTATCGATGGTCAGGTTGCTAACAGAAGACTTCGCAACCGTTTGTCAATTTACTTTGAGCACAGGAAAGAAATTTAGTCATTCAGTTTTGATATCTCCAGAAGTGAAGAGGTTTTCGGCAGTCTCGGTTGATGTCAACTCTCGCAAGAGCGGCTATTCATGCGGACTTCCGGCGACCTGGACGACAGTGATAATTCGAGGTTGCAATCAGTTGACTGTGTCCCAGAATTTTCGATCATGTGTCTGGTAATTAGAGCATTTTGGTGGGTTTTGCTTTGATTTACCGGATTGTCTATTTTCGTAAAAAGCAGATATCAAGCGGGGTTCTGCGCATGTCAAGTTAGGTCTTTGGCTGTAAGATCCCAGTGTGTCGGAATCTGCGTCCAAGGGTAAAAGATTTTGGGCGCAGGAGAACACGTTGTTGTCCTTGAATCGCCGATGTGCGTTAATAGTAAATGGTTAATCTTTCTCTACTAGAAAGAAATAGGGGGAACCGTAATGAACCCATTACGAGCGTTATTCTTGAGTCTGTCCCGAATGCCTCCAGCACTAATGTTGCTGATCATCATCGGGTTGGCCGTCTTGGTAACAATGATGGTCACCGGTCGTATGTCTCAGCAAGAGCAAGAGTTGGAAGCTAAGAAGAAAGACTTAGAAGCCAAAATGAGCGCCAAAGGAAAGGTCGTGTATGCGATCAAAGATATTCCGGAAGGCCAAACAATTCCGAGTGATGCTCTCGAAGAAAAAGAGATCGAGCAATCGAAGATTCCTCAAGACGCATTGACCTCCGGCTCACTGGCCGCTGGTCGTGTGGCTAAGTATGGTATCTCGCAAGGCCAGATCGTATCCCAACACGATCTCGCGCCCCAAGGAATTTCACTTGGTTTTGAATCCAGACTTCGTGAAGGTATGCGCGCGGTGACATTTGCCGTCGACAACAACTCCGGAGTAGCTGGCTTCGTAACTCCTGAAAGCCGCGTGGATGCTTATGCCATGGTTGGCTCGGGAGCCGAGACAAAAGTTGCGCCAGTTTTGTCTGATGTCGAAGTGATTGCTGTTGGTCAGATGTACCAGAAGCAGCCCGGCGGCACAGCAGCAGTACCTGCTAACTCGGTCACAGTACTGGTATCTCCTGAAGATGCCGGCAAGCTTATTAAGTCAATCAGTGCTTCCAAGCTCTATTTGACACTGCGCAACGAGAAGGACCATACACCGGTCGCTACGGTTGATGTGATTTCGCTCTTCGCGAAAGCACCGGAGAAGCAAGCTGACGATCTGTCCGCTCTGCCTCCTCCGTCGGCACTGCCGCCTCCGCCAGTTCCCGGCGCTCCTGACGGAGAGCTTCCGTCGCTTCCAGGTGGAGGAGATGCAGGTGGAGGACTTGGTGGAGAACTTCCATCAGCAGCGCCACCGCCGCCACCGCTACACGAAATAGAAATTTGGTCTGGCAGCAAGAAAGATGTTCTCTCGGTTCCAAAAAGCTAGAAGTTAAGTAGGAAACGGTGAACAATCGCCTTTTGGTGGGTACAACACTACAAGGGCTGTCGGCAATGGGGGAGAACGCTTAAAGTCATGAAACTAACCACACTTCTTGTCTGTGACGCCGGTTTGGATAAGAGACAAACCATAGAGGATCTGATCCACAGCCAACCGTCGCTTGCTCTGGTGAGCACGGTATCAGGCAGTATGGCTCGAGAGCAGATCGGTAGCTTACACCCGAAGTTGGTGTGGATTGAATTGAGCCCCGCCCCTGTTCGCGGACTCTCACTGCTAGCAGAATTGCGGGAGACTTTCCCTCAACTCTACTTCTTCGTGAGTTATGAAGTTCCGGACCCCGAGTTGATCCGCACCGCGTATCGGCTCGGGGCGTCCGACTTCCTGGACGCAGAACGCTGGCGGACAGACCTTCCCGCCGCCGTACAAAGTATTCAACTCAAGCACCAGTCCGAGTCGGTCTCGACAGCGGCTGGTAAAGTGGTCGCCATCTTTAGCCCCACGGGTGGCATTGGCGCCACCACGATAGTCACCAATCTGGCTGGCTATCTCGGCAAGTATGGTGAGACTTGTATCGTCGACCTTGATCTTCAGTTCGGCATGGTTTCCCACTATCTCAACCTGGAGCCTTCCTTCAGCTTGAGCACCATCGACTTTTCGCACACCAACTTTGATGCCACGTATCTTCGCAACCTGATGACCAGATACGATGACAAATTGAGTATCCTGGCAGCACCGCCAGAGCTTGAGGACATCGGCGATATCTATGCCGCTCAGGTTCAGGAGATTCTGTACACGTCTAAGCAAGAATTCCGTTTTACCGTAGTTGACCTCCCGAAGAACCTTCTCGACGAGCGGGCAATTGCGACTCTCGACCTTGCTGACCACGTCCTGGTCATCACGGAATATAACTGGGCAGCAATCCTGAACGCCAGAAAGTGTCTGGACACCTTCAAGGCTCACTACAACCAGGAGAAGTTGTTGTTGACAGTGAACAGGTCGGAGTGGCTACCTCAAGACGTACTGTCTGAGTGTCGCGCCAACCTTAACTACCCCGTATTTCATGAAATACCCAACGACACAAAGACCGCCAAGTGGGTCAATAACCAGGGCCAAATTGCACCCGGTCACACAGCGTTGGGCAAATCATTAGATTCCCTGGCTCGCCGACTAGCCGGTGGAGAGCAGCTTCTCATCACTGACCAGAAGAAAGAGAAGAAAGCCGCTTTCAGCCTCCCGGCCATGTTCGGAAAACGTTAGTTACAAGGTGGTGCTAAATGTCCGAAGAGAAGAAGGAGAATTTACCTGCTAGGCCATCCTCATCATTGATGGGTCAACTGGTCCGACAACAGCGGGAAGGCGCACAAATCACTCCAGCCCAGCAGAAGCAGACCGGAGTTCAGGGACAAGGGCCCCAGACCGGAGTTGGCGGCAGACCAGCTGGTCCGCCGGCCGGGCAGAGTGGTGTAGCACGACCTCAAGGTCCCCAGACTGGAGTGGCAGGCGCTCGTGGTCCTGGTGGTCAGGTGGCTCAAGGTGACGGACCAAGCCGAGCCGAGATCGAAAGAATCGATGCCAAAGATGATTACGGTGCTTATCATGAAGAGCCCGTTGATGTCGGTGGCGACTCTGGTAAGTTTTCCGCCAACCAGCAGCTCATCAGAGAAAGAGAAAAGTTCATTATCGACCAGCTCAGACGAGAGCTGGATACTTCACGTTTGACCAACATTTCCGAAGATACTCAGGCTCAAGTCCGCGCTCGTATCCGTGAAATCGTCAACTCCGACCCGGCTCCATTAACGATGATGGAGAAAGGCATCCTTCTGCAGAACGTCCTGGACGAAGTGTTCGGATTCGGACCACTCGGACCACTACTGCGCGACCCATCCGTCGGCGACATATGCGTCAACAGTGTCAGCAACATTTACGTAGAACGACATGGCCGTCTTGAAAAGACTAATGTCGTTTTTGAGAATGACCGGCACTTGAGACAGACGATCGACAAGATTATCCAACCACTAGGCAGACGTCTCGATGATAACTCGCCAATGGTTGACGCTCGTCTTCCCAACGGGTCACGTGTTAACGCGACAATTCCGCCAGTCACCATCGACGGTCCAACGATCACAATCCGATGCTTTGGTACGACAATCCTCTCGCTCGGTCAGCTCGTCGAAAAAGGCGCGCTTTCAGTGCAGATGGCGGAAGTTGCAAAAGCATGCGTGAAGGGACGTATTAACTGCATCATCTCAGGTGGTACAGGTTCCGGAAAAACGACAATGCTTAACGCGCTCTCGGCGCACATCAACCCGAGAGAACGCATCATCACAATCGAAGACGCAGCCGAATTGAGACTACAGCACGAGCACTGGGTGCGAATGGAAACACGTCCTCCCAACACGGAAGGTCGTGGTCAAATCACACAGCGCATGCTTGTTATCAACTGCCTCCGTATGCGACCCGACCGAATCATCCTCGGGGAATGCCGAGGAGAAGAAGCGTTCGACATGTTGCAGGCCATGAACACCGGTCACGATGGTTCAATGACCACAATCCACGCCAACAATCCTAGAGACTGCACAAAGCGTCTCGAGAACATGATTCTGATGGGCGGTATGGAAATGCCTCAGAAAGCAGCTCGAGAATTGATCGCATCAGCTATCCAGGTCATCATTCAGATCCGACGTCTGGAAGACGGTACAAGACGCGTAACGGAAATGGCTGAGATAACAGGGATGGAAGGCGAAATCATCGCTCTCTCCACACTCTTTACGCTGGAGCGTGAAGGACGAGACCCGAGAGGGTTCTTCAAGTGTCGTCACATCGGTTCCGGACTGCCTCCGAAATTCCTCGAAAAACTCGAGCAGGAAGCTGTTCCGTTCAAACTGGAGTGGTTGCGATAAAACCGTTATATATTATATACATATATAGTGGTAGTGGAATTCAGGTAATGCTTCGCTAGTTCGAGGAACGCTACATATGGACGTTGGAATGATGACTTTCCTCTCGGCTCTCACCATAGGGCTGATCGGGATGGCACTCCTCAGAAGCGGTCACGCTGATGAGCTCTCGCGTCTGTACAAACACAAGCGAAAAATGGCGGAGAAGAACCAGGAGGACACCGAAGAGGATATCTTCGTTCAGCAGAAGACTGGCTATCTTGCGACTTTGCTTGCGCTCGCCGGATTAGAATCAAAATACGATCAAATGAAGTCGACCTGGATCATGTGTTCGGTCGGTGGTGGTCTGCTGATCGGAGTCTTTATGGCATTCAGCGTCCCAGAACTGGCGATTGTCGGTTTCATCCTCGGGCTCCCGTTAGGAGCAGCTGGCTTTGTTTTCTACCTCTCGCAGGTTGCGAAACGAAGACAGGAGAGAATGACAGAACAATTGCCTCAAGTATTAGAAACTATGGTAAGCGCTCTGAGAGCTGGTTCTCCAGTTCTCGAGTGCTTTAAGGTTATTGCGGATACTTCGCCCGATCCGATCAGGGGCGAGTTCAAGCGTGGACTGATTTCATTGCAACTTGGAAAACCATTCCGCGATACGCTCAAAGAAATGTGCCATCGAATCAAAGCTCCAGACTTCGCGCTCCTGACTCAAGCTGTGTTCATCAGTCAGGAGGTTGGCGGTAACCTCGCAGATGTAGTGTCTGTTATTGCAGAAGCTATCCGTGAAAGATTCAAGCTTCGCGACTTCCTCGCTGCGTTGACGTCACAAGGTAAAGCTACAGCCATGTTCATCGGCTGTCTCCCGTACGGGATTACTTTGATCACGTACTGCGCCACGCCTGGGTATATCATTCCGTTCTTGAATCACCCAATTGCTAGAATAATCCTCCTCCTCCTGGTTCTCTGGGAAGCGATTGGATTCTGGATTCTCGTTAAAATGACGACGTTTGAGGTCTAATCCATGAATAACACGATGGTCGCACTACTCACATTCTGCGTCTGTTTGGCAGCAGGTTTGCTGTTTCTCAGACCGGTGATGGGTATCTATGTTGACTCTTATGCCGTTCGCGTTAGACCTCGAAAAGAGAACGACGAGAGTGCCGCTGAGAAGCCGAAAGATTCGATTCTGTTGACACTAGCCCGAACACTGGGCGAATTGCTGCTCTCTGTTATGCCGGCTCTCGCCGACAAAAGATCGGTTGAGCTTCTCACACAAGCTAACTACCGTACCCCACAGCATCTTGCGATCTACATAGGTATCCGTGCGATGGTGTCTGGGAGCGTGTTGTTTCTCGGTCTCATGATGGCAGCCAGCAACCCGATCAACTTGATCCTTTCTATTCCAGCTGCAGTTCTTGGATGGCTCATTCCGAACTTCTTCTTGTCCGGACGTGCGAAGAAGAGACAAACGCAGATTACGAGAGAGTTGCCAATCATCATCGACTTGATGATCGTCTGTGCACAAGCCGGTCTTGGTATGCTTCAAGGTATCGATAAGATCTCGAAGGAAGTCGAGAGTTCTTGCCCGATTTTGTCAGTCGAGCTCAAGCAGCTCATCAACGACGTAAAAATATTTGCCAAATCAGTGCCATTTGCCCTTCGCGAAATGGGCGAACGCTGCGGAGTAGACGAATTGATCAACATGGCTGCTGCCTTGATCGCTGCTGAAGCGAAGGGTGCCGACATTAGCTATCCGTTGCAACAACAGGCTGAAGCCCTGAGAGACCGTCTCAAGAGAAAGAAAGAAGAAGAAGCAGGTAAAGTACCGGTCAAAATGGTTCCGGTCATCATGATCTTCATCATGCCTTTGATCCTTGCACCAATGCTAGGGCCCGCCGTAGTTACGATCGTTACGGCGATTGGACCGATCATGCAGAGCAGTAGTATGAGATAGGCGATTAGCCGAATGTCAGTTAAAGACGGTTCTAAGCGGGTTTTTCACTTCGTGAACAAGACCCGTGGTACCAGTATTGCTGATAATGCCACCATTGCAAGTTCATTTTTCTCGCGACTGAAAGGTCTGCTTGGTACCACCGAGTTGAAGACTGGCTCTGGGCTTTTCATCACGCCATGTTCGAGCATTCACATGTTCGGAATGAACTACGCTATTGATGCCATTTTTGTCGATAAGAAGTTAGTTGTGGTCGGCGTACTGCATTCAATTGCTCCTGGAAGAATGTCTCGTGTCTATGGTCGAGCACAATCCTGTCTGGAGCTGCCTGCAGGACGAGCATTGGAAACCAAAACCGAAGTAGGCGATCAGCTTGAATACACCAGCAATGGTGACGAGTAACTGAATCGGTTCCAATCATCGTAAGTCTTTCCAATCGCGGTGGACGACAGCTGCCGTCCCGGTTTCCTTTGGAATCAGCTGAATCGAGCAATCAATTTCATCCCAAGTAAATCGTGAAGAATAAGAATTAGTGCTGGCTCGCGTAAAAATGCGACGATTGGTGTTGTGACAATCTGATAGCATTAGGGAGTTTCAAGTTAGAAACCTGCCTTTTTTTGGAAGGAAATATGTTACACACCATTCAAACCGACAACGCTCCTAAAGCTATTGGTCCGTACTCACAAGCCGTCAAGGCTAATGGATTTGTTTTCGTCTCTGGTCAGATCCCAATCGATCCTTCCACGGGACAACTTATTCAGGGAACCGCATCAGAACTGACTCGGCAAGTCATGCGCAATCTTACTAACATCATCGAGACAGCTGGCTCTTCCCTGGACAATGTAGTGAAAACGACCATTTATCTCAAAGACCTTTCCGATTTTGAAGAGGTCAACGCCGCATATTCCGAGTTCTTTCCGAACCACAAACCCGCTCGCGCGACGGTTGAGGTGGCGAGACTGCCGAAAGATGCGAAAGTCGAGATAGACGCAATCGCGGTTTGTTCATAAATAGAAGTGAATTGACGAATGCTCGCAATCAATCAAATAGTCATCCTTATTGTCACTAGTGTTTGCGCTGTCATCGACATGCGCACCTCAAAAATCTTCAACGTAGTCACCTTCCCGGCAGCAGCAATTGGTATCATCGCCAATTTTGTTTTTGGCGGCTGGCAGGCGGGAGTGATGGCGATTGTCGGTTGGTTCCTTGCGTGCTTCGTCATGATCTTTCCCGACCGCAAAAAGAAGATGGCGTTTGGCGATGCAAAACTAATGGCAGCGATCGGCGCATTCATCGGTCCTGGAGGAATGCTGCTGACCTTCTTTTACTTCTCGCTCTGTTATGGTGCGGTAGCGGCCGCGAAGTTCTGCATGTGGTTTCCCTGGAAGCAGTTCTTCACGGTTTTCAAAGTGCTTGGCGTGGAAAACGCTGGTATGGCGCAGAATTCAATCGATACGGCCAATGTAAGTCAGGCTCTCAAGTCGCCGATTCCCCTTGGTCCTATCATCGCGATTGGCATGCTTCTCGGCATGTTGCTTGAGCAGCAAACGCTAGCTTTCCTGGGCTTCAAGACCAGCGAGGTGGGCGGCTTCCCTCTTTTCTTGCGGTTCTGACCGCGATAACCTAAACCCTTTCCTGGTCGATCACAGCGGTCGTGTTGTTCATCGATCGGGGGCGTTCGCCGAGGGCGCGCAGGACATTTTTGTCCAATAGAGTAAAGCAGAGGTCCGTCGAAGGACTCGTCGAAACGAATTAAATGCGCGTCGACGTCGAAGGAATAGATCAAAGAGGCATTTCTCTGAAGGAATTACAGCAGAGTCGAAACGCGCCGTCGAAGGACTAGGCTGGTGCTTATTGCGGAAGGAATGAAAGTAGATCGGAAATACGCCCGCGCGAAGGAATAGTCGGAGGACCGAGAACCTCCATTCTCAAGTCTTGCAATAAGGATCTGTTTAGAATCCCGAAGTATCGTAACCGCCCCGATCTCTGCGATTGTCGCGATCGGGTCCTCTATCGGTCGAGCCCGGTGTCAACGGTGTTCTAAACCGACCGAATTCGTCGATGTTGCCGAGCGGAGCTTGAGGCTCGTCGTTGGTGTTGGTGTCGGGAATGTAGACTTCGCCTGGAGATCTGCCACCAGGATTGATACCTACGGTAGGTTGCAGAGCCCAGACGGTGCCGCCGCCGGACGAGCCGGAATTGCTCCATTCTGTACCCTTGCAGAATTCGTCTCCGCCCCATGCTGCAGGCATACGGCTGCCGTGACCGGTCGTAAGACCCTGGCGTCTGCCGCCATTGATGCCTCTTTCGATTCTGTGGCTTGCGTCGAAGCCTTCGAATGGAGGCTTGCCATTGGAGCCTTCGTCTCCGTAAATTTGATTCTTCATGCCGCCAGCTTGATTGACGAAGCTATCCATCCTCGTATCCGGCAGACCATTTCGTCCAAGTGGTCCATAAATTCCAGCCAGACCGCCCAGACCGGTCATTTTGACGAGGGGCAGTTGCTGGTTGCGGGTGAAACCATTGCTGCCACCACTCAAAGTCTGGCGGTTGGTCTTTTGTGTACTGCTCTTAAACTTACCTTTCACCGCCTGCGAATTGGCATAGCCGGTGCTAGCCAGAGCAGGTGGCGCAATTGTTGCGGCTACTAACGCTAGTAAGGATAGTGTGAGGGCTGTCTTCTTGATGATCATGTCTCTTTCCTTAGAATGGATAATCCCGGTTTAGTAGTTTGGGTTGTTCTGTTGATCAGGTGCGCTACCTGTTGTTTGCTCAGGCATGGTACCGACACTGGAGGGCGGCAAAAACTGCTGGAGTGCGTTAAGCTGTTGGGCTGGATTGGAATCCTGCGTCTCTTCTGATGAAGGGGTCGAGTTGAATCGCCGTAATTCGTCTGAAGGCGGGCTACCAGTGTCGCCTTCCGGTGCTTCCATTCCGAAGGGATTGACGGAATTGAAGTCCTTGCTGGTGTTGTAGGCCGGATTGTCCGACTTCTGTAGCTTGGGAGCGTAAGCGTGATCGATGTAGCGCTCGAGCTCTTCGGGTGTGACATCGTTGGCTTTGAACGAATCAGGATTCATGTAGGTGTACGCATCTTTGTTATAGAAGCGGTTGGTTGAGTTGACACCAAGAGCGGCACTACTGTTGGCAAACTCACTCTTCAGGAGTTTGTGATGGTAGGTGTGCTCATGAAAGTCTTCGGCTTTCGCGGCGAAGGGATTGGTCGGTCTCTTATGATCCGGTCGATCGATAAAGGACTTGTCGTATCCCCAATAATTGGTGTCCTCTGCTTCCTGCGCCGACACGCTTACTGGAGAGCCGAGCGAACCAATCAGCAGGCACGCTAGCGCTGTGAGCGTAAGTCTGGTTGAACCAATCATCGCCACGATCCGAGCTCCTTCCTTACGGATCAACCGTGTTGATATCCACAGAACCAGTTGATGTCGGTTGGAGGAACCAACCTCTTGTGAATAGCGTACTGGCAGTACCTGCGTATGCGCCTGCGCCACCCTGGAAGCCGTAGGTGAATCTGCCCGATGGGACACCGGTCTGGTCGAAGCTGTTGGTGCTCAAAATATTGTTGCGGGTCGTCTCGAACAACCCTTGATTCTGGCGTGGATGAGTGACTCGAGAATTGCCTTGAAACTTGGTATTGGTTGTCTTCGAATCGCGACCCGACTGCTTGCCGGTGTCTCCTTGCGAGTTAGCGTACGAGCCGCCGGTCACTCCGGACCCTCTAGATTGCGCTCCGCCAGCAGTGTTGAAGGCGGCGGTGTTGTTGTCGGCGGGTAGGCTGAAGCCGAATGTGCCGCCTGTGTTGCCAGAGGATGCTGCTGTGTTGAACGAACCGGTCGGCCCGTTGCTTCCCATCTGGATGTTGGCTCCGTTGAGGAATTCTTCTGCAAATGCAGCGTTGGCACTTGAAAGAACTACTCCGAAAGCGAGAAAAACAGACAATGATTTAGTTGCTCGTTTCATATGCAGATTAATACCCAAGCTGGTACAGGACGGTGACAATCGGTTTTTTTGTTGAAGTAGTAATGTCGAGCGATTAGCTCTGGACCCGAGGTAAATGAGAAGGGATGAGTCGGGCTTTTATTTTGATTAGTGAATAGTACTCATAATAAATAAGCTTGTCAATAGGACCTGGCGCCCGTTTGAGGTTAATTTATGGGGCTCCGCGCGTTGTTCGATTCTTCGAAAACGTGCTTGGAGAGAGCCGTTTCGACAAGACTTGTTCGGAGTATACATCGCTCTTAATCGTAAGTCCAGGTATAATTCTATTCGTCAAACGAGTCTGCAAGCGCCAATCGGCGTTCACTACGCTATCCGAGTGTTTGAAGATTCTCATTCTCAGCCCATCTCGGGCTTTTGGTACGGCGCAATATCTCAAGTTTATGGCATTAATTCTAGGGTTGGAAACGAGCTGCGATGAGACTGCAGCGGCAATTGTCAGGGACGGTCGAACCGTCCTCGCCAGCGAGCTCAATTCGCAGACTGACATACACAGGAAGTATGGTGGCGTGGTGCCGGAAGTGGCGGCGCGCTATCACCTCGAATCGGTCAACGAGGTCATCGACCTGGCACTCGATAAGGCCGGCGTCGGCATTCATGAGCTCGATGCAATAGCCTGTACGCAGGGACCTGGTTTGGTAGGAACCTTGTTGGTCGGTCTTTCGGCCGCCAAAGCGATAAGCTGGGTAACTCAAAAGCCGCTTCTGGCGGTCGATCACCTGTATGCGCATATCTGCGCAAACTACATCGATACCGATCTAAGTCCACCATTCATCTGCCTGCTGGTCAGTGGTGGGCACAGTCAGGTCATACATGTCAAAGCGCATAGAGAGTGGTTGATATTGGGCGAAACGCTTGACGATGCTGCCGGAGAAGCCTACGACAAAGTGGCTAGATTATTGGGTCTGGGTTATCCTGGCGGTCCGCAGATCGACAAGGTCGCTCGTGATGGTGATAGCCGAGCGTTCAAATTCCCAGAGGGGGCAGTCAAAGGTTATGACTTCAGCTTCAGTGGGTTGAAAACCGCGGTCCTGCGAACTGTCGAAAAGTTGGAGCAACCGCTGCCGGTGGGCGATTTGGCGGCTTCGTTCCAGGATGCGGTCAACCGAGTTTTGTTCCGTAAAACACATCAAGCGGCAAAAGAGCTGGGCGTTTCGAAAATCGTCCTGGCTGGCGGAGTTGCTGCCAACAGCGACTTACGGAAGCGATTTACGCAGCTATCGGAAGAGAGCGAAATTAAGGTCTTTATGCCGGCTCTGAAGTACTGCACCGACAATGCAGCCATGGTCGCTTCCTGTGCTCACTTCGCCGGCGTCGAGGCGGGTCTGGATTGCATGGCATACTCCAGGCAGCCATAGTCGCGCTAGTGTTTTCTCTAGTGCGTTAGGAAAGCGGTTGCAAAGCGTGAACGGGTGGCTCAATATGGACCTCGCGCTAGTGTTTTCGCTAGAGGTGCGCAAATTCTGCCATGGCAACCAGGTAAGACGGCGAGCACTATATAATAAGCTTCGATGCACTGAATGAATGACCGGTGCGAGTACTGAACAATCCCGGTATGACTGCGTCTGCGGCGAGACTGTCTTTATTGGGATTTACTAAGTGACCGGGAATAATTTGTCCAAAGACACTTACTCAGCCAGTTTAGCGATCATGCTTTCGTCACCCGGTCTATGGCGACTGCCATATTTCTATAGCAATTCCCCTATACTCCGACGTTTCGATGGTCCGCGTTCAAGTAACTCATGTTAGCATGGGCCAGACTGCCGAAATACGCGGTCTATAGCGTAAGGAAACTCGTGATTATCGAGATTCCTGAGCGCTAAGGAGAACCCCTATCGATTCACAGGTTGCCCAATATGGTGTTCGATGATAAAGAGCTGACGTGTCGTGATTGCGGAAAATTCTTCGTTTTCTCTGCGGGAGAACAGGAGTTTTTCAGCGAAAAAGGGCTGATCAATGAGCCCAAGCGCTGCCCAAACTGCCGGATTCTGATGCGAGTTATGCGTAACGGTGAGGATCCCACAAAAACTGCCGAAGTAAATTGTGCGGAATGTGGCTCACCGACCCGGGTGCCGTTCCAACCCAAAGGCTATCGACCTGTCTATTGCAGCTACTGCTTCCGGACCAAGAAGCTGGAAGAAGACAAAGTCGAAGTTGGCGTCGCCGAAGAGGTTGTGGAAATAACAGCCACAGCCTGAACCGAAAATTTCATAATAAATTCGATGCCGCCTCATGGCCGAGCCAAGTTCTTGTCATGAGGCGGCACGTCATTTCATAGTGTTAAGAGCTGATCGACTCTAGTTGGTTTTCCAAATCACCTTCTCGAAAACCTCGTCTTTCGCGTCGTCTACAGGCGATACTTCGGGTAGAATTGGCTTAGATCAACTTGTTCAGGAGTCCGATTCAGACGTGAATGAGAACACTGCCGGCGGTTCTCAAGCGGTACCTCCACCGCCATCTGACGACCGCCGAAACCGGGCGTCACATGTCGAGGAGCAACCGGATGTGGTCTTTGTAGAGCGAAAGATTAGCCAACAAAAGCTGGACTCGCTCAAAGAATTCCTCAAAACTGCGACTGCTGATGACATCGCTACAATTCGCAAGATGTACGGCGAAAGTCTTGAGGTTCTACGGCTGATCGGGCTGGAAATCCACGAGCCTTAAGCTCATATCAGGTTCGGCCGCGACGGTACGATCATAATTGATGAGGAGATAAGCTCACATGTGTACGGACTTGGGAAGCCAAGCTAACGTTCGATTCCCGCGTCCCGTATAATATTTTTGTCCTGTGGACGGGACATTTGGGCGGGTATAGGATTTGGATATGACAATGAATACAAAAACCGAACCGTGTCCCAGTTGCGGACGACCGACGCCTGAAGGTGAGCGTTGCGTTTATTGCGCGACAGTCACCGACCTGGACCTCAAGAGTCTACAAAGCGATTATCTGAAAGCTGAAGGCGATCGAGATACTACGATGCCCAAAGCGGTGTCGGTCATCGTTCAGAAGACCGGGCAAAAAATCCCATTGCGTAGCACCAAAGTCAAAATCGGTCGCGATCCGTCTAATCAAGTCGTGATTCCCGATGATACATTTACGTCCAGGCACCATGCCTGGATCACATATGAAGAAGGCGAGTTCTGGATCGAAGATCTTGGATCGACTAATGGCAGTTTGCTTAACGGACACCCGGTCGTTAAGCGGCAAGTATTGTCTGCTGGCGATAAGATCAGAGTAGGCCACACCGAGCTTACGTTTGAAGTGGAAAATCACTGAGTGTTTGTTGAAGTTATCGGAGGCCTTGTAGGACAGGAAAATGGCTAATCCTGGTGGTGCCAACCGGATCGAGCTAGAGAGCCAGATTCTCTGCGCAGCTTTACGTCAAAGCTGGGCAGATGTCGATAGTGTCGGAATGGTGAAGGCCTGTCAGGAGCTTTACCAGCTTTTCCCGGATTTGTTGCCTGCTCCCAAGAGTGAGCAGGTCGACATGCCTTCCAACTACTATGATCTCCTCGAGATTGCCTGTGACGTCAATCCCAGTATGGTATTGGCGGCCTATTTCAAAGCAATCAAGCGATTCTTGCGCGAGCACCCTACTCCGAAAGATTTGAAGGAAGAGTATTACAGGCTGCTCAACGCTGGTTTTATTTTGAGAAAACCAAGGCTGAGGCTCAGTCACGATTTAATTGTCGCCCGGGGTTCTCTCGTAGAAAATCGAGTGATTCCAGAGGACGGCACGCTCGAAATGATCGAGGCACCGGTGGAGGTGGCACCAGAACCACAACCGGTTCAGATGGTCACAACGCAGCCGATGCAAGAAGCAGTTCCGATGTTAATCGATTTGCTCAAGCAAGCGCAGTTCATCGGTCCTGCAGAAGTCCAGGCTTTGAAGAATCAGATGCAGCTCTATCCCGATATTCCGCTTGTAGATCTCGTCTTGCAGGCCGGCTATGTCACTGATCCTGAGATGAAGTCTCTGCAGCTTGCCGAGTACCTTCTTACGTCGGGCAAGATTACGATGGGTCAATTCGCGGTCGCTATGTTCGATGAGCGCTCGACAGGCATCCGCATGGCTGAATCGCTGCAAGTCAGAGGTTGGCTTTCGACAGAGACGCCCCCGCCGAAGTACAACTAGTTTGCACTATATCTGGTATCAAGAGTTTCCGGCGGAAAGAAGTTCGTTGGGCTTTGTTCAACGAATAATTTTTTCAGCTCCCTCAAAAAAACGCTTCTCCCGGCGACACTCTAATGCCAATCTGAATGAATGCAGTTATGCTTTTAAGGGCATAAGAAAGCACCTGAAAATATACGTTTAAAGGCATATTCAGCCGAAAGATGCCTCTAAAGGTATAAATTTCAGCCAAAAACTATGCTCTTAAAAGCATAATCCAAAGTGAACTTTGGTTTTATGCCGTTGCTGTGTTTCGATTGAGCAGGTCGTATTCTTCAGCGCTCTGCAACATTCGCTTTGAGTTTATACATGCACAATAGCTCTTCGAGAAACCCTTGTTGACAGTGAATGACTGACTAGTCGCTGGTCTTTTTCAGTTTGTTTTCCGTAGCCTTCTCGCTGACCGCCTGCTCTTGCAAAAGCGCTTTTCTTGCAGCGTCGAGAAGTTTTTTTGCTTCAAGGTTAGCAGGTTGGATAGTTTCCACGAATTCAAGTTCCTGAACTGCGAACTTGAATTGTTTTTCTTCAAAACATTTTTTTCCTGACTCGAGGTGAACCGAAACGGCAGTTTCCTCAGAGTTATGTGGCGCGCCACATAACTCTGATTATGTTCCGCCAGTCATTATGTGTCGCGTCGCTTAGTTAAATGGCGATCCGAATGTCTAATCGGCAACATATCACTCTTGACGCACTTCAATGAGGTGTCGCCCGTCGGTCCCCTTTGGAAAAGGCGATCGAAGCAACTGACTACAATTACCACGGAAGGAATGGATCCTTAGATGGTTTACCAAACAGTCCAGGCAGTTCGTTCTGGTCAATAGTCTTAGTCTCTAATTCTGATTTGGTCACATTGTCGAAGCCACTAATACTTGCAAACGAAAAGCCTCTGAAGGTAGCCTTGATTTCTCCCGATGAGTGCTCCGCTCGAACAACGCCAGCGGTTTCTTCCAGCATCGTGAATTTGTAATAACTCAAATAAGAACGGAGCGCAGTTCGATGATTGCGAATTGCCAGGTTCAGTATCGCTTGAGGAAAGATGTTGTACACGCGCTCAGCGCACTTTTCAGAGTCGTTCTTCATAGACTCGCTATAGCAAAGAGCAAATGCAGTCCCGCCCCCGTACTCGATCGGAAAGTACCAGAGAGCGTCGCACAGCCCGCTACCCACAACGGCAAAATCTTCCGGGTTAATGTCATCATTTTCGGAATCGGTTAACTGTGAGCACTTGTATTCCTCACCGAATGCGCGCAGTTTGAGAGACGAAGTTAGCTTTTCCGGTGAATTTGCAAATTCTTCATTAGCCCATAACCACTTCCAACCGATACCATTGGCAAAGGATCCGAGAAGCTCAATCTGAAACTCATGCAGCAACGGCTTACCATTTTCGGCGCCAGCCAACTTGAGCGTACCAGTCTTCAAATCGTATTCCCAACGCTTTTCCTCTCCCAACGATTGAACTAAATGTTCAAGTTGAAGCTGCTTGTCCAAGGAAGCCGCTGCATGCGCATCATATACTTTATCGAACGATAGTCTTGGCATCCTCAACCTCTCTGACCAAAACTGAACGCCCGTCATTATAAACGCCTGGGGTCAATCAACGATGGCTTCTATAATGTTCTTGCAGAATTTTACGCAGCGATGTTTTCCGCCGTTGTCATGAGTGATGCCAGCGAAGAATTGGATGCACGGCACGACTCTTGTTTTTTCGCAGGCTGCTTTCGTTCGAAAAAACTGAACGATGTTCGGTAACTAATGCGCGCGCAAGCAGCCTGCGGAGCCTAAGCGCCAGCTTCGCCCTTTTCCGGATCAGCCACGAACGCCAAAAAACCAGGCTCGATTCATCCTTAAGAGGCAAATCTAACTCGGATACTACCGAGAGGACGTTTTTATGTTGGAAAATTATTTCTCGAAACCCAAAACTATCGATCGAATCAGGCAGTCTTGGATTGCCGAAAGTATCGAGAACTACGTACTTTGGTTAGAACAACATGGACACTCCAGGCAGACGATACACCGGAGAGTCCCGCTCTTAGTGCAATTCGGCGAATATGCAAAACAGCATGGCGCCAATAGCATCGAGGATCTCCCCAGATTTCTTTCCGACTTCGGAACCTATTGGGAGCAGCGAAGCAATTGTTGCCGGAGCAGTGATCGGCAGAAGACTCTGAATAGAGAAGTGCGTGGTTGTCTGCGTCAAATGTTGTCGATTACGCTGCCTGACTTTGATGGACGTTCTCGCAGTCGGCGCACGTATACGCCGCGCTTCGATTTTACGGAGGACTTTTTCAAATTTCTGACGGAAGAACGCGGTCTAAGCAAATCATCCATGCGAGTCTACGGCTGGGCTCTGGGAGTGTTTCAGGCGTATTTAGATCGAATAGAAGTAACGCATGTCACACAACTTTCTCCGCCGATTCTTAGTGGTTTTGTAATCGATGTCAAAGACTCATTGGGAAAAGCATCGCTCATCAGGGTCCTGAGTCCGGTGAGGATCATGCTGCGGTATTTATTTCGAGAAGGGCTCGTTGAGCGTGATCTAAGCAATGTTTTGGAGTTGCCTCACATCTATGAATTGTCCAATCTGCCAAGATCTATTTCATGGGATGAAGTAAGACGCATGCTCGAAGCTGTTGATCGACGCACGGCCACAGGACGAAGGGACTATGCAATTTTGCTCCTGCTCGTAACGTATGGACTGCGAGCGCGAGAGGTCGCTGCCATCAAACTTGACGATATCGATTGGAAGAGCGAGCGTCTGCTGATTCGAGATCGAAAGGCCGGACACTCAACAGGCTATCCACTTTCAAAAGTTGTCGGCAATGCGATTCTAGAGTACTTAAAAAAGGATCGTCCTGAGTCCAATGAGCGGGAGCTGTTCTTCCGAATGCATGCACCGATTCGCCCTGTATCATGGCAATCAATCTCAGGACGCGCGGGACATTACCTACGACTGGCCGGAATTGATTTGCCAAAAGGCGGCTCACACACACTGAGGCACACATGTGTACAGCGGCTGGTTGACGCTAAGCTCTCTTTGAAGCTGATAGGAGATTATGTCGGTCACAGATCGGCTGATTCGACGCGAGTTTACACGAAGGTTGACACGGCGTCTCTCCGTGAACTCGCACTTGTGATCGAGGAGGAAGTCCTATGAGAAAGAGCAAATGGACTGGCTTTCGAAGCCCGCTTGCAGAGCCTATCAACGCTTATCTAAAATACAAAAGGGCGCTCTGCAAAAAATATGCGACACAAGGACAATCGCTTAGGGTTTTCGATGCGTATTTAGTCGAGACTGGTCTCAATACCATTGAGGAAATCACGACTCAGGTTGTTGAGAAATTTTTTGCCACCCGACCTCCTTCGCGCCCAAATACGCACAATCAGCTGATCGGCAGTTTGCGCCGATTGTTCCAATGGATGTTGAGTCAGGGAATGCTGAGCGTATCACCTTTGCGCTCAACGAGGAAGAGGCGTGCAACCGAAGAGCTCAAGCCATACATCTTTAGTTCTGATGAGGTGAAAAGACTGCTTGTTATGTCAGGTCAACTCCGCAATTCAACATCCAATGCTCGAGGACGAGCGAGCAAATATCGGATGATCTTTACCCTGGCATATGGGCTCGGGTTGAGGGTAGGTGAGATTTGTGCGCTTCGGGTAGGCGACGTTGATGTGCAACAAGCGGTTCTGACTATCAAGCAATCGAAATTCGGAAAGACTCGTCTAGTGCCGATGGGCCCCAAGCTTGCGCACAAGTTGAGTGAATTTCTCGATGAATTCTGTAGCCAGGACAGTTCCGATCCAGTGTTCTCGATACTCGGAGACAAGCGAGCCATGTCGAGGACCACCATCACCGTGGTGTTTCATCAACTCGTATTGAAGATGGGATTGCAACCAAGCGGCGGCGAAAGATCACCACGCCTGCATGATCTTCGTCATTCGTTTGCAGTAAACACTTTGTTGCGGTTATATCGGGAGGGAAAGGATCCATCACAGCAGTTGCTCCAACTATCGACGTTTCTTGGACACTCCAAACTTCAACACACCATAGTATATCTCTCTATGACTGATGAGTTGTTGAATGAAGCAAATAGTCGCTTTTACAAGTTTGCTGCCGCGACACTACAGGAGGTGGCACAATGAAATATATCGGAGAAATCCTACGGGCATTCTTGATTGACTATCTCCCGGTGCAGAGAGGGCTTAGACCTTCAAGTGTGAAGAGCTATCGAGATGGTTTGCGTTTGTTTTTAGTGTTTGCATCACAAAAGGAAAGATGCAAGATTACAAAATTAGAGCCACGGCACTTCAACAAGGATAACTTGATTGATTTTCTTGCTTGGCTTGAGCAAAATCGACAAAATTCTGTTCGAACACGTAATCATCGTTTGGCTGTGCTTCAATGCTTTTGTGAATATCTTGCATCTCAAATGCCTGAATATGTCTCGGATGCGCAGAAGGTCGCAACGATCCAAATCAAACGGTGTCATCCTCCAGAAACCTTTTTTCTTGAAAAGGAAGAAGTGAACCAAATGCTCAGAAATGCTTCGGCTGCTAAACAAAGAAAATTGGCTTTCAGAGACAATGCACTTCTTCTCTTCATGTACAACACCGGTGCTAGAGTTCAGGAGGTTACGGATCTAACGGTAGAACAGCTGGAACTAGACGCGCTGCGTGTTCGTCTACACGGTAAAGGTGGCAAATGGCGAATGTGCCCACTGTGGAAAGAGACCGCCGCTGTTTTTCAAAAGTTGATCGGCGAGCCAGCACGCGCAAGCGGTGATCCGGTCTTTCTTTCTAATACCGGCAAACAGCTGACGCGATTTGGAATCTACAAACTCGTCCGCAAGCACACACAACGAATCAGCAAGACACGCTCAAATGGTTTATTCAAGGCAGTTTCGCCGCATACGATTCGGCATTCTACAGCGATTCACTTGCTTGAATCGGGAGTAGAAGTCAACGTTATTCGCGGATGGCTTGGTCATGTCAGTCTTGACACGACAAATCGCTACGCAGAGATCAACATGCGCATGAAGGAAGAAGCGTTGAACGCATGTCTGCCCCCTACGTCAAATGAAACATGCCACGTTGATGTTCGTTGGAGAGAGGATGCAGCGCTGCTAAAATGGCTGGATTCGCTCTAAAACTTATGTGCCTCAATGCAAGGGCTCCACCACGTACCAAGTGCGCTTTGTTGCCAACTCCGGCACATATTCCACTGCGGCACAAAATCCCAATTGAACTTGGGATTGAAAAACAAGTACGCATAGTCACCAGGCTTTGGGAAAGAGTCTAACTTCTCTCTGATGCCATCGTCGTCCTTGATCGCAAGCGCGGCTGTATACTCAATCAGTGCGCCAGCAAGTTCCTTTCGCTCAAGCGCATTTTCGGCGAGTACGACTCTGTTGTCGAAGTTCTTCGGATCAAATCCCATGAGTCTAATGAGACCACACAAATTCGCATCCGTTGTTTTGTTTTGCGGGTCGAGAAAAAGCGCTTGCTCGCAATATCGAATGGCTTCCTTCGGGGTTGTCGACAGATTGAGAGCCTTGTTATTCAGAGCAATTGCCAGATTTGATTTGGCCAGATTATAGTCGGGGTCGACACGCGAAGCTTGAATGAAATAGTCGATAGCGAGGTTATACCTTGCGGTGTTAAGCGCTCTAACTCCCCGATTGTTGAGATCGATAACTTGTCTCTCCGTCGTTCTTCTCGAGAGGGCGGTTGTCTCTTTCTTTGTTAATCTGTACTGTCGTTGCTTCATCTCTTCCGAGAATCCCAGATTCGCAAGTCTCTCGGACGAGATGGTGGCTGTGATATCAGCAACTCGCTGTTTCATTTGCTTATTTGCTGGATAGCGCTTCAGTCCGTCTCGTAAAACAGTTGCTGCGCCTGTTAAGTCCTGCAGCGTCATGAGGCAGTCACCAAGCGCGAGGATTCGGTCGGCTGGTGCATTTTGCGCGTAGGCCAACCTCGCCAACTGGGCTCGCTGACGCACATTCCGAAGGACGGTGCACTCTCTTGAATAGGCATCTGCTAGCGTTTTATCATCGGTCTTGCTGGCGCAATAGTGACATAATTGCAATCCGTCGAGCGCCGCGGTCGAGCTTTCTCCGTAGCGCATCCGCAGGCTGTCATAGACGCTTCGTGCGAGATCGACTGTATCCATATTATCTCGCTGTTCGAAGTTGCGGATGTCGCAGATGAGTTCTGTCAGTCTGATGGCTTCCGGTGCGAATTCGGACTTCAGGCATTCCGGCAACTCCTTCTCCAGCGTTAGCAGCGCCTGGGTAATCCTTTTCCTTTGAAGGAAGCAGTCACAAAGGTCGACCAGGCATTGGCCGTAAACGGATGCATCTTTCTGTTGTTTTGACATTCGTATACATTGTTCGAGCTCTTGCTCTGCCGACTCGTAGTTGTGCTGAGGCATGTTGACCAGCGTTGCCCTTGCACTTTTCAGAATGATTTTTGCGACGATTTTGTTTTTCGGAACCTTCCCTTCCTCTTTGTTTAAAACAGAGAGTCCAGTATTTCTTTTTCTTCGAGTAGATCTCTTCGACGAAACTAACTAAAGTCAGCGCAGAAAATTCTGATCCGGCACCAAATATGGAGTCGCTCAAATCCAGCGATTTTTTGTATGCGGCTTTCGATTTCTCGATCTCGCCTGTGTCAGCATATGCTTTTCCCAGGGCTCGATACGCCTGAGCCAAGGCAGATCCTTTCAAGGTTTTCAACGAACCTTCCAGCTTTTGTAGATTGTTCTTTCTGTTAACCTTGAAGTCAAAAGTGAATTCGATGTCGACTTGAAATTGTGCATTGCTGGGAAGTTTTGCCACGGGAGACGAGCGACGAACGGCTTCGTATGCGGCATGATTGGCGATTATTAGCTCCGAGCTATTGGTAGATGGCAACTCGATATCCGAGATTATTCCGTCTGCGTAAACTTTGAACTTTGCCGTCAGGCGGTGGTCCTTCTGCGAGACCGGAGGAAGCCATTTGTCTCTGATTCTTTTTTGAAGGTCTGACATGAATGCGCTGAAATCTAAATACTCGCATTCGGAGGATTTTCTCTTGGAGGCGGGACTATTTTTGCCGGCAGCAGGAGAGTCCGCTCCCGACGCCGAGTCGATCAGGGCGATCAAAGCGATTAGTCCGACAATCAGGCTGAATCTGCCGACCATGAAAGTACCGCTCCAGCTACGGCGCCCGCCAAAGACTCGTCCCTAACGTAATTCTCAGCTGCAATCAACAGCCCCAGATGTTAATATATTGCAGCATACTTTTGCGAAAAGTGCTTTCACGGCAGTGTGGGTAGTTGGGGGATGAGAGATGTCTTTGGAGCCCGACAGTTGGTGCCTCCCCGGCGATTGGCCGCGACACAAGTTCCGCTCATATGGGCGAATAGTGAAGACTCCCGGCGGCTCAGAGTATAGAAGACTTCTTAACTTTCTTTCTAAAAGCGCATCTCAGGGAGAGCGCATCATATTCGATTCTTCGCCGGTTCCTAACTTCGCTCAGGTGCCGAACATCGTCAATCGGCGTTTGCGTGTCGCGGATTCGGAAGCAACCCAGGACGACTTCGAGCAAAGGCGCAAAGCTCCCATTGTCACAATGTCGCCAGTGCCCGGGTTTTCCATTACTTTCGATGAATTTCTCGATATCGACGAATCGGCGCTTGACGGTAAGGTGCTCGACTTCACGCCGGTCGATGACGGGACCGAAACAATCTCCTCGACCGAGGCGCCAGAGGCACCGGTTTTGGACCCTCGTCAACTTTCGCACCTCGAGGTCCTTCTAAATGAGTGGTTCAACCGCGAAGCGGATGAGCCTTCTATTGAAGAAGCGATCGTCGAAGTCCAGCAGGATCCCAATCAAAAAAGGCGGGAACGCGCACTGGAGTTGTTGAATCAGATTCGATCCCAGAATGAATCAGTCGCGATGGATGCCGAGCGCCGACAGTTGCTCGAGCGCCTGGGTGCTGTGTCATCGTTTCTAGAGTTTCGGCCGCTCTCTCCTGTGCAGGAAAAGCAGGCGTCGGCTGCGCCGAGACGCCGTCTAAAGCGCAGCGACAATCGTCACCAGGGCATACCTCCATCTCTGGTCTTTGTAACCGAGCCGCTAGCGAATGGTTCTCGTCGAGAGGTTTTTCAAAACGGTGCCTCGATTTTGAAAGATGCGGTTGGTCGTGTAGTGATTGTCAAATCGCGTGATGACTCAACTATCAACTTCACTTATGACGACAAGGGAAAGGTCAAATCTTTCGTCCGGTCCGACCGAGACGGGAAGATATATACAACAGGCGTACGGGACAAGCATGGCGTGGTGGTTCGTGACGATCACGGCAGTATTCGCGCGCAGGGCGATTCGATGACGGTTGATTCGGCGGGCTGTGTGAGCATTCGGAAATTCGATGGTCAATTCTGGAGTCTTGATATGCTGCGCAGCATCCACATCGAGCGGCGCATTCTCGAAGACGTCAGCGGCAATTGGACCAGTCTGACGGCTTTGCTCACATGCGATGGATTCCGCATGGTGACAAGATTTCAGAAGCTCAACGAAAAACGGCGAGAAAGCTATCGCAAGAATGGTGACTGGCTAGGAGGCGATGAGACCAGTAAGTTCAGGTTTTATGGCAGAGACGGATCGATGATTCAGTTTGACAACAATGAGGATCTTCAGGCTCTACGCCCGTCGCGCATCTGGCCCCGAGGCTCTCGAAGCATAGAGCCTGAATGGATTGGGAAGCGTCAGGGTGGCACGGCCTGGGAATCTGTACACAGTTATATATCTCAGTATTTGTCGGCGTTATAGTGAAAAGCCGCAGCAATTGCTAAGATAGTTGCTTGCATTAGTAAGGGAGACGACCATGACAGAAGTAATCAAGTTCGGCACGGACGGCTGGAGAGCTTTGATCGCCGACCAGTTCACTTTCGCTAATGTCGAGCGAATCGCTTATGCTGTGGGTCTCTACGTAAAAGAAAATTATCATGCCAAAGGCCCCACCAAGGTCCCTGTTCTGATCGGCTATGACACCCGATTTCTGGCGGACAAGTTCGCTGAGCGCGCCGCTCAAGTGTTGATGGAAATGGGCGTTCCGGTCAAGCTCAGCAGTCGCGATGTCCCCACCCCTTGTATCGCCTGGGCTACCCAGCACGAGCCGACTGCAGGCGCAATTCATTTGACGGCGAGTCACAACCCGCCTGAATATTGCGGCATCAAGTATATTCCTGAGTATGCTGGACCGGCTACCGATGAGATTTCCTCAAAACTTCTCTCTTACCTGGCGCACACTCCTGAGCATATTCCGTACTCCAGAGACGAGGTGAAGCACTTCGATCCTCAGCCACCATATCTGGCGGCAGTTGGTGAATTCATCAACATGAAAAAGATTGGGTCTGCAGGTCTGAAAGTAGGATATGACGCGCTCTACAGTACGAGTCGTGGTTATCTCGACCACATTCTCAAGCAATGGGGAGTGTCGGTTAAATCGCTGCACGATTGGCGCGATCCTCTTTTCGGTGGTGGCATGCCCGAGCCCAAGAAGCAGTTCCTTCGCTATCTAATCGGTATGGTGAAGACAGAAAAATTGGATGTTGGCCTTGCCACCGACGGTGATGCCGATCGATTTGCAATTATCGACGAGCAGGGCAACTATCTCTCACCCAACCAGCTTTTATGCTTGTTGACGCGCCACATGGTGCGCAACCGCAAAGAAAGGGGTTCAATAGTTCGAACGGTCGCAACCACACATTTGCTCGACAGAATTGGTGAAATGTACGGATTGCCGATCATCGAAACTCCTGTCGGATTCAAGTTCATCGGCGAAGAGATGCGCAGAGGCGACATCCTTATTGGTGGTGAAGAATCAGGCGGATTGTCGGTGAAAGGTCACATTCCAGAGAAAGACGGCATCCTGGCTAATCTTCTCGTTATTGAAATGATCGCTTATGAAGAAAAACCTCTGTCTCAGATCTGGGAGGAGCTCCAGGAGGAGGTCGGCATGCGATTCACGTTCCTCAGAGGAGATCTGATGCTGACGATGAGCACTCAGAAAGGGCTGATGGAGCGACTCACACGCGAGCCTCTCAAAGAGATCGGTGGCGAGAAGGTCGTTAAAGTGGGCACCAAGGATGGTTTGAAGCTCTATTTCGATGACTACAACTGGATGCTTATCCGTCCGAGTGGTACGGAGCCGCTCGTCAGGCTCTATTTCGAAGGGACTTCGCAGGAGCGCGTCGAGTGCATCGCTAAAGACTTCAATCTCCAAGCTCAAGAGATTATCGACGAACTCGAGAAAAGTGGTCAGTCGAATAAAAACGAAAGACTAAGCGCCAGTGCAAAGTGAAGATTGTTGAGTCAAACTGTATATATATTGACAAGGCTTGGCTGTCCTATTGATAAACTTCCAGTGAAAACGCAGAGAAAAGTTTGATGAGCGACAAGGTAAGCGAAAAGATAAGCGATCCGAAAAATGCAAAACACATCAACTTGTTTAAACAACTGTTGATAACTGCCGGAGCGTTGCTCGCCATTTTTCAGGTTGGTCGAGCGATTCAAGGCAGTGTTGAGCGGCAGGTATTCCTGCATAAACAATCTGCGGCTCTTAAGGTCGGCGAGGCGCAAGCCGAGCAGATCAACAAAGAGCTCAGGGATGGCCTTTCCAACTATCGCTCCTCAGCAGGAATCGAGCGCCTGGCTCGCGAACGCCTCAATTTGGCGGGTTCTGACGAAGTTGTAATCAGAATTGCGAAATAGGGCGCTTCTTGACTAGCGGATGGTTGCCTAAGGCGCGCGCCCGGCAAGCTCGGCTTTTCTACGCAGCGTGCGGTTGCTAAGAGTCCAGCCCTGGCCGAAGCTTGCTTAAAACCCACAAGTTATGAAAAAACTGCAAGCAACAAGGCCACCCAAACATCGAGGGTGACCTGTCTCAAGTCCGAAGGTTAGTTAGCTCAGTTGTTAGCGCACAATTGCTCTAGACAGCCAGAATGCTCTGACTGACCGATAAGCTGTGACCATTTTCAATTTCAATTGTGTGGTCTGGACAACTGGAGCAACCGGTACTGCTGGCGCAGTGGTAGGTCCTAGTATGATAGGTCCACTGGCGAAACTGGAAGTAGCGAAAACGCCAAGTCCCAGTACGCTAGCCAGCAATGCTGATGCGAGAATCCGTTTTTTCATCTAGTATTTTCACCTCCGAACTTCAGGTGTTTTAGCCGGGCTAACCTGATTGTTTTTCATTATCATAGAATGTACCCGGACAGGCACGTCTTGACAATATCATAGCACGGTAGATCTAGATTAAAAATAGTAAGAACCCCATTTATGTAGACGCAATTGGAGCTCCCCTTGCAAGATTTTATTCTTGTTACATGTATATCAGTATTTGCCCTCTTGGGCCACGGCGCCGTCACCGTCAAGCCGCTCAGGTGGCTTGTCCGATTCGTTATTGTGGCGACTCTGCTGGGTGAAATCGGCGTGAGTCTGACGAGTCAGTCTTCCATGTCGCCATTCGCCAATGGGGTTCTTATCGGAACCTGCATTGCGACTGGCCTCATCCTCTTTTATCACGGTCGGAAGCTTCTCTCCACCTTGCTGACTGCGATCGACGGGCTGGTCTCCCTGCGTGTTTTGACCGGTCCAATTC
>JAIERK010000111.1 GCA_019746975.1 Candidatus Obscuribacterales bacterium
TGGGATGCGAATTGCGCCTTCCAGGCCGCTACCGGTTCATACTGTCGAGCTAAGTCTTGAATCGCCATAATATTGTCGGCCGGTATTAAGTAGAAGCAGATGTGATCATGTCTGCCTTCCATTACCAGGCGAAACAAGCTTGTCGACAGATGCGCTTGAATATAAAGCGCGATCGATGCTTCGCTCGAATTGCTCCGCTTCTTGATTTCGGGTTCTGTCGCTGCGATGAATAATTCGCTCAATCCAAGAACGGAGTTCAACTCGGTCGAGAATGACAGAAGTGTGTTGAAGACACGTTCCATAAGCTCTTGAACAGCCTTGGAGAGCATTACTTCAACCTTCGTCAACTCGAAGTGTTCGTGTTTTCGACGATTGAGGAATTTTATGGCATCCTGCGCCAGATCGACTATCAAATCATTGCGCGAACTTGTTAATCGCGACTTGTACAACTGAAGAAATTTATCGCTCATGAGACTGAAGTGGTTGTCTGCAGTCTGGTGGCTGAGATGAAACGCTTGTCTATCGTTTGATTTATTAAAGTTGTCCAGAACTCGCCAGCGATAACAGAAAAGATTATTCTTCGGAAAATGCTGGCGATTTCTTACTTCGTTTGCATCCATCGGATTTCTCATCGCGCGAACCTCCAACAGCCAACCAGACTGCTTGCCAGACTCAATACTCACAATGGCGTGCGGCTAACTCTTCAGTTCAATCAGCTCGATTGCTACCGTCACATGACCAATCCTATCTCGTTTGGCTCAGAGCGTAAATCCACAGTATTGTATCCGCGAAAGTGCGTATACCGAATCGACGACCCTGGTCGGTATTGGCTTCATTGATTTAAATCAAACAGAAGTCGGTCAAACAACAGCTCGCGCCGGCAAGTGTCCGGATTTCAGCATGGCGCAGCGGGCGGCTCCGATCAAAGCTGTCTTGTTATTCATTATGATCTTAACCGGCATTCGCTCAAGCAACGGGCGCATTCTGCCCTTGTTGAAAAATGACTCCATGAATCCGGGTTGTTTTAAACGCTCGCAAATCTTGGGCGCGATACCACCACCAATGAATACACCGCCGAAGGCCATGAATTTCAGCGCGGCGTTGCCGGCTTCCGCACCATAGATCTCGATAAACATATCTAGCGCCTTCATACAGATCTCGGCTTTCTCCTCGAGCGCAAACCTTGAAATAGCAGCAGCCGGGTCGTCGACCGCCGCGAGTTCATCGGCAACCCATTCGGGCTCGCTGTAGCGATTCGTGTCGCGCAAGAAGGAATAGATTGCGTATAGTCCCATACCAGAGAGAACACGCTCGTAGCTCACGTGCTGATGGTCTCGCCTCAGGTAGCGGAATAACTCAATCTCTTCGTCGGTTCTCGGCGCAAAATCAGTATGTCCGCCTTCGCATGCAAACGGGATATAACCATCGCCGTTCCAGAATAGCCCAGCCTCTCCCAAGCCTGTGCCGGCTGATACCACACAAGCGTTACCATGGTCTCCGGGAAGAACATCGTGAAGTATGACGAATTCCTTGTCGGTCAGGTGCGTGATACCATGCGCGTTGCCCTCGAGATCATTGATCAACCAGACCTTTTCAAAACCAAGCTTTCGAGCCACTTCTCGTGCGTCTACTACCCAGGGGAGGTTGGTCGTTTTGCAACGGCCCTCGAGAACCGGGCCGGCTATACTGAAGCAGGCGAACTGAATCTTGACGCTGTGTTTTTCAAGAAATTTTTGAACGAGGCTTTCGAGATCGGGGAACTCCTGACTCGAGAAATTCTCTTCCATGGAGGGGTGGAGCTCCTGGTCTTTGACATGAAAAACGCCAAGATTGGTTTTGGTACCGCCGACATCACCAGCCAAAAACATAGGTATTCTACTCTCCTCTGAAAAGCTGTTAGAACGGGGCGCCTACTTGAGCGCCCCGTCCGGTTATATGGTTACGACAGAGATTCGGCAACCGCCTTCATCACCTGCTTCAAGGCGTCGGTAACATTGGAACCTACGTGAATGCGAAGCAGTCTGCGCTCGCGCTCCGAGAGCACGGTCAGGTCTCCTCGAGCCTGGGCATCGACTACGAGACCAAAGCTGTATTTGTGATCGGGGACCTCAACGTCTTCAACATGATCGCAGGTGATTTGAAGGAAAACGCCGGTATTAGGTCCACCCTTGTATGCTTGACCGGTCGAGTGCAAAAACCTCGGGCCAAAACCGAGACAGGTAGCTACTTTGCGCGAGTCGCGCACGGCATGGCGAATATTTTGAAGAAGCCGTTCGTTTTCCTCGTTCATATGCAGGTAACCGAGGACCGCAAAGTAATCTCCTTCTTTCATTTGATCGAGATGAACTTTCAATATCGCGGAGAGTTTCTCATCAGCTTCGCTGAGCTCCTCATAGTTACGTTCGTCTGTGTAAAGCTTGATACCGTTCTCTTCAAAAAATGGTTCTTCTTCAGGCAACTTACCATCTTTCTCATAGGCCTCGGTCAGCTCTCTGGTTGCTACTTTGCTCGCTTCCACATCCGGTTGATTGAATGGATTGATACCTAGGATGCTACCAGCGACTGCAGTGGCAATCTCCCACCGGAAGAACTCTTCTCCAAGAGCCATCTTATCGGCGAGAGTGATTCGAATCACGGGGTGTCCCTGCGATTCGAGAGCGGCTAGACCTTCTTCCTGCACTCTATCAAGTTGATCTTCGAGCTTCAGGTAGACAAACACTCGATCTTTTCCGTAAGCGGTAGGTGGACCCATCAACTCGCGATCGACAGGAATAATCGCTTTGCCTTCTTTACCGGTAGACTCTGCGATAAGTTGCTCGAGCCAGGCACCCAGATCATGGATACCTTCAGAGGTGAAGATAGAAAGCTTATCTCTGCCGCTGGCGGCTGCCACTCCGAGAATAATACCAAGGATGACACCAGGATTTAGCCTGGCCGAGCTAGCATTCTTGCACGACTCGACCATGTCACTGGTTCGCATCAGGAATTCCCTGACATCGACGCCCATGACCGCGGCGGGTATCATTCCGAAATCAGAGAGAGCAGAGTATCTACCACCAATCCCTGGATGTCCGTAAAAGATCTCGCGGAAGCCTTCTGTTTTCGCAAATGCTTCCAACTTAGAGGCGGGATCGGTGACTGCGACAAAGTGATATCCAGCTTTTTCCTCTCCGACAGTTTCCTTGACCCGTTTCAAGAAGTATTCCATAAATATGTTGGGCTCGAGAGTCGAACCAGACTTGCTGGACACGATGAACAGAGTCTCTTTCAGATCGATTGCCTTTTCACGAGCGAGTATCTGCTCCGGATTGGTCGAATCGAGAATGGTCAGTTCCGGACAATCTTCGCCACGCGGGAACGTTACACTAATTACTTCAGGGCACAGGCTGGAGCCGCCCATGCCGAGAACCACGGCGTAACGAAATCCAGCACCTTTTGCATCACGCAGCAGCTTCTCGAATTTTTCTTGCTCTTTAAGCTGCACATCAACAATATCGAGCCAGTCCATCCATTTGTTTTCATCCTGGTCGGTCCAAAGACTCTGATCTTTAGCCCAAAGCTTCTTCGTGTTTTCGGACTCCTGCCATAACTCTATCGCCTTATCCACTTTCTCTGAGAGCTCGGACGGCAGAGTAAAAGTCATCGTGTCTATCTTTGGTGGCAAACTGGCTCGGCGCTGTTTCTCCACAACATCAATCAGCTTCTTGAAGGCCGAGGCAAAGAGCTCCACGCCTTCTTCCAGAAGTTTGTCGGTGACTTCTTCCAGTGAGATTTCAAAGCGCTCGAGCTGCTCCAGGTAATTTTGCGATTCATCGAGACGCTTCTCCAGCGTCTCCTGCGGCACACCGTGATCTCGAAAAGCTTCAAGCGTATTGAGTGGCAGTGTATTGACTGTTTCGTTACCGATTAGCTCATCGACATACAGACAATCTCTATAGGTAGGATCCTTGGTGCTGGTGCTTGCCCAGAGCAGGCGCTGAGGACGCGCACCATTCTTCGCCAGGTTTTTCCAGCGCTCGGATGTATAAAGATCACGATAGATCTGATAAGCCATCTTGGCGTTGGCGACAGCGGTCTTGCCGAGAAGTGCTTCGTAACGGGATTTCTCCTTGTCGTCTGCAGCGACCTTCATTTTGTCTTTGAGAATAGTGTCGACCATACTGTCGATACGGCTTACAAAGAAGCTGGCCACTGAGGAAACTCGACTGAGATCCCCGGATTTCGCCAGATACTCTTCTAACCCTGAGATATAGGCTTCGGCTACTTCACTGTACGCTTTAGTCGCAAACAGCAAAGTTACGTTTATGTTCAACCCTTCGGCAATCAAAGCCTTGATTGCAGGTATTCCTTCCTTTGTGGCGGGAACCTTGACCATGAGATTCGGACGATCGACCACCTTCCAGAGGCGGTGCGCTTCATAAATAGTGGCTGCCGTATTGGACGCCAATAATGGCGAGACTTCCATGCTGACATAGCCGTCGCGTCCGGCGGTTTCATCATAAACACCGCGCAGAACATCGCACGCAAACTGGATATCTTCAACTGCCAAACGCTCGTAAATAGCATTCGCGTCGAGACTTCTATCCTTAATCAGCTCAGCAATCTGATCCTTATAGTCGTCACTTCCTGCAATTGCTTTTTCGAAGATGGCTGGATTAGAGGTAACGCCTCTTAGTCCATCGTCGTCAACCAATTTCTTCAGGTCGCCTGCTTTGAGGAAGCTTCTGCGAATAAAGTCCAACCATATCGACTGGCCCAGCTTTGTAAGCTGCTTCAAGCGATTAGTCACTTCCGGCTTGGTCGTCGTCATCCCTCTAATCTCCGATAAGTCACAACTCGGGACCGGTTGGTCCAAAGCGGAATTTACCCGCGAGCGAACCGGCGGCCCAACCATATACAGATACAAAAGATATCAGATCGAGCTCCAATCAGGGCATCTTATGGGCAATATTTTCGTTTCGGCTTCGCTTGGCTACCCGTTTGCTATTATCTTTCTGGTACGCGACAACACGAGGAATAACACCGTGCGAATACTACTAGCCGAAGATGACCAAATGCTATCCAAGGGAATTCACCTGGCGCTTTCGCAGAATGGTTACCTGGTTGATCAGGTAAGAACGGGACTCGATGCTGACAATGCACTCACAGTAACTCCATATGACCTGGTTATTCTCGACCTCGGTCTGCCGGAGCTAGATGGACTGGAGGTGCTCACCCGACTTCGTCAGCGCGGGCAGCCGACGCCGGTGGTGATTCTCACAGCCAGAGACGGCGTGAAGGACCGAATTACCGGTCTCGACCTGGGTGCCAACGACTATATGACCAAACCCTTCCATCTCGACGAGTTAGAAGCGCGAATCCGAGCCCTTCTGCGTAAAGGCAACTGGAGCAATCGAACCGAGATTAAATATAACGACTTTGTCTACGACACGGTCGGCCGCAGATTGACAGTACACGGGCAACCGGTGGATCTGTCAGCACGAGAAGTGGCAGTTCTCGAACTGCTCCTCCAAAAAGCCGGTAAGGTGGTCAACAAGCAACAGATTACCGAACACCTATCTAGTTGGGAAACATCAATCAGCTTCAATGCTATTGAAATTATCGTGCACCGTCTTCGCAAGAAGCTCGAAGGCAGCGGCATCAACGTGAGGACAATCCGCGGACTCGGCTACATTCTCGAGCCTCCACAGTCCGGCGAAACGATCGAGCCGCACAGAGGAGAGCAACAACACGAGCTAGTGGCACCGCAACACCAACTTCAAGGGCAATGAAAAACTCAATTCGTCGCCAGATGCAAGTCTGGCTGATGATACCACTACTGATACTACTTGTAGTATCAGCAGTTTGCTCTTATGTTTTGTCCATGTACTTATCCAGGGAGGCATACGATAAGGCTTTACTAAATTCAATCGATTCTTTGGGCAGTCGCGTCAATGTGGACGAAGCCGGAAAAATTTCTATCGGGAAGCTCCCGAAGCGGACTTTGACCCTGCTCACGCACGAAAATAAGGATCAGTTCCTGTTTGAAGTGTACGCGGAAGACGGCAAACTTCTGACCGACGATTTCGGACTACCGAAGCCCCCACAGGCACTAAAGCCTGAAGAGGAAGCGATACTTAAATATGAGATCGTCGGCAATCGTGTATATCGGGTCGCTGTCACGAAGGCACAAGTGGGAGAAGCGGACTCGGCAAACACAGTCCTCATCCAGGCTGGCGAGACGCTCAACGCTCGCAAGGAGTATCGGCGAAAATTACTGCTTGGAATAGTGATACCGCAAATGATACTACTCGCACTGGCTGTTTTGGCCGTCTGGATTAGCATAGAGAAAGGGCTAAAACCACTACGCACGATAAGTGAGGTCGTGAGCCGGCGAGCCCCTTCCGACCTCTCTCCGATTCACGAAGAGAACGCTCCTACAGAGGTTAAATCTTTTCTCAAAGCTCTCAATGGATTGTTCGTCCGAATTAGTGACGATATCGATCGACAGCAAAGATTTGCAGCTAATGCCGCGCACCAGCTGCGAACGCCTCTTGCCGGTTTAAAAACATATCTTCAAGTGATGGAAAAAACCACTGCCGACCCAGAGTTCAAAGGCATGACAACCCAGATGAAGGACGGAGTAGAACGAATTATTCGCACCGTTCAGCAACTACTCAGTCTCTCTCGTGCGGAACAGGGGCAAAGTATGATGCAGGGCTTCAATATCATCGACCTCAACACCGTAGCAGAAGAGGCGGCTACCGAAGTAGTCCCGGAAGCGCTGAGAAGGAACATCGAGCTTGATCTCAACACACCGGATGCTCCGACGAAAATCCGCGGGGATTCTATAAGCTTGAAAGAGCTCATTACCAATCTGTTAGAGAACGCCATCAAGTACAACAAACCCGGCGGTTTCGTAAGTTTGAAAATCGAGAATGGAAATAATGTCTCGTTGACAGTCGAAGACAACGGAATTGGAGTTCCAGAATCAGACCGCGCGCGTGTTTTCGAACGATTTTATCGGGTATCGAGCTCCAGCTGTATGGCTGAAGACGGTAGCGGGCTGGGTCTTTCCATCGTCACTGAGATTGCCAAATTACATCAAGCAACAGTCAGCCTCGAGCCTGCAGACAACTCCGTAGGCAGCCGATTCAAAGTCGTTTTTCCCGAAGTAAAAGACATAGACGTGCAAAATAGCGATGCGAAGCCGCTTCAGAAGACCCGCTGACAGGTTGTGGTCATGGACAGGCGCTTTCGTCATGTAGAGCCTCTGAGTGTTTTCCGATGTCGATTAAAAACTCATAAGAAAGACGCGCTTTCGTCAAGTAGCCAGTAGGTGCAGCACTAGTGAGAGGTTCGCAGCAGCCCTCGCAGACAGTTGGAAGGTCAAATTCAGACATTAGCAACAAGTTCACAACGTCGTTTCATTCACTCACGACGGTGGGCACTCAGGTAAATTGTCGCTAACGGAGCCTCTCAGCCAATCCACAACACCAAATTTTGGCAACATCAAAACCGGATTTAGATACCGGAAGTTAAGCGCGATTTTCACCACAGTCCGCAACATATGACAAATAGTCACCAAAGAATTTGGGCTATTCGATAAACTGAGTAGGTCGGAGCGTTCTAGCTTTAGGCACCAGGATTCACTAATGTCTTCGTCTCACAATCAGGAACCGCAGCGCCCAGGGACTTCCACGGAGCCCGCCCCGTCCGTCACAGTCACTGAAATAAAACCGGTTCCGTCAAGCAACTCGCATGATAAAGATGCGTTACTCAACTGGTGGATGGCCGCAGGAATAGTTGGCGCCGACATTGGAACGTCAGTGTTTTACAGCACAGGCGTGATAATGCCGAAAGTCGGGTTTGCAGCTCCGCTTGTAATCTTATTCGTCTGCCTGATGATGTGGCTCTTCAAATCGACCTACGAGGAAGGCTGTTCCGTAAGTCCCTTCAACGGTGGGGCTTACATAATGGTCCTGCAAACCGTCGGAAGACGGCTAGCCATGTTCGTCGGCGCGCTTACCATCCTCTCATATCTCGCCACAGCAGCCGTAAGCGCCTTGTCTGGCGCCTATTATCTTGACTCCTTCGACAATTTGATGAATTGGTCGACGAGCAACATCCTTTTGGTCTCTCTGATACCAGTGGTGCTGTTCGGTGTGGCAAACATAAAGGGCATTAAAGAACCTGCATTCCTGGTCTTTTTCGTTGCTCTCGGTCACTTTTTGCTTTTGTTGTTCCTCGATGCATACGGACTAATCCTGGCTTTTCAGAGACACGTTGATTTCACCTTCGTCTTCCAGGACATTCCTAACATCAGCCCGATGAACATGTTGTACGGCTGTGCGGCAGCATTTCTCGGCATTACTGGATTCGAATCGGCAGCCCAAATCGTAGAACAGCTCGAGACGCCGACGTGGAGAACGCTCAAGAAAGTATATTTGTCCATCGTGCTGCTTGTTGGAATTACCGCGCCGATTACATCGTTCTTGTGTTTGGCATTGTTAGACAAGCAGCAACTCGTACTATACAAAGACAACCTTTTATCGGGTCTGGCCTATGTGGAAGGGGGGCAGACGCTGCTACAGATACTGGTTTTCGACGCTTGCCTGACACTTTTCGCGGCGGTCAACACCGCATATGTCGGCTGTATCGGCTTGTGCACAACGATGGCAAAACAGGGAAACCTCCCGGGCTTCCTCCTCAGACGCTGGGAACACAAGGTGTCCTGGTTACAAGGTTACCCCTACATCGTGCTTTTGTTCATGGCTGTTACGGCGCTGATGATCTTCGTATTGCCTGGCAAGGTCGAGGATCTCGGTCAGGTTTATGGAATGGCTTTCCTTGCTGTCATGGCATCTTTCTGCTTGGGCGTGATTATGTTGCGCTTCCGAATGCCCGTGAAAGTGGCACGGTCACCATTTAAAACGAATTTAGTCATCAAGACGAAGCATGCCGCTATTCCTTTACCTCCACTCCTTGGGCTCATAGTTCTCGTCTTTGCCGAGCTGATCTTGATCTGGTCCAGCCACGAAGCCAGACCGCTTGGGATTCAGATTTTGCTCGCGATACTTCTTGTAATGTGCTTCTATCGCTTGGGATTGCTAGAGAGCCGTTTGCGTCACCTGCCCGACCTCCGCTTGGGTCTGGGAAAGTTCACGAACGTCTCGGAATTGCCGGACGACTTACCCACTTATGTACTCTGTACAGCTGGAGCCAAAGCCCGAAATCTGGCTCATTCCCTCATTCGACTCCTCGAGCGTGAAGAACCCGGTCCCAAAGAGATTATTCTCTACCATGCCGAGGAGGAGTCAGCCAGGCGCGGCATTATGTACGAGCTGCTGCAGCGGGTAGTCTCACAACAGATCGCGCCGAGCTTTCGCCACCATGACATGATTCTCACTGTCAAAATTCTTCCTGAGACATTAGTGGACGGTCTGATTTACATCAAACGGGTTCATCCTTTTATGAAAGTATTTATCGGAACTGGAACGGATCCTGAACTGGCAAACAAGTACACACAGGAGCTGGAAAACAATTTGGGTGTTCCTGTGGTCAATATTGGGCATATCCTTATGGAACAGCAGCTTCCGAAGTTTGCAAAACCGGAAGGGTAATAGTCTGACCGCCTTACCGGGATTTCGGCGACTCAAGATTTGACACCAATCGAAAGAGAGAGAGAAGTGACTGTACTCGAGCGGACAATTGTTTTTCCCACCGAAAGTTCACTGGGTGGGCTTTACCTTATTTATCAAGAAAGCGATCAAAGCAAATGGTGGGAGCGCCAGATAGGCGAAGCCTACGGCGAAGTGAGCGTGCCCTTTTCGGGCTACCTTCATCTGCTGGTTTCAGCCCACTGCGACATAGACAGTTTCGGGATGCTCAATCCGGGCGATCTGGCGTCTCTTGACTTTCGCCAACGTCCGGTTCTGGATGTCGAACTCTCGTACATTCAAGGCCTGACCGGTCTGCGTTATCTGACTCTTCCAAAGAGTCCAATCTCAGATCGTGGACTTTACTACATAAGTAATTTGGTAAACCTTCACACACTTGACCTGGGCGGCACAGCAATTACAGACGAGGGTCTGGAATTTCTAAAACAACTTCGAGGCTTGCGCAATCTTTATCTTGATGGAACCAACGTAACCGAGGTCGGCATCAACGAACTCATCCGCGCCCTCCCTCGATGTCACGTTATCTCACGAAAGCTACGCACCATCAGATTTCCAGATGACCGATCAATAGGCACCGTCTGGATCGCAGAGTCCTCCGAAGGCGGGATGCGCGAGTGGAAGAATGTCGGCGAAGCGCGAGGTATGGTGCAAGTATCGAGGCGAGATTTCGTCCGGCTCGAACTCGCCGAAGACAGCCCGTTTTCGTATCTGGCCCAGTTGAAGCCCGACGATATCCAGTCGCTCGATTTCATTGGCGAAGAGATTAGCGATGCCGACTGGCTAGCGCTCAGCCACTTGAGCGGTCTCAGAGAATTGCGATTGGGTGGACTCAATCTGCCGCAGTATTCGTTCAAAGAGCTTTACCGCTTCCCGCATCTTCGAAATCTTCAGCTTACTGCATGTGATATCGAAAATGGCGCCCTGGAAGACTTATCGGTGTTGGTCACACTGCGGGACGTTCGCATTTCGCATTGCCGCTTTTCTGGTATCGGTGCAGGACTGGGCAGCTTGAGCAGGATCAGTAGTTTAAAAAGCCTTCTGCTGGAAGGTAATGGTATCACCGATGATGCGCTGTTGGAATTCAATACCGACAGCGGACTACAAGAACTGTATATAGTTTTCGCCGATGTGTCAGATCGAGGACTCTCGTGCCTGAGATACTTCCCTGATCTGAGCAGTCTTGTGCTGCGCATCGACGGCATTACCGAAATTGGACTGTCTCATCTGCGTCAACTCAGCAGGCTCGAACGGCTGGTCATTCGGGCCGAAGAAATTGGTGACGACTGCCTGATTTATGTCTCGAAACTATCCAATCTGCGAGATCTAACGCTTCGCACATTGATGATTAGAGGGGACAGCACCACACTCTTGAGCGACCTTCAAAATCTCGATAAGCTCAGCCTTGGTGCTGTTATGGTAGAGCCGGATCCGGAGTTCGCCGACCACAAGAAGAGAATCAAATTCTCAGTTCGCGATCTCCCATTTCTGAAAGAACTTTCCATAAGATACGAAGGTGAGTATCTAGAGTTCGATAACTTACCTTCACTCACAAAACTCGACATATCCAACATTACCTGTCGCGACGACGAGCTTCACGGACTGCGCAATCTCACGAGCCTCGAATCAATCAGCATCAAGTGCAGTGAAGAACTCAGCGACAAGACCATCGAGTCAATGGCGCCGTTGAAGAATTTGATCGAATTGGACGTCAGCATGAGTGGTGTCACGGACGATGGCATCGCGCACATCAAGAATCTTCCGAGAGTTAGCTTCCTCGGCATGGCTGGTGGGAGATTAACGAACAAGGCTCTCGAACACATTAGTGACCTGACGGAGCTCAGATACGTAGAGTTTCCTCAAAGCTTGAAAGATGATGATCTGAAAAACGTTCAAAATCTGACCAAGCTCCGCAACCTGAGACTCGGTAAAGTTAGCGACGACGGCATGGCTTTCGCAGCCAAACTGTCGTCCGTAAGAGCTCTGGATTTCTCCAGATCGAAGGTGACGGACAGAACTCTATTGATTTTGTCTAGTTTCTCGAAATTGAAAGAGTTGAATCTGAGCGGTACTCAAATCACAGATCTAGGTTTAACTCATATTGGTAAACTCAATCGACTTCAAATGCTTAACCTCTCTAATACAGAGGTTAGCGACATTGGATTAGCTTCTATCAGTAATCTCACCAATCTCAAATCGATCGACTTGGAAAACTGCATTCGGTTTCAGGACGCTGGACTCGTTTGTCTGCGCCTGCTCTCATCGTTGCGGTGGCTAAACCTCAATAATAGTAGAGTCGGCGACATCGGTCTCACTCATTTAAGAGGGCTGAAAACACTTAGAGCATTGCGTCTCGGATCGACGCTCGTTACTGACAATGGCGCTGGGCATCTCTATGGTTTGATTGGATTGGAAGTTCTGGATCTCTCTTGCACGGACATCACTAGCAAAGGAGTTGAGTCCCTGTCAGAACTCGTACAACTGCATGAGTTAAACCTGGAAGGTACCTTAATAGACGACGACGCTATTTTGTTTCTGAAAAAACTGACTCGACTGAGACACTTGAATCTCAACGGAACCGGCGTAACAGCGGAGATTCTTCCGCTACTCGCCACCCTGCCGCTCCTCGAACATTTAAGTATGATAGGCACAGGAGTGCGATATCTCGATCTCATCGCGCTCAAACGGATGCCGAATCTTTCTCGCGTCGCGATCTCCGATACCAATGTTACCGACGAAGAGATGGACATGGTTATAGGCGCCATGCCGTATTGCGAAATAGACGTCATCAACATCCCCTCGTCGGAGGCAATCTCGGTCGCGGTATCAGAACGTTTTCTACAAGAATCTGAAGGCGACCACAGTGTCGAAGAAGTGACGGAAATAGTCGAGGAGCCGTCTCAAAGTTCGGCTCACGATGATAATGAAGTTGTCGACATTGATGCAAAAGAAGTAGCCGACCATCATGATTCGGAACGTCAACCGCTCGAAGTGGAATTCCGAGAGGCAGACGCCGACAACGATATCGACGAGGACGTCGAAGAAGATGATCAATCCAGCCCGTCATCAAAAACTTCAGAAGAGGAAATCGAGACAACTGAAGAAGTGCAAGATGAATTCGCACCGTTAGAGTAAACCTTCGGACAACATCAAACAAGTTCAGAAGTGCCTGAAAGTCCGCTTCTACTGTTACTCAGCTTCCTCTACCTCGCCGGTGTTATCAATGAAAACGGTAATTTCTCTACGCAACGAACAAACCAGACAACTGCCGGAAGAACTCCGTAATGACGACGTGCGCTACACGGACACCCTGGTCGAATTTTTCCTCAATCAGTTCACAGCTGAGGGTGAAGTGGTATTTGATCCGTTCATGGGTTTTGGAACCACACTGGTGGTCGCAGAACGCATGGATAGAGTGGGCTTTGGTGTAGAGTTCGACGAAAAAAGATGGAAATACTCGCAGTCGCTACTGAAGCACCCAGAACGAGCCCTTAATGGCGACTCGACGAAGCTCTCTCAAATAGAGCTCCCTCAGATCGATTTTTCAATTACATCGCCGCCATACATGGGAAAGCATCACAAGGAGAATCCCTTCACCGCCTACACCACAGACGGGAATGGCTATCAGGACTACCTCCTTCAAATGCAAGATCTCTATCTACAACTTAGTCACAAGCTAAAACCTTCGGCCCTCGTAGTCGTGGAGGTCTCGAATCTAAAGCACGAAGGCGAAGGCATCACCACACTCGCCTGGGACATCGCTAGCTGTCTCAGTACGTTAGCGCCTGCGCCTCCGGACGATAAAGCTCCATCCAGAGAACCGACTCGGGTTCCGTAGCATCAAGAACGGCAAGGCGAACACCTGGTGCCTCAAAAAAGGCTTCGCTCAATTCACCGCGGGCGGTTGCAGATAAAGGTCCGAAAATTGAGCGAGCCTCCTCAAGATTGCGCGGCATGTATCGAGGATCTTCGAGGTCGCGAGACACCCAGATTTTGGATATGAATGGTTGCTCCTCGATTACTGTGATGCGAATGCAACCTTCCTGAAATGCGTAAGACCAACCATTCGCCATTTCCGTTTCTCTGGACGGACCGAGCTTTTTCTTTGCCTCATCAATTGAAGTCTTACCGGGCACCAGTCCCATCCATCCGTCGGCAGGATGCCAGTGCTGACGGTAATTCGAATTGCCGATGCTTCCCGAGCTGTTGATTTCGTGATTCGTCATTTGTATGCTGCTACTTGCCCTTCTCAGTCAGTTCATATTACTTCTTTTCCGCTTGCTTGGCTTTTTGTTTTTCTTTCTCAGCAGCCCTCGCTTTTACTTTGGCTTCGAACTCCTGTACGGTCTTTGCATTCTCTCCGCTGTTTTTGGCGAGAGTACCATCAGGCATCCGGATGAAGTTAGAACGAGCCTGCCCATCAACACCTCGATACTTGTCGATCTCCTCTTGATCGTGAATCTTAACGGCATCATACAATTTTGGACTTTCCGTCAAAAGCTCCGCCCTTGTCTCATCGTTGAGCCGATACTTCATGCCGCCTTCAGCAAACATCTCGACTGGATTTACAAAGTACCAGGTTGACGGTCGAACCAGGGCGAGGTCCTGAATTGCATCGCGAGTAAACTGCTGCGCATCCTTGACCTTATCAACTTCCTTACCCTTGTCATTTACCAATTCCCCGCCACTATGACAGGCGCACCATTTAATCGGATCCTTGCAATTGTCCTGTTCTCGTCGATAGAGATCGTCTTTTTTCCCTTTGAAAATCCATTTCGTTTCATGCGTTTTCGGATCCTCGCAAGGCAACCATCCAATCATTCTGGCGAACCGATCTTTCACGTCATACTTATCCCAACCCATGTTGTGTTGGGCATTATGAAAAATCTCGTGCTGAGTGAGAGCCTCGATACTGTTCAGATAATTCTTGCCTGATCGCTTCGCGTCAGCCTCAGTAATAGGCTTGTTATTGGTACCATTCGGATCGAAATAGATCGCAGGTCGTTTATCCTTATCTTCGCGAATGAAGTAGGCAAGCGCAGGATCATTCTTGTAATAGGTTTCGGTCAGGAAGTAGAATTTTAGTCCCTTACTCCCGTCCTTGTTTAAGTGACTTGGTTGGGCTTTGTTGAGCGCAGCCTCGATACCATAGAGTTCCGCCAATCGGGGCGCTCTGGCCTTCACCATGGGTCCCCGCTCCCACGTGCAGTCAGGCTTCTCAATCCACTGTTTGATTACGTCTTCGCCGGCAGTGCTGAACTCTACTTTTAAATTGGTCTCAAGATCTTTCTGTTTTTCTTCAACGAGCTTGGCAAGTTCCTTCTCCGCATCATCCAATCCCTTTTGGGTAGCATCTGTCTTGAACAGCTCCTTATCGGAACCATTCACTTTTAACGAGAAAACATACTTGCCATTACTGGTGGTGACATCAAGCGCATGTTTTTTTCCAAACTCAGCACTCGGGTCGGGAGTTGGCCCTTTGCCTTTGTCTTTTTCTTTTTCCTCTTTCGCCTCTCCTGGTCGAAGATTGCATAGAAGTCCGTCCTCCTGAAGTTTTCCCAAGTGAGGCTCATCTTTTGTCGCAGTACATATCTTCTGGGATTCCGAAATTCGCGTGATAGTCTCAAGCATAGTGCCACCCCACCCCTACTATGACGCACCCAATGCCAACGTTGCCAGCATCATATTATTAAGGACATGAACACTGGTCGATATGCAGTTGTCTATTTACGTGGTGTATCTACGAAAACTCTGCGAGTCAGCACAGTATTGATTACACAAAACTCATCGAAGTCGCTCTATCTGTGCTTTTTGATGTGCGACTTCAATCCATCATAATCACGCTGCCACTCTTTGATTTTCAGTGCGATATCAGAGTCGGATTGTTTGGCGGTAGCAATCGAATCTTTGAATGTGGCATCGGCTTGAGCTCGCTCACCCATCTCGGCATAGCAAAAAGCGATGTTGCGCTGAACTGAGGCGATTTGCAATGGCTTGTTCTGCTTCTTTCTAATTTCGAGTGCTTTATCGAATTCAGTCAAGGCTTTGTTGTAGTCAGACCTAATGAAAAACATGATGCCAATACGTTGAAAACTCTGAGCCAAAGCCGGGTGTGTACGACTCTTCAAATTAGTGATGCGCAACTGCATCGCGCGATAGTACAGGTTTTCAGCTTCAGTGAAATATTTCGAGCCGTTGCCTCTGGCGTGTCCACCTAAGAGGACATAGGCATCGGCAAGTTGGTCAAGACGGAGTGCCACATCGAGTTGCCTCACCGAGGGATCGGTCTCAGCGATCGAGACAGCCTGTTTCATGTGCACCTGAGAGGATGCAAAATTCCCATCTCTTGCATCTAGCAAACCAAGCCGAGCCAATGCACGCATCGTCTCGGTGCCGACATCTTTTTGAGTCTGGAAATACTTGAGAGCTGCGTTCAAAAGCTTTCTGGCCTGATCGTCGTCGGCATCCGAATTCGAAGTCATCAACACAGCAGCGCGAACCTGATAGGCTTTGGCTTGCATAATAGAGGTCGGCGGTCCATATTTGCCGTCAACCTTTGCCTCATGCTCGAGTTGACGTACAAACGCCTCGGCCTCTGTCGGTTCACCTGCTCCGATGCAAGCATTGACCATATAGTGCAATGCTTCGGCTATCTTGTCTTTCGACGCTCCCTCCTTTTGTCCAATCAGAATCGCGTCGTTCAATATGTCCTGCGCTTCGTCGTAGTCGCCCAGCTCATACTCGTAGATGCCTTCTTCCAACTTATTGGTGAATGGGTCGGCAGACTTAGGTGGACCTTCCGGAGTGGTCACATCAGTTCCAGTTGCGGTGGCAGTCGGACTCTTGTTCGACTCACCTTGTTTGTTCAAGTTAAGAGGTACGACGATAACAAGCAAAAGTAACACCCCGAGCGCGACAAGCGCCTTCTTGTCCTGGAAAATCGAACTTGAGCTACGCGGCTGAGTATCTAAAGCACCACCTGGTGCACTGGTATCATCAACAGTGCCCATCGAGTGCGGTGGAGACGCGGTCTGAGCCGTTAAGGGCGCTAAAGGCGGCTTGCCAGGCTCAGGATCAGTGGATTCAAGCGCTCCAATCGATGCTTGACTGAGGGGCGCACCAGCACCGGTGGCAGTGCCTGCAATCGGCAAAGCCGCAGACGAGACATCTTGAGAGACAGCCGGAACGGTCATTGTATTCTGACCTGGATACAAACCGGTTGAGATGACACCAGCAACAGTGCCCAGCGCCTCGCGAAGCTCGCCCATGGATTGATAGCGGGCGAGCGGGTCTTTGTTGAGACTTTTGAGTACGACGGCCTCGAGCTCCGGCGGTACATTCGCCTCGGGTGCAACTTCGTTGAGAGATGGAGCCGGCTCGTTAACGTGCTTATACAGGCATTCGACTAAATCCTGACCGAAAAAGGCTGGTTGACCAGTCAACGTGCGGAACATGACGCAGCCAAGCGAATATATATCCGATCTGGCATCAAGTGACTTACCACGGCATTGCTCGGGACTCATATATAAGGGGCTTCCGAAAACCTCCCCAGTGCGAGTCAACTGAGAAGAATTTTCGTTCTCTTCCGAGACAACTTTCGCAATACCGAAGTCAAGTATTTTGACGACGTCGATTTGATCCTCGAATTCGGTCAGCATAATATTGCTGGGCTTGATATCTCGGTGAATCACGCCATTTTTGTGCGCATGAGCAAGAGCGGAGCAAACCTGCATAAAGATATTGACAGTTCGTTGCCAGGGAACAATCGGGTTCTGCTCGAGTAGTTCACCAAGAGTCTGTCCTTCAAGATAGTCCGTAACCAGGTACGGTTGTCCTTGAGTCGAGATCCCAAAATCAAATACGGTAAGAATGTTGGGGTGGTTCAAGCAACTCAGAGCTTCGGCTTCCTTCTTGAAGCGCATGATAGTGCCCGCATCCGGCAACATGTTGGGGTGTAGCATCTTCACGGCAACGACACGTTTCATCAACGTGTGCCTGGCTTTATAAACCAGACCCATAGCGCCCCCACCGATCACGGCAAGAATCTCATATTTGTCCCCGATAGTGCTTCCTATGGAGTTTTCCATAGTTAAGGGCGTCAAAGTCGTGCCGTCGTTCGGGCACGAGACCTCGTCGCCAAAAAACTCCTGCTTACAAGCTATACAGAGCTTTCTCTTTGGGGCTGTTTCGTCCAGATTGCTCGCGACCAAGAACTGTCTCCTCTTTCATCCATATTGTAAAACAGTCTCAGCCAGATCAACGAACCGACTGCAGACCCGTTACATGTCAAAGGTGCAGAAAATCGAAATTTTGCCCCTCTGTCGGTTAGTTGTTAGTCATCTGACGATGTGATGAAAAGAGTTCCGACGGAACAGATTTCTGCAATCTTTTCATTTGTCCAAAGCATTTTTCGCCCTTCTCGTATTTCATAAGCGCTAACTTTTGACACACTTTGGCAAAATCAATCGCATTCGACAAGCGTCCGCAAAGCCATGCCCAACAATGGTTTACACAGGCTCCAGAGTGTTCACCGATATCGGTAAACACTCTCAATAGAAGATCTGACAGTCGTCAGCCACGAGAATTTGCCGCCTCAGCAGCGCTTAAATTCGAACAGGCACCACATATAGTAGCAATAGGCTTAGTCATACATTGCAGCCGTTACTGCAAAAAAAACAATAGGCGAAGACTAGTGCAGTACCAAGCCTCATCTTAATGATGACCATATTGAGCTCAGCGCCAGACAATGGATTGCAACACAACGTCGAACATCGGTCTATACTTCAACCATGCTTCGTCATCCGGAACCTGCAAGAACAACTCTTCGACAATTTTTCCTTCGGATCCAGCCTGATAAGTTATACCTGCATGCCGCCTCCGATTTCTCAATCTTCCTTCGACGTATAAAACCATTCTGGCTGCGATGGGCTTCACACCTATCGATTCTAGATTGAAAACAGGGCCGTCGATACTTTCTGGTGGATGCGGATTCGTGTACTGATTATCACCAATGGTGGCAACGCCCATAGCAGTCCGCAATGCGAGAATCTCTTCCGCGGTCAATTCATCCCTCTCGCCCTGCTTCATCAAGAAAGATAAGACTTTGCGAGAGGCTTCGTCGAGCGGAACACCTCTGTATGAGACTATAATCTCGACGCCTTGCCAATCATCGGGCGCGAAGATTTTCTCCCACCGGACACCCAGACCGGCACCCGCTCTCTGTTCACTCCACTTGTCCGGCAGAATAAACTGCTTAATTGCGCCAATGTTTTCCAGCTTCATAACGATAGTAATTCTATGCTGACACATCCTGAAATCAGGAACACAATTTGACTATACATCCTTGACATTATGGAGCCGTTATCTAATTGTCGAAAACCTTTTGGGAAGAACAAAAATTGCGCTGGTCAGATCCTCTGATGCTCTTAAGCGTTCCCACCGAATAAAGAGCGCTGGACTTCTGTTGCACTCAGAAAGTCCAGCGCTGACACTGCTATTTCTTGAGTTGGATCCGGACACGGTCTTGTACATCAGCTATCGTCGCCTTCCCCTTCACGACGCCGACATGAAAATAAAATTGCCCGCGCGCCTTGGCCAGGTGCGGATTCAGTTGATCGAGCTCTTTCTGAACAACTTCGTCTGCCGGGGTGCCGGGATTGGCAGCCACGCGCATCTGGAGAAATTGCCTGAGCCTGGTAGCAGCTTGATTTACTGGAAGTCCATCGAAGCCATCAACCACTCCCTGTTGCTGACGGTCCAGGCGCGGCAAATCATCGCCACCAGCCATAGGGCTTTCTTCGAAAAGAAATGCTTGCGAAAACAGTCCGCCATCAAAGGCGGTGTCAGAGAGATTTGAGACAATTGATCGATTTGGATTTAGGTCACCGAATTCGGGGGGCATAACAACTTACTCCTGTATTAACAGACAGGAGTGTATATGCAGCTTCTAAGTAATTGTCGACGGAAATCACTACTTTTCTAGCTTCGATTTCACCTTCGCTAGATTCTCGCTAGCCAGGACGTAGTTGGGATCGATCTCCAGCGCCTTTTCGAAATCGCTTGTGGCCTCGTCGTTTTTGCCAAGCTGCATCAAAACATAGCCGCGATCGTTATAGAACTCCTTTCGCTTCGGATCGAGCTTGATTGCTCGATTGTAGTCCTCGAGACCATCGGCATTGTGCCCCATGCGATATCGAGCAAGTCCTCTCGAGAAATATAGGTCTGGTTCTTCGCCACAGGCAGTCAGTGCAACGGTTATCGCGGCCTCAGCCTTATCGTTGTGCCCCATTTCCATGTAGGTCGTGCACATCTGCTTGTAGGCTGGTTGATAAGTAGGTCTGAGTTTAACCACACTTTCGAAGTCTTTGATGGCCGCACTATCATCCTTGGATCCAGCCAAGCTTATTCCTCGACCGTAAAGGGCATCAGGATCGTCTGGTTTTACAGACAAAATTCGGTTGTATTCTTTGACAGCGCCATCAAAATCGTTAAGCATATACCTGACCGCTGCCAGATCGATAGTCACATCCTGGTTAGTGGGCGAAATCTTAGCAGCGAGTTCGAGGTCTTTGAGGGCATCATCATATCGTTGCAACTTATTGAGCACTCGGCCTCTGCCATGTAAGGCCTTCACTGTTTTCCTGGCATCGACGGCCGCATTGTAGTACGCCAGCGATTCCGCGTAATTCTTGTCTTTCTCCTCATTAAGTGCAAACTTCAGCGCTTCTTTCGGATCGACCTTTTTCCCCGGAGTAGCTTCAACCTTTTCCGTGGTGGCTTCTGGCTCGACAGTAGGAGAGAGCGCTTCATCAGAGGGAGCTGGCGCTTCCTCCTTATGTAAGTTCCCAGGACCGGATTTGACGGTGTCGTACATCAAGGCAAAGCCAGCAATACAGAGAATTAGGACAGACGCAGCAGTGAAGCCGCGCTTCTTCCACAGATCTTTTTTAGAGCGGATTGGACCAACATTTTCGCTGGAATATTCGTTCTCAGGTTGATCCTCGATTGAGGGAATTTCCTCTTGAGCGCCGTTATCTCCGATGACAGGTGGCGCGTTGCCTATAGCTCGTTCTAGGAAAGGCGACTTGACTCTAGGACTGGAATTCCTGAGGTTGCCACTGTGGGTAGTGCTATCAAGTGCAGGCAAGGGTCCGGTATCGATTGTACTCGAACGCTTCGAAGGCTCAGACAAATCAAAAGTTTGTGCTCCTTGCCCGACGGCTTCACCAGCCGTACACTCTTCGCTGTCGTCACGACCAATTCCATTTGACCCTAATACGGAATTTGAATGCGGTTTTTGAATTGATAGATCTTTAGCAACGGAATTGGAAATTGATCCTGTCGGCGTCGAGCGCTGGTCGACAGGTTCGGCGGCTCGATGTTGCTCATCCTGCAAACTCTGAGGATCAAGCGAACTGCCTGAATGGACGAGTTGGTTAGCCGGACTCGTTTGATTTTCAAAGGCCGTCACCGAGGGCTGCGGACCTGCCGAAGAAATCGACACAGGAATGGCATTTACCTGAAGGGCCTCCTCAATGTCGGCGATTGGCATGGTATGTGTTGCCCCTTTCTCCACTCCTTTGCTGTTCCGCTCCTCGGAGAAATCGACAAAGGCTCCATGCGTTACCAGACGCGCCTCGTCGACCACCCAGTAGGTGGACGGTCGAGCCGGGCTGGGAGCCACAGAAACATCGACCGCATGCGCGCTGATGTCCTGATTGCTACGACCTGAAGAAGGCAACAACTCGAACACAGGAATTGCATTCTGGGAAACCAGTGCATCGTAGTAGCTAGAAGGCTGCTGGCGCTCCAATTCGGACTCGGCGAATCGAGACACTTCGGATATGTGACGATGAAATCCCAATTCCTGTACATCAACTGTTCCCAGGCTCTCCATATTCGGCAACTGACTGGCGGCAGCGTCTGAGCTCACGGCGTCGCAATCAAAGCTGGATGTGGCCAGCATCTCAATCGCCAGACTTGCCGATGCCAAATCAGGGCGGAGCGGAGCAATACTTGAATCGCCGGCTGGATTAGAGGGCGGTTGCGTATGTGATCCGACTGAAACCGGGGTCAAGGTAACGGGGACCGCGCCGGTTTGACCCGGGTCAGGTCTGGAATCTACGATTGCTCCAGACAACTCTGCCCTGGTGTCCCACTCCTGAGTGACAGTGGAAGTTACATCGCGTCGCTTACTGCGAACCTCGGATATACGAGGGATGAACTTTTCATCCGACTCGTTATCACTTGATTCCGGCTGGCCTACGACGGAAAGGTGCGACGCCTTGTCGGCAGCCGACTTTGGCCCCGCACTGCTGTGGGGCAGTCCGCTAAGACGCGAGTCCTTGTGGGAGGATTTTTCTTCGGGCGAATTCATTAGGATTGGAATACTAAGGAAGAGGAATCTCTTGTATTTAAGCTTGCGTCAAATGTGCCCATTCGTCAACTTGGCAACCTCAATATCCAAAGGATTTTTTTCCATTTCCCGCAAAACAACTAATGATTCAGCTGTTTTTCGGTTGTCCGCTCGAGTTAATTGAGTGGCATACCACTGATTAAGACCGGGATTATCCAGAATAATCTCGGGAAAACCGGGTAAAGTTGAATTTTTTGTTGCGATGAAGAAATCGAAATTTAATTGATTTTGAATGATCCTGTACCAGCCCCGATCGTTCGAATTAGGCTCGGCATGGCGCTTTTCACAGACGAGACAGCTTTTGAGCATCGAGGGAGCAAACAATCCAAAACTCCGTCCATTTAGTGATAATAGGTCTCAGGGAAGGACAACCCTGAAAGGACCCCGTGTCGGGAACAGTTAATCCTAACAAAGCGAGATGAAAATGAAAGGCAGAATTCGCGACTCAAAAGGCAAGTTTCACGCACCGTCATTGGTGCTTGGTGTCGTGATAACAGGCGGCGCAGCAGCAGCGCTCTGGTATGGAGGAGTGTTACCAGGTAAGTTTAACCCGCCCGGCAAACCTCCCGTCGCAACGACTTCTCCGGCTGACTCAGTAACTCCAATCAGCCCAACAAAGATGATGATGCTGGGAGAGAACACCATATCCGATATCGCCAGTGATGCCAGCTTGAGTGTAGTCAACATCGACATCAAAAAGACGATCCAGCTTAACTCGCCTTTCGGCATGATCATGCCTGGTTTTGGAATGGTCGATCCGCACTCTGTGTCGCCGAAGGCTCTCCAGGTTGGCTCTGGTTCCGGCTTGATTCTAAGGAAGGATGGATACATCCTCACGAACAACCACGTCATCCAATCAGCCGACGACATAATGGTCACGTTAAGCGACAAAAGAAAATTCAAAGGCAAGGTAGTCGGACGTGACGCCTTCACCGACCTAGCACTTGTAAAAATCGACGCTAAGAATTTGCCTTCTGCGAAGTTAGGAACGAGCAAGAGCCTAAGGCCTGGCGACTGGGCGATCGCCATAGGCAGTCCACTGGGATTGGATCATACGGTTACGCTCGGAATCGTGAGTGCACTCGGCCGCTCCCTCAGCGAAATCAGCAGCCTCAATAATGTCGAGCTCATTCAGACCGACGCCGCAATCAACCCCGGCAATTCCGGCGGGCCGCTGTTGAACATCCATGGAGAAGTAATCGGCATCAATACTGCCATTCGTCAGGACGGTCAAAACATCGGATTTGCCATCCCTGTGGACGTGTTCAGAGGCGTCGCCGAAGAGCTCCTCAACAAAGGTAAAGTCGCCCGTGCTTATGTTGGTGTGTACATGCAACCGCTGGACAAGAGACTGGCTAAGTCGCTTGGACTAACGGAAGATCTCAAAGGAGTCTTAGTTGCTGGAGTCGCAGCAGAGAGCCCCGCTCAGCAAGCCGGACTAAAACCTGGCGATATTATTCAGCGAGTCGATGGTGCAGAAGTAGATACAAGTCAGAAAGTTCAGTCGTTGGTAAGACAACACAAGCCTGGCGAGCAATTGGACTTCCTCATCTTAAGAGAAGGCAAGCTCACCCCCATCGAAGTTACGGTAGCGGACTACCCGCAAGAAGAAGGATAGGTTTCCCCCCTGGCGGTCGTCTATTCAACTCGGAGTGGATTTTATCGACTTAGCGGCGGAAAACTTGCCAAAAGCCGCTAGTTTCTCAACGGCGTCTAATTTGATAGCGGATAAAACTCAGCGAAGGCACTTACCAAAAGTGCTTCGTTCTCAAAAGAGTTTTTCCGATACCGAGTTAAATTCAGCGATCGCACTTGCCAGTCTTAAAAGAAGGAGGCACCAGGTTGGTGCCTCCCAATGATTTGTTAGAGTGCGAGCGCTTAGCCGGCTTTGTTCTTCTGCTCTTTCTGAGCCATTTCTGCTGATTTCTCTCTGAGCTTACCGATTTGTTGACGCATTTTTTCTGCGTCTTTGGTCGGCAGATCGGTCTTCAATACCAGGTAGTTTTCATACTGCATCGCCGACTCGGCAAGGTTTGCAGAAGACGGCTTTTTCTTCTTCTCTAGAGCACGAGCCAATCCGACGCGGGCATCGGCATACTTGGGATTGACGGCGACAGCTTGACGATAGCGATCAAGGGCGCCGTCCCATTGATTCTTCTTCGCCAATTCATCAGCAACCTTGGTGTCATCAACCGCCGACTTTCTCAATCGCGTTACTTCGTTGAGTCCGCGCTGAACGCGATCGGGGCTGCCCGAGAGACTTTGAGCTTTTTTGTATGCGGCCTCGGCATCATCGAGATCTTTGATCATCAAAGCAACATCGCCGACGGCAAAAGACTGCTTCGAATCGTTCAAGCGCCCGATCACTTCTTGCATGTATTGCGAGCACTGTTGGAAGTTGCCCTGGGCCATTAGGGCCTCTGCGGCGGCGACCTTCTCACCGTCGTTCTGGGGTGTACCCAGCTTCGCAAGATCCGGTTTCGTTCCTGACAGGGACATCAACTTAGCCTGGGACAGGCGAAGTTCCATGTCATCTGCATTCAACTTGATCGCCTCATCCAGAGTCTTGAGAGCGGCTTCGTAATCATTAGAGGCAAGGAGCGCTCCAACAGCGGCTTTCTGCGCCTTCAAGTAAAGAGCCTGGCTGAGACCTTTGACGGCCCGGTTGTCGTTAGGGCTCATCTGAAGGATTGTTCTGTAACCCTTAATCGCATCATCAGCCTTCTCCAGCTTGAGCGCGAGATCAGCGATGCGTTGACGCAAGTCTATGTTATAAGGCATCTGGGTCAAACCCGATCTGAGATCAGCAATGGCAAGCTCCAGATCTCCGCGGTTTTCTCTGATATCAGCGATGCGAAGATACGGCTCTGCATTCTCAGGTTTGATCAAAATTGACTGTTGATACTCTTTGAGGGCAGCAACTTCGTTGCCCTGTCTTTGATAAGCTTCGCCCAGAGCAATGCGGACGGGCCAGCTATTTGGAAACTGATACAGCGATGTGTTTAACTCTTTGATCGCCTCGTCGACTCTGCCCTCTTTCAGGAGCGTCGCCCCCAAACCGAAGTGAGCGCTGGAATTGCCGGAGTTGAGATCGATAGAACGAGTGAAGTTTTCCTGCGCTTCAGCCAGGCTGTTTTGCAGAAGTTTGATATGACCCAACTGGTTGTAGGCATTTGAATGTTGCGGGTCGAGCGAGATCGCAGTGCGGAATTCGCTTGCCGCTTGATCGTCTTTGCCCTGCTCTTTGTAGGTCTGCCCGAGAGTAAAATGAGCTTCAGCCGAAGCTGGCGACAGCCTCACGGCTTGCTGTGAATACTCTTCAGCTTGCTTGAGGAACGACTCCTTGTTGGACCGGATTGTACCGGAGGAAGATTGAAGGCGATTGAGAATAATGGTTGCCTTGCCTGCGTAGGCGAGGGAGTTGTTTGGGTCCTGGCGCAGGACGCGCTCGAACATTTCGTCAGCACCATCGAGCTTGAACTGCTTGGCCAGCGCGATACCAAGTCCAGCCATGGAGTTGACGTCGCCAGGATTGCTGACCAGCGCCTCACGAAATGTCTCCTCTGCATCGGAATATTTGCCCTGCGAGAGCAGCTTGTCCGCGGGTCGAGCATTGTGTTGAACCCCGCCTGTCAGATCGATATCTGGAGACACAGTCTTTTTTGCTTCCGAGTAAGAACTTGTGCCGGAGTAGGAACCGCCACCCGGAACTGGAACTTGCGCCCGCCCGGACCCGGCCAACAGCCAGCTCATGGTGAGGGCCTGAGTGCCAATCAGTAGGTTACGTTTGAGTTTCTTAGACACGACATTTCTCCTAACTTGAAATTCGAACCGACAAAACGCACTGGTGGTGCGATCAAACCGCTGTGCCACGAGGTAGCTGGTCACCGAGGGTCAGCGCACAGACTGTCGCCAAAAGAGTTCGCAGGGATAAGATTCTATACAAATAAGCCATTCGAATCATTGAGCAACAACTAATCAAGCGCTACCCACCCCAAAATCGAAGAGTCTCAACGCTCGAACCGTAGGTAAGGAGACGGTCCGGCCTTGCTTACACGAGCTTTTCGATTCTACTTAATCAGGGCCCAAACCTACTTAACGAATGTATACGCGTATTCGCGTACTACTTTAGAGCGATTTACAGGCGCTGGCGCGAGGTTTACACTGGATGTGGCGGCTCATCACGACTTTTTGGTCGATTTGGCATTCGGCGAGTTTCTTGCTTCGCTTACTACGTTATTGAAAAAATTGCAGTCCGACAAAAATATTTGGGCATAAGCCTGGAAGAAGTCATCGTACTTTTATTTTAAGGCGTAGGCGGTAGAGAAACAACGACTTTGCTGACTGGCATCACCGGCGGTGGCTACCGCAGAGGACAAATGGATCTTCAAGAACAACCACAAGATCAGCCTCGACAGGACAACAATGTGTTAGCCGCGGAGTTCAAACAAGTGGCCAAGTTTCCGCGTGAGGCTAGTGGTACGTTTGCGGGACGATATGAAATCGTCGAGAAGATAGGTATAGGCGGCATGGCCGCGTTGTACAAGGTCAGAGACTTGATTGCAGGAGACGAGCTCGCAATCAAGATCATCCGGCCGGAGATCGCCAGCAATGATGAAATTCACAAGCGCTTTCGCCAGGAGGCCCGAGCGGCTCGCGACCTCAATCACCCAAACATCGTAAGCGTTCATACCTACGATATTTCCGAGGGTGTTCCTTACATCATCATGGATTTCGTCGATGGAATCGATCTCGGAAAAGTATTGCGAAAATCCGGTCCTCTTGCCGTCCCCCTCTTCTTCCCTATTTTTGTTCAAGTCACAGGTGCGCTTGTTCATGCTCATTCCAGAGGCGTAGTTCATCGTGACGTCAAACCGAGCAACATTCTGATAACAACCACAGCCGATGGCGAGGTCAGAGTGAAGCTAGTAGACTTCGGCATCGCCAAGTTGCTCTATCCCACGGCCGGCGACGAAGATACCCATGTCCTGACGCAGCCAGGTCAGACAATGGGTAGCCCTTCCTACATGAGTCCTGAGCAAGTCCAGGGGAAATTAGTAGATGCCCGATCAGACATCTATTCGCTTGGTTGTGTCATGTTCGAGGCTATCGCCGGTCGACTTCCCTTCGTGGCGGATAGCGCCCTGCAATTGGCGATGAATCATGTCTACAATCAACCGATAAATCTCAAAAAGGTGACAAAGAACTGCCCGCTCCACCTGGATCGCATCGTCTCACACTGCCTAGAGAAAGAGCCGGACAATCGCTATCAGAATATGTTCGATCTACGCTCCGATCTCCAATTGATCGCACAGGGAAAAGAACCGCTGTTGCGAACGGCCAACACAACCAGCTCCACCCCCATTCATGAAGATTGGCTGGAAGTTTTCAAGAAGGATGCTCCCAAAGACTTTACTAGCGTTTTTAAAGGTCGGCTCTCCTACGATGTAAGGCTCAACAACATACTCGAGCAGATCAACGAGTTAGGTTATCCAGGTGACTCGATTCTCAAGCTCCAATCACAGAATCCTCCTTACACCGGCGTTATCATAATTCGGGACGGTAGAAAGGTAGTGTCGGCCCGCCTTCAAAGCGATCGAGTCACGACAGGATATGAAGCACTTCGAAAGCTTGTCGCTACGGCAGATGGCGAATTTCACTATTTCACCATTCAACGCGATGATTTCGGTCTGCCCGATACCTCGTTCATGCTTAATTTGAAATACATCCTGTCCCTCTATCCCAACCTGCCCGAGTCGCCAATGCAACTCGAGGATGAAAATGCGATTCGCGATCTGGTCTTCGCCGTCGAGTCGAATACTAGGACAGACTGGGATGAAGTGACTCCGATCGATCGTCTCATGGACGACATGGATGGCAGAGACGATCGCTGGCGACCAATGGGGGCATTGAAGGACAGCACCCCCACACCGGACTTCTTGAGCCGCGAACAGCTGGTCGATGCCCTGGCGCGCGAAGCAGCAGCCCGGTCAACCACTACATCACAGCAAAGCACATTCAAGCGCATGCTTAGACGCTTGGTGAAGCGCGGCACAGGCATCGTGATGGTAATCGTGTTCCTTCTTGCCATGGTGAGCATGGGTACGGTCATCGTCAAACAGACATGGAAAGGTGCAGGCTCAACCAAGTCTCAGGTTCGCAAAAAACGCCCTTCCAAGCGTTCTAGACGACACAGCCATAATTTCATACAAGAATCCGATCAGTTTCGATCGTAATCAGAGTCTAGATTGAGGCGGGGTGCCGATTGTGAAACCAACGCCGAGGCTTTCATCCGAGTCAAAAAGCGAACCACCTCTTTCGATTCCCGAGGGGAACATTCTTCTTTAGACTCCTCGTCCTCAGTTTCGACTGGCTGAGTGCGGCTCCGCTGCAACTCGCCATGAATATAAACCATCAACGAGACGGCAGCTGCGATCGCCAGAAGCGACATAGCAAAGAGAAAAATGGTAAGGGTTGGGTTCATTTAAGCGCAACGACCAATTTGTGAGATCAGAATGATCTCGAGGGCTCCGAAGAATCGAACATGCCAATTATCATACTAGCAACCTCTTGTCTTGTGTGTAAGCTGCAATACAGTGCCAGCTTTTGGCTGTGTTTTTACTCAGTCACCAATGTCATGTCGAGTAAATTGTCCTTTCTGGGTACGACAACTACTGTATGGCGGCGCTTGGGCTGACAATCTGGCAACAGCTGATAACAATTGGCGATAAACACGAAGAATCGATAACATCCTTTGTTATAGAGCCGTTTTGGAGGAATCGCTATGGGGAATAGACAGTCACGGATTAATCTTCTGGTCCTGCCGTCAGGGTTAAGCGCGCTGCTGCTGTTGGCATTCCTGTTCACCCTCTCCGGTTGTGCGACGGCCGAGGAGAAGAGCACCGCCCAGGAGAAAGTCACAAAACAGACCGCGCAACAATCGTCCGCGGACAAGGTGGTTAAGTCGAACAGTGAGTGGAAGCAACAGCTCACACCGCAACAATACAACATCACTCGCGAATGCGGTACAGAACCGGCATTCAGCGGCGAATACGTCAACAATCATGACGACGGCACCTACCGTTGCGTAGCCTGTGGTAGTCCCCTATTCAGCTCCAAAACCAAGTTCGACTCACAAACGGGCTGGCCAAGCTTTTATGAACCAATCACCAAGAGTGGTGTCACGGAAAAGCCTGAATACTCTCGCATGGAAGTGCTATGCAGCAAGTGCGATAGTCACCTCGGTCACGTGTTTCCTGATGGGCCGAAACCGACAAAACTCCGGTATTGCATCAATTCATGCGCTCTCAAGTTTGAGAAGAAGGACGACAAATGACCAAGTCGATACTTCAGATCGACGCAGATCCAACCGTTGGACAGCTAATCAGCTCGATCTTGTCGCCCAAAGGATATGAAATCGAACAGGTGGCAAGTGGTCAAACGGCGCTGGAAAAGCTGAAAGAGCGCAAGTACGACGTCTGTGTAGTCGGAGATCAGCTCGCCGATCTTGATGGTATCGGTTTTCTCATTCAACTGAGAAAGGGAAGTGGCAAGCTCAAGGTTATCCTGGTGACAAAAACATGGCCGTCAAGCGACCTTTACGAGCGGCTGACGAAAGATCTGAAAGTAGATCTCGTAGCGATTCGTCCGCTCAAGGCGAGCATATTTGGTGCCCAGGTAGACTCCCTCGTCGAGACGGAGCAGGAGCCGAAGAAGGTCGCGCTCAGCGTAGAGGAGCTTCATTTCGAGGCAATTCAAGCATTGCGATCCAAGTACATCATCGTCTTGCCTGAGAGAATCAAAAAACTGTCGGAAGCATTCGACGCTGCCAGACATGAACACAAAGAGCCACGCTACCTCGAGGAAGCGATTCGACTGTCGCACAATTTGAAGGGGACCGCAGGCTCTTGCGGGTTGATCGAGTTGAGCGAAGCCTCCGGGCATCTGGAAGGTGCACTCAAAGCGATCATGGCATCGGGCTTGTTTGACAATGAAACTTCCTGGGACGAAGTACAGAACTTTTTCGATTACGTTGTCCAGGTAGCTAACGTAATCGCTTCTTCGAAAGATACAGAAGCGGTTGACGTTTCAACGAAATTGAGAAGCATGGCACCGACGGAGCCTTCGATCGCCAGAGTCCTCGCCCAGGAGAGTGCGAAACCGCCAGCAAACACCGCGATCATGCCGTTTTCACTGGAAGGATTCGGAACACCTCTGGGTCAAGTGGTGAGCGGACAACCGATTGTATCAAGTTCCGAGCCGGACGACATCAGATTGGATAGGCGAACGGCACCGCAGACAGTGGCAACTTCCAACCCGTCCCCAACAAGCGAAATCGGCAGTCGCCTGCTGCCACTCTCAGAAGATCCTACCTCTATCAGGGTGCTTATCATGGCTCCCGAGCAGCTGCCCGAAATCGATAGAAAAGCAAACGGATTGCCGGTACAGTTCATTGCCACCACCAACCCGGAAGATGCCCTGGTCACAGCGAGAACACTCGCGCTCGATGCGGTATTGATCGATATCGACACCGGCTCACCCGCCCCTGGAATCACCCTGGCACGTACCATAAGAGGGCTGCCCGGCAACGAGAATCTTCCGGTTGCTTTTGTCTCGACATCGATGAAACCGGCAAATCCTGTGGACTCGGCCCACGCAGGAGCTTCGCTCTACCTGGAGAAGCCCGTGGTGCAGCAAATGCTCACCAATGCCGTTGATTATCTGCTAAGCGTGCGTACAGGCGGCAGACCGCGCATTCTGATCATTGATGACGACGAAGATTTTGTAAAACTTGTTGGAGCAATCCTCGGCAAGGAAGGCATGATTGTCAAAGGGCTCTGCGCGCCGGACAACGTTGTCGAAGCGGTCGGCAACTTCGCACCGGATATAGTGCTTCTCGACGTGATGATGCCTGGAGTCAGCGGTTACCAGATCTGTCACCTGATGAGAGAACAACCGCAGTGGCAAGATCTCCCCGTTCTGTTCTTGACCGCTCAGACAGGACTGAGCGCTCGACTCGCAGCATTCGAGGCCGGCGGCGACGATTACCTCCCAAAACCGGTTGCTCCAGCGGAGCTGCTCATGCGAGTCAAGGTCAGACTGGAGAGAGCGCGCCTTCTGAGAGAGCGTGCTGACAAAGACATTCTCACCGGTCTAATGATAAGACGTGCCTTCATGGAACAACTGCAAGCGCTTATTTCAGAATCTCTCAACAACAAACTGCACTTCAGCCTCTGCCTGCTTGACGTCGATCACTTCAAGAACGTCAACGACACATACGGTCACCTGGCAGGAGACCGGGTTCTTACACACCTTGGCGCCTTGATACGCAGAAGGTTCCGCGTGGAGGACCTGAGAGGACGATGGGGCGGAGAAGAGTTCATAGTGGCGTTCCGTCATATTGAAAAAGAGACGGCTCAGGGCGCCCTGGAACGTTGCATGGAGGAGCTCAAAAGCCACGTTTTCGACGGTGATAACAATGAGACCTTTTCAGTATCGTTCAGCGCCGGGCTGGTTTCATTTCCGGAGGACGGAACAGCACCTCAGACATTAATCAAATTTGCAGACGAATGCCTGTATGAAGCAAAGAGGCAGGGTAGAAGTCGTGTAATTGCAAGGACGGCCCAGTCAGAGACCTGAAAGATCAGCTGGTCACGTAAAGTTAGCCGAGCCCAAATACGATAGCGTGCTCGCGGGAGTCTATAATGTACACAACTCTCTCTATCGGCACCTCTTTTCAATGCCGGATGAGAACGCCTCGGGGCGGGACAAATTCGAACGGTCGACACAGCGTATGGCAAAAATCTTACTGGTAGAAGACGACGAAAATCTCTCGGAGACCGTATCCGATTGGCTAACTTACCAGGAGCACGATGTCGAGACAGCACATTCAGGCTTCGAAGCGCTGGAGCATCTCGAGTGCGCGATCTTCGATCTCATTATTTTGGATTGGAACCTACCAGGCATTGAAGGTCCAGACATCTGCCGCAAGTTCCGCGCCAATGGGGGCGCAACGCCCATTATCATGCTGACGGGCATGGACTCTTCGTCCGAGAAGCGCGCTTGCCTCGACGCCGGTGCCAATGACTATTTGAAAAAGCCATTCAAGCTCAAAGATCTTTCCGTCAAGCTCGAGCAGTATCTGTCGACTCAGTAGGTCGCCACCGGCCTTTTTTGTAGGCAAAGACTAACAAGAGGGTGCCATAAACCACCCCAACAGTGAAGAACGGCAAACTGGCTTCGGGACCGAACACACCGCCGGTTAATAGAGTATCGCCTTCGACTCTACTGACGAAAATTGACGGACCCGACTCTGTACCAGAAACTATGGCACCGAATACGGTGCCTTCCATGATATTCCACGCCCAGTGAAAACCAATCGGAAGCCACAATCGACGGGCGATTAGATAAGCACCTGAAAACGGCAATCCGGCCTCGAATGAGAGAAAAGCACAGGCATAAGCAATGTAACCGAACTCTTGACCGTCAAAGCTTGGATTGAGGAAATGGGCAAATCCAAACAATAGCGATGATCCTATCACCGCGATCAATGTATTGCCGCCCTTTTCGAGAATCGAAAAAATAAATCCCCGAAAGATCAACTCCTCTGAAAGTCCACCAAGAAAGAACAAAATCAAAGGCGGGATCAAATTGATGTGCAAATTGAACGATTGGATAGAATATACGTTGAGGACAGACATAGCACCAAACATGGTGGCAACCACAATCATCCCAAGGCCGATTCCTCTGGCTAGATCCAGAGGAGCCTCTTTGCTAATCAGGCCGGTCTCGCGAATGAAATTGGGAAAACGCCGGCGCAGAAAGACGAACATCAGCGAAACAGCTGTGGCAACAAGGATTAGCTCTGAGACGCAATTGCTGTAAGGTCCGCACGATTGAAAGAATTTCGGCGAACAACGTCTGATAAAATAGTTGATCAGGTTGAGCGCAACGATCAAAAGGACAAAATATCCTGTCGCACAAAACCCTGACCAACTGACAGATTTGAGGTTAATGTTCCTAAAAACGGAATTCGTCAAATCGGTTTTGAGCCTCTTGCTGTGTTTTGGGGCAAAACAATTTCATGATAGCGCTGTCCTTGAAGGATACGGGAAATTCCTTGCCAATTAAAGTCCGCGGCCAGCGCACTCTCATTAGGTAACAATAAACAATGGAGAACCCGAAGATCATTTGATCGAAGTATGAGCTATCTAATTCACCTAATATGCGACTACGGACCTGGCGATATGGCATGGGCAGAGGTTGTGTCTGCATTTATGCAGAGTTTGCCGCCCACGACGCATCTGCACCAGACCTCGGTGAAACCGTTCGATACCATAGCGACTGGATTTATTTTGGCACAGCTATCGTTGACGGAAGATCACTTGCGCCCTCGAAGCCTGCTAGTCTTTGCCAACACGGCTCCGCGGAAGGACAATCTAGCAGCGCGAGTCAACAACGAAGGTGAAGGTCTCTTATTCTGCACGCTGAAGAATGGCGTGCAAGTGGTGGTAGTCAATTCTGGGTTCTCACTGTCTTTCGTTAAGCATTCGATTCAGGAGATGTGGAGCACACATGTAGAGGATGCCGGAAGCCAGTTTCGATCACGCGACTTTTTCCCAGGCGTCGTAGGTAGAGTGGTGCTTGGCGATTACTCTTTCATCAATCATCAGCTCGATCCGATTTCGACAATCCCCGAACCGCCGGCCCACGTCATTGGCTACATCGATTCCTTCGGTAATATCAAGACTACATTCAGACAATCAGACGCGCTCATATCGGATCTGAAGGCGGGAGACAGGGTGAAGATCCGCATTGGCGGATTCATTCGAACAGCCACGGTGGCGACTGGCAGCTTCAACATTTTGGAAGGAGATCTCGCTTTTGCGCCCGGCAGTAGCGGCCAACAAGATCGTTTTTGGGAAATCTTCCAGCGCGGTGGCTCTGCAGCAGGCGAATTCGGTCATCCAACCACAGGCAGCTCGATTCACATCAAGCAGATTTGATAAGGTTTCGTGCGAACCACGGGAAGTCTGCGCCTCGACAGCGCCTATCCGGCAGGCTGAAGGAAACTCTTCACTGCCACTGCCTTACAACAAGTCAGCCCGATAGAAATCGGAAATCGGAAATGGTTTAACGTTAACTCTCAACCCGAGTCAGTCATCACTTTTTATGATGAAGATACCCAGGTCCCAGAGCGGGTCTCAAGTCGTAGCGATCTTTTCGCCTTCGAAAATTATCGTGTCTCCGTCAAAGCTCTCAATCACGGCTAGCGATTCGATCTTGATGCCGGATGTTCCGATAGCGTCCCTTCCGCCCTGGAATGATTTTTCGATTACGGCACCGATGCCGACCAGCTCTGCTCCAGCCTCCTTCACTAACTGCACGAGCGCCTGAAGAGTCTTGGCAGTGGCGAGGAAGTCATCGATGATAAGCACTTTGTCTTGAGGTCCGAGGTATTCAGTGGAGACGATCAGCTCGACTTCACCACCTTTGGTTGGCGAGGGAGCGACCTGCCTAAAAGGTTCGCCACCACCCATGGTGATAGGCCTCTTCTTTCGAGCGAATACCAACGGAAGTTCCAGCGCGATAGCAACTACAAGAGCCGGCGCAATGCCGCTCGTCTCAGCAGTGAGTATCTTAGTCGCATTGACGTCTTTGAATCGTTTTGCAAACTCATCTCCAATCTGTTTCATCAAGATTGGATCGATCTGATGATTCATAAAATTGTCGACCTTCAAAACACCTTTGCCTAGATGTTTTCCATCCTTGCGAATGCGATCCTTGAGTATTTGCATTCGTAACTCCTCCAGTTGGAATTGATCATGACGCCATCCTTGCCGGCCTTGCGATGGCAACTATTGAGCCGATAACTGCCTCTATACAAGGGTACAAGCAAGCATGTCATATAGAAACGACTTATCTACTTTTGTTGCATCTTCTCATTCTGTTTAATTTCGATATTTTTGATCGATCAATTGCGATAGTCATCATCCCCGAGATCTAGAGCCGGTTCGCTTACCGGTGGACTTTGTCCTGGTTCGTGCAACGCTTTTTTTCTCGACCTTGGCTTTCGTTTTTTTACTTCTGGCGGACTGGGCTACGGGCTTAGCATCTTGGTTGGATTTCTTGCTCTTTCGCGTAGCACTCTTTCCGCCAATCTTCTTCGATTTACCAAGGAGCAATTGCTCAGGAACTGGAAGACTCGGACGAATCGAGAAGTCGGGCAGTGCTAACGGCTTATCACGAAGATCTTTCAACACCAGTTCCAGCGCCTTGTCCAATTGCGGATCCTTAGCTTCGATGAAATCGTGCGGAGCGATGTCGACATCATAATCAGGATCGGTCCCATAATTTTCGACACTCCATCCAACATCTTGAAACCAGAAGCTAAACTCGGGTTGAGTCGTTATGGTTCCATCCACGAGCCGGTGCCGAGGCCAGATACCTATGACACCACCCCAGGTGCGTTTGCCGACGAGAGGACCAAGATTGTAAATCTTGAAACAATGACTGAATATATCACCGTCAGATCCCGCGAACTGGTTGGTGACTGCCACTAGAGGACCGCGAACTGATTCCGGCGGGTAAGGTTGAGGAGGTCCCCAGCGACTTATGTCATACCCAACGCGTTTGCGCAGAAGCTTTTCGAGCAGCAGAGGAGAAACGTGCCCGCCGCGGTTGTATCTTACATCGATAATCAGTCCATCGCAGTTGATTTCAGACAGATAGCTCCGATGGAATTCGGCGAAGCCCCACGGTCCCATATCCGGGATGTGAATGTATCCGACCTTGCCGCGAGATTTTGAACGAACGTACTCCCTTCGACCTTTCACCCAATCGCGATAGCGCAGGGATCGCTCCGACCAGAGCGTCTCGACTACTACATCCCTCTCATTCTTGCCGGAAAGGATCTTCAGTCGCACCTCTTTTCCAGATTGATTGAGAAGAAGTTGTGAAACCGACGTTTGCCGATCGACGGCTGCTCCATTGACCTTCAATATAAAGTCGCCAACGTTGACATTCAGACCGGGGCGCGCAATTGGCGCAACAGTTTCGCGATTCCAACTATCGCCAGCGAGAACCTTCTCGATTCGATAGCCGTTGCTGCGTTTATCAAAAACCAAATCACATCCTAGAAAACCGAGATGATAGGAAGGAGCTCGCCGGTGGTCTCCGCCCAACTCGTAGGCGTGCGAAGTGCCGAGTTCTCCCTGCATCTCCCAGATCAGGTCGGAGACTTCAGATCGGGTCCGTACCCTCGGAAGAAGCTCTCCATAACGCTCTCGGACGAGGTTCCAATCGATATCGGACATTTTTTCATCCCAGAACTGCTCTCGCTGCAAGCGCCAGGATTCTTCGTACATCTGCTTCCATTCAGCCTGAGGCGTAACGAGTACTTGAGCTCTCGACAAATCGAGAAAGCCGGACTTCCGTCCCTGACCGCTACCAGTAGCAGGCTCTCTGCCGTCCGCAGCTAGCTTTTCGAGTGCGTCAACAGCTCGGAGACGGCGATGCGATCTATAGAACATTGTCTGATTATCGAACGCCAGCCTGATCTGCCCGACTTCCTTTTGTAGTGTGGCCGATCTGGCTTCCTCGAAATCATAGGCTTGAAGAGTGCCTGTGACATGGTCATCCAGATACCAAGAGAAATTGGGCTTGATCCCTTCTACAGGAAAAACGGTGAACAGTGCTCGATTGTCCGCTCCCAGTATCTGGCCGTAGCGACCTTCGGCTACAGGGAACCCGACAATTCGATCGGCAATACCATCGAAATCGATTCTAACGGTGGAAGCGGCCTTGCCGGCCGGAGCAGCGACTGGAGGCGCATCGATCTCGACGGTTTTGAGAACTTCCTTGTATGCCTTTGTGAGTGCATCTTTGTAGACTTGCTTGAGATGTTGTTTGTCGTGCGCTTTCACGGCGTGCGCATCAGACGATTCAGAACCGTTCTTGCCCTGGGTCTCGGTAGAGAATTCGTTAGTCTTTTTCTTTTTGGTCACAATCGGCTTAGGTTCTAAGACAAATGGTGAGGGAATATCTTTGCGAAGAGTCACCAGATATGGTTTCATCGCCTTCGGAAATCCATAGTCGAACCTGACTGAATCGAAAACTGGATAGAACTCGCGAACTCCAAGGAAGTACAAATACTTGCCCTCCGGATCAAACGCAGGCGAAGTGTCGCATCGTATCTCGTCGGTCACGTTATGCACTGAGCCGTCTTGCACATCCGCTATCTTGATGTGAAACGATTGAGGATGTGGCGAGAAGCTATAAGCAAGCCATTTCCCGTCAGGAGACCAGTTGAACTCAGTAATTCGATCGGCTGGACTTCGATCGATGACTCGCATCTTTTTCGTTTTTACATCCAGTATCAATAACTCGTGGCGGTGATTGGAGACAGCGATCTTATCGCCGGTCGGAGCGACTCTCATGCTTAGTGCTCGACCGAATTCTTGTGAACTTATCGACTCCGCCTTTTTACTCTGATCTGCGTGATGAATCTCGATCTTCTCGAATCCATCCTGGTCGCTAACGACTGCAAAACGCTTGCCGTCCGGCAGCCACTCGGACATGCGGTATCGTACGCCACTACCGAGACCGTGCTGAGTAGGCGGACCTTCCCAGTTGCCCATAGTAATCGGTTGTCCACGAGCGATTAGCGCCACCGAATGACCATCTGGATGGGGAGAGAAGTGTTCGAGGTATTCTCGTCCATCCGAGAACTTGCGCTGGACTTGATGTGTGGAGGCTGGTGTCTTTATGTCGATCCGGGTGTTAGAGCCGGTTCGACAATCGAACAGGTACACATCGGAACCACAAGTGTAGACAATCTTTTTTCCATCAGTGGATGGAAATCGCACATAGTACTGCTTGTGATGCGTATGTTGACGGAGGTCCTTTCCGTCAAAGAGACAAGAGTAAATGTTTCCCATTCCCTCGTGGTCGGAGAGGAAATATACACGATCGCCGACAATCATCGGACACACCAAATTTCCCTTCAATTGAATCAGACGCCGGAACTCTCCTTTACCTGACGGATCAATCCAGAGGTCGCCCGCAGTGCCGCCCCTGTAGCGCTTCCATCGGGCGGGATCGATGGCGTTACGCCCAACTACGACAGTCTTGCCGTTGCCACCAAACATGAATGATTGTACATGTCCCCATTTGAACCGCTCCGGCTCACCGCCATCAGGAGAGACCCTGTATCCATCCGCTTCCCGGAAGAAAGGCGAGCGAGCATCTGAAGCGAAGTGTATATACTTGCCATCGGGTGACCATCCGGTAACGTTCAATATGTCTGAGCCGAGATAAGTCACCCGGGTTGCTGCACCGCCTGACGCCTGCATGACGAAGACTTCCTGGTGCCCCTCCTCACGAGCGACCAGCGCCACAAGCGATCCGTCCGGTGAAAAACGCGGCATGGAAAACTCGCTTCGTCCGACCGACAAACGCCGTGCTGCACCACCTGTAGTGCCAACTTCCCAGAGGTCATCTTCACAAACGAAGATGATTCGATTTTCGTGAACAGTTGCGTACCTGTAGTAGCCGTATTCCTGTCGACCGCTCTTCATACCTGGTCCTCTCGAGGTTGCTTAGATACAAAAAAACGGGGCGGATATGATCAGCCCCGTTTCATTCTCTACTTACGATTTAGCGGAGCCAGCCATCTGTTTTTTGAAGAACTCTTCCTGTCTTGTCTTAATCTCGTCTTTCGTGAGGTCTTCTTTGTGGGTTCCGATTGCCCAATCATGACCATACGGATCCTTCAAACGACCGTATCGATCACCCCAAAACATGTCGGCAAGCGGCATTGTGACTGTGCAACCGGCATCGGAAGCTTTCTTGAATGCAGTGTCTACGTCTTCCACGTAAAGGAAAATGCTCATTGGAGATCCGCCCAGAGTGGCAGGTGATTTGCATCCCATCTCGGGAAATTCGTCGGCAAGCATGATGATCGAATCTCCGATCTTTATCTCAGCGTGCATAACTTTTCCGGTCTGCGGACAGTTCATGCGCTCCAACTCCTTTGCACCAAAAGCAGTGGCATAGAACTTCAATGCTTCTTCTGCGTTCTTGACTATCATATACGGGGTAACAGTGTGATATCCATCTGGAATCGGCTTAGCAGCTTTGGTCATGATATCTCCTCACGTGAATGAAACACGCCGATGCAGCTCGCTGCGTAGGCGGCAAAGGTCGCAAGCTTGACAAAGGTCGAAGCTTCCGTGACCTGGGCAACGTGATTCTACCAACATAACGTTTCACGTAGATCTGCGACGCCCACAATTAACCTCTTGCTCTCACCGATTTGTTGACTACCTTATGTTTCACTATCATCCTGTCTTGGTACACTAATAACTACAGGATGGGCGTGTACGCGACGCCCTCCTCTGTGGAGCGGTATGCATGCATGTAGTGAGCAGAAATAGGCACAAATGTTAGGGAAAGAAGCACCCGCTGACCCACTCGGTACGTTGATCCTGGGAATAGGAGTAGTTTCGCCTCAGCAACTGGATGAGGCTCGGAAAACTGCCAAGAATCTCAACGTCACCCTTCAAAGCGCGCTCGTCATGCTCAAAATGATTAGCGAGCAGTCGCTCGATCCGATTATCAGGGCTCACGCACTTGTGCAAGAAGGCACGATCACTTTGGATCTCGCTGTCAGAGCGCTCCGAATGGCGCGACAGCACAACATGGCTCTGCAAGATGCGATCGGAGTGCTCGGTTCGGTGCACAAGAAGACCGCACGAGTATCTACAGTCACGACTCCACTCACGGACCTGCTATTAGCGTGCCAGATGTTGACAATGGAGCAGGTCGGGCGCGCGGTGACGCAGGCCCAGGACACAGGAATGCAGACTGGACGGATCCTGGTTCTCAATCGTGACGTTTCGAGCTGGATGATGCAAGCGGCACTTAATGCGCTAATCATGGTTCGAGATGGAAAGATAACTCAGCAGCAAGCGCAGGACGCACTTAACGCAGTTGGTCATCGACGAGTCAGCATCGAGCAAGCACTTTTCGAGCTTGGTCTCTATGTCGAAAAAGCTGGTCAGACTGCAAAAATTGGTGAGCTGATTGCAATGGCGGGATTCGTCTCGGAGTCGGATTTACTTGAATGCCTCGAAGTTGAACTTGTCAAAGAGAAGCCGTTCGGACAAATATTGTTAGAGCTGGGACATGTCACTCATGATTTGCTGGAGACGGCGATTGTGCTCCAGGACATGGTCGCGAATGGCACGCTAAGGGCTTTTCAGGCGGCTTCTGCGCTACGAGTGGTGAAAGACAATGGCGTTTCGGTGTATCAGGCGGTGGCAGAGCTGGATCCGCCACCAATGGCACCACAGAAAGAGCTCAGCCCATACGAGCTGATTGTAGATTCGGGTCTGGCTTCTCGAGATCAAATAGTCGACACCGGCGAGAGCAGCTCAATTAGGGTCGGTAAAAAAGTGTTGGCGGCCGGCATAATCAGCGAAGCATTCTTATACCTGGCATTACGAACCTTTTCCCTCTACAAGCAAGGATTTCTCTCGCCAGATCAAGCAGTCCGAGCACTCGCCTTCTGCAAAGAGAAAAATGTCAGCCTGGACGAGGCTCTCTCGAAACTGGGTCTGTTTGTACCAGCCCGAATGCAATGGATTTGGACCTGAGCAGTATAGTGTACGGAAGGCCTCATAAGACTTTACTCTCTCAAGGCGGATCGACCGAATTGGCTCTCGAACCAATGCGAAATAGTTTAATACGACCAGCCTGTTTATTGTCGATGATTGGACTGACAATCTTGTCAGGTTTCTTCCACGCGCCCTGCCTTGCTCAGGATAGCGCCGATGGCAGTCGCCATGCGTTGCGCGCCACCAACCGGCCTAAAGTCGGTCTGGCACTGGGAGGCGGTGGGGCTCGTGGCGCCGCACACGTTGGCGTGCTTAAGATCCTGGAGCAGCAAGGAATCCAGATCGACTGCATCACAGGCACAAATGTCGGAGCGATTGTCGGTGGACTCTACAGCGCCGGTATCTCGATAAGCGCCCTGGAAGAGATGTTCACGAAAAAATCTCTGATGCATTCGTATCTGACAGTTCCAGTCAAAGTGAGACTGATGATCGTGCCCTTATTTTTCGTGCCGCGTGTCATGGGAAAACGAGGCTACGACGGGTTGTACAAAGGCAATAAGTTTCGCAATTTTTTGAACAAGTACGTGCCACAATCCGAACAAGACATAGAGGATCTAAAACTGCCATTCGGTGCCATCGCACTCAACCTGGTCGACGGCAAGGTGCACACAATTAAATCGGGTAATCTGGGCACGGCATTACAAGCCAGCTCAGCGATTCCAATCTTGCGTAAACCTGTAAAAATTCAAGATGGGCTGTACGTGGATGGTGGAGTCATGAATAACGTGCCTGTCGATGAAGCAAAAGCGCTGGGCGCTGACATCGTCATCGCCGTCGATCTGGACGATCCGAAGGCAACCCAGACAGCAAGCGAGTTTACAAAGCTAGGCACCGTAGGTCAACGAGTATTGACCCTACACTTCGCCAATGTCGACAAGACTCAGTTAGCAAAAGCTGAAGCGGTTATTCGCCCGGAGGTCGATCAAATCGGGCTCATGTCGACCAACAGCAAGGATGCAGAAGCCGCAATCCAGGCTGGTGAGCGCGCTGCGATAGAATCACTCGATCAAATCAAGCAACTGATTGATGGGGCGAATTGATCGGAACGGCGCAGCACTGCGATTCACAAGTTCGCGCAATGATTTGATAGTCGATCTGGGGACCGCCGGCGACTCGCAGCAAGCCCAGCTCCGCTCAAACAATCAAGAATAGGACTTTCCCGGTCGAAGTATGGCGTCGAGGGGAACAGGTCGAGGCGGGTCGGACGTGTATCCCGCCGAGGGAACAAAAAGCCGTGCTGAAAAAGACGCACCGATAGCGTTCATTCATTGCTTCAGATTCCTTTTGAAAGCGCTCTTCAATGCTGCGACTTTTCATCACAGTCGCTTCAATTGCAGAACCCTTAAACGTCGACTATGTCTGGACAGTGGCAGCTTCGGGTGCACCACTCATCAAGAAAGCCATCTCAGAGCGCATGTAGTCTTCCAGACCACCTTCCATGAGATTGCGGACGTCTTTCAGGAAGCGGGCAGCCGGCGCGCCATCGATGACACGGTGATCGAAGTTGAGGACAATCGTCATCATAGGTCTGATCACGATCTTGCCATCTCTTACGACTGCTCGGTCTTCAACTGCACCTACGCCGAACGTAGAGGTCGTCACGCATGGCGGCACCAAAATCTTCACGCCGAACTTACCGAGCGTGCTGAGCCCGAACGTGGCATTCATATACTTCAATCTGATAGCCGGATAGCGCCTGCCTATGAACAAAATAAAACGGCGGAAGAGCCACGGCATATTGTTGAATCTGTTCTGGATGTCGAGGTGATTGACTTCCGACAGCTCGGCTTCCGAATAGGCCTTGAGCTCTCGAGCGATCTCAGTTATCGGCTTCGTATCGGCATTTTCGATGGCGCCGAAGAAAACAGCCGGTTGGGAACCAATGTAACGCTCGACGGTGAAGCCTGCCACGATATCGCGGAAAGTCACTAGTTTGCCCCACGGTAGTCTCGTCGTACGGCTTTCTGGATGGGAGCGCTGAGCGACGGCGATGGCTTTGAGCAGAATCGCCGTCACGGTCGTCCTGTAGCCGTGCTCCTTGAGCTGGGCACGCAGGTCCTCCGACCAGGTCATGTCTATTTCGCACGTCACAAGGGTCGGCACACTGCCACGGTTAATGACGTTGATCAGGTCGAGAACATTCCAGCGAGGTCTAGGAATCTCGTTGACTGTGAAATTGAATAGCTTCTTGAAATCCGACATGCTTACGCTTTCCTCTGAGTTTGACAATGAGCACAACCGGTTGTGCCATCTCATCCGACCTGAAAGTTACTTCTAATATTATAGGGTGAGATACTGAAAACCGGAATCTACCTTTTTGAGAGATACACCTAAATTTGCTAAAAAGATCCGGGAAGTAAAACTAATTTTCAATTTAACCCTTTGGTTCTCCGCACCAGCTAATGATTTGACGCAAACAGGCTCATTCTTGTTCCAAAATGTTCCAGTTCTCACTCGGCTAAGATTAAGCAAGCGGGGGACACCCGAAACCCGCAGAGGAAGCCAGAATTCAATTTAGACATACGCGATCTCTAGCACTGGTTGCCAAAAACGATGTACGGGGGTGTACAGATAATTGAAATCGGCAACCCATGCACACATCGATTGATTAACAAGCAAAGCCGGCAAAACGTCACCAAGGTTTACCAACCGACCGCTTGAAAGATTTAGGAGAGGGACGGGGTTAAACACGGCTTAACTACAGTATTTAGCAGCCTCCGAACTCGAGCAAACAGCTAATTACGGCTGGTATAAATAGTTTTCTACTACCGATTAGGTGGGAACAAAGACCCGAAAAGTGGCTACTCAGACCACTTTTTACGTTCACTAGTCCCCAGGCGCCTCGTGCGTGTCCAGCTGGTTTCGTGCTGGTGCCATGCCTGTGAGCGTGCTACAACAGTAAAAGACGGGTGGATGGGCACCCGTCTTATGCACTCTCAAGTTGTCCATAACCCAGACAATTCGGGACCGATCACGACCTCAACTTCAGATCGATCCCGCATCTCTGTTGTTACTGTCTCCACAACGATTCTGCTGGCTAGGCATAGTCGTTCAGACGGTGGATTCCCAGAAAGCGCCCTGCCTGCCTTGCAGTTTCAACAAGGCGTCCTCGGCTTCGACCATCGAGTCTACGAATCCTTGGTGGAATCGAGCCCTTTGATCGTAGATTTCCGCTGACGACAAGTCAGAAACTTGCAGTGCAAGTACGAACTCTTTTGCTGATGACCGCAGAAATTTCTGCAGCACCGGTACGTCAAATCCGACTGGATGATCCGCCAGAGCTTCCATAAGCTCTTCTCTTGAGCCGGAGATGATGGTCGAATCCGGTTTTCGACCGTTCGCCAGCTCTGCCCATGCAGACATCCACTCCTCTCTGAAGATCCGGAGAGCGTGAACGATTCGAGATACCGGCGCGGTGCTTGGAGCAGATGAGCCTCCCAAGTTCATGCTCTTGAAGAACTGCTTCAAGGTGCCGAACGGACTGGAGCCAGCGCTGGAGCTGGAGGTAGAACTAAGGCCAGAGCCAGTGGAACGCGGTAAGTCAGAACGCGACTCTGCCCTGCGAGCTGGAGTTGGCGCAGGCGTCATCCCCGGAGGAGGCGCCGAACTCCGCTGAGCCACCCGGGCGGACCATGAGGCATCGGCTGCACCCCACATCGAGGAGCCACCATATCCGAACTTGGCACCCTGTTCTGCCGAGACTTGATTGAATTGTTGATCAAGTTCGGAGTCGTTCACCGAATGCATACTGCGTAGTCGAGATTTGGCCGCACTGCCAAAACCCGCTGGAGATGCTTGCGCGGCCCATTGGCCTGTTGCAGGTGCTCCTGATTGCATGGACCATTGATCGGGCATATGCACTGGTTGCATAACTTGACGAACTTGCCCGGTTAAATTGACTACTTCAGTGTCATCAACGGCTACAAAGGCGGTGAATTTTGTCAGTACGGAAAACGCGAGAGAAATATCGACGATGCTTTGTTTCGTGGCGTTCTGATCGGGGCCGATTCTAAATTGATCCTCGAGTTCCTTAATATACTCTCTAGCCCATAAGCGCGAGACTCCCTCCACATCCACCTTTTGGGCGATTACTTCCTCGCTGAATTCTGTTCCGTTTGCGAGCTTTCCCTCAATGCGAAATTTTGGTTGCGCAGAAGAATTTTCTTTTTTGTAGACAAGTTTGAATAAACAATCGGCAGTTCGACCGTCGAATAGATCAGGTATTCGCGCCGGCGCGGACTTTTCGATTGTGATACCGCTAGTGAGACAAGATATCTTCAGATCGGTAATGAGCGGTTGTCCAATCTCTCGTCCTATATTGACAAGCGCATCTTCGAGTTGCGACCCAGGTGTGACAAATGCGGATGTGCCACCAGCAAGTGCAGCGAGACGTTTGAGCAGCGACGAGTTGACGGCTGTGTCAATTCCGATCGTGAATATTCGCGTATCGCCGGCAGACTGCTGAACCATTTTCAGTATCTGTCCTTCGTTGCCGACTTCACCGTCTGTTAACACAACTATGACAGGCACTCGATTTTTCTCAATATGCATCTTGGTCAAAGTCAAGGCATCCGACACGGCAGTGTTGAGTAAAGTGCCACCACGGGCTTCGATCCCTCGTAGAAATGCGATACCATTTTCGATACCAGAGCTATCCGCGTCATAAAAGTTGCCCTGCCGGCGATACCATTCGCATCTATCATCGAAGGCGTTGATTGCGAATCGATCGCCAGGTCCAAGAGTAGACAAGAGAATCGCGCAGGCACGTGCCGCGGAGACCATCTTCTGACCCCTCATAGAGCCGGATCGATCAAGCACGAATACAACATCCCTCGCCATCCGGCTGACGTTGCCGGAAGAAGGGGGTACTAGAGAAAGCATCGCATAGCCGTCCGGATCTCTTTGGAGCTTGCCGAATTTTTTGTAAAAAACGACCGATGAAGTCACTTTATTAGATACCAACTTCCACTTCAACACAAAATCCCGATCGAGAAGTTCGTTGACTTTAGCGAGTGTAATTCTTATGGCACCATCTGTGGTGGTAGTCCTAACCGCATGTTGCGAGCACGACAGGTCGGAGATACGAGACAGCTGTCCGTCCCGGTCAGACAAATGCTCAGGAATCAACTCAACTTCAATCGTTAGCGATACATCGGGGTCAACCCCGCTTGCCAAACGCGGCGGTGAAATCCTGGAGGCATCAGGTACTTCATCCGTATCAAGAGCTGTTCCGTCTCCGACCTGTTCTCTCGCCAACGCGGTTCCGGGGATATGGCGCGGCGCGACTACTAATGGTAGTCGCAATTCAGTAGTACCATCTTCGAAAAATTCCAATCTTTCCGTGTACGTGATTTCGACCGTAACTCGCTCGTCAGGCGCGATGTTACCCACCTGCATAGTGAATACATCGTCGCGTTCTTGCTCCAGGAGCGAGGCGCGCTTGCCATCTACGAGCGCGTTTTGGTATTGCGCTCTAGCAGCCTGCCTCTCCTGGATCGTCCCTATCACGGTGCGACCCCCGACATGCATCTTGAATGAGTTGACCGAGGCACAGCCACTCATCGGGAAAATATATTCCGCTTCAAGATGTTCTTTGTAGGGGTTCCTAAAAACCTGTGAAATCGTCACTTCAACGACGCGGCCAACAGCGCGCGCATTTACATCAACCGAATGCAACGGCAGGTTGAGAGTCTTCGTTCCCTGAGCTGCTCGCAGCGAACCTAACCGGCGTTCAATTTCGTTTCTCAAATCTTCTAGCAGTTCAATCGATTCAAACTCTCTCTTCATTTCTGTCATCATCGGATCCTCCCTCGGGACCTGCACTTATGAGAACTTCCAGAGCTGCTTTCAACCGGTCATAGAGCAGAGAATCTTCCAATTCGGACTGCCAGCCCTCTTCCGCGATCAACCTGAGCCCAGGCTCGATCGTTATCTCTCTCAATCTGGTTGGTCTAAAAGTCTCCTTCTTAAAAATCCGTTGTTTAACACGAACAGATTCAGCCACTCCATCGATAACATGATCGAGTTCTTCGTTGGTGAGCCCATATAGGAGCGACTGAATTTCGGACAATGGCAACGCCACGCTCTGCAATGACTTGATAGCCACTAGTTGCATGACATGCCTGAGGTTGTATTTCGCCTGCCGCCCCTCGATTTCAGGACGGTCAAGTAAGCCCAACGTCGTGTAATACCTGATTGTTCTTTTGTCGGGAGCAGCACTAACTCTCTGATCTTGCTGAATGCCCATCAATCCACGATCTTTGAGAAGGCGGGCAACTTCGTTGCTTAAATCATTTAGTGAGTATGAGATGCGCTCCGCAACCATAACAGCATTGTGACCCAAAACTGTCATACTGTCAAGGTCTAATTCAAAATCGACCAAATCGATATAAAGTCCCATATATTGACTGTTTTTAGACAGCGCTCTTAAAAATCCATAGAAAAAACCATGACAGCTTTACATTAATCCAGGGGTTTCCCTATTACTGTCACTATTGCAGGAACTTTTCAAGCAAATCGAGTAAAGATCCAGTCTTAATCAGGTTGAAGACGATATTCTCTACAAGAAATTTTATTCGATATCGGATAAAATTTCTGGCAAAATAACGATCAGGGCAATCGCGAAATGCTTATTTGCAAATCATTTCAGCGTCAGAAGCATACTACAAAGAGTAACAGCGTTCGGAACGCGTCCTCGCTCGATTAATTAACAGTGACAGCATTTTACTGTCATCACACCTAAGCCAAGGCGAACCGGTTTCAGCAATCAACAAACTCGCAGATTACAATCCTGCTGGTACACCTAGCAGCCTCGACACGAAATCACGTCGGTCAAGACTTCGCTGCTTAAAACGGGCTGCCCTGAACGAATATGTGAGGGTAGGGATAGAATGTCAGATTGTTGCGGGACGGAATGCCATTGGAGATGACCGAGACCGAGAGACCGGTTGATGCTGTGCCCCAGTCGGGGATCTCGACACGTAAGCCGCCGTTGTTGTTGATGCCTAGTACGTTAGCCTGGAAGGGACCGATCTGGACAAGGTTGTTCTGTAATGGTCGAGCGAAGTTGCGTCCGTAAATAGTTAAAATCTCGCCCGGTGGACCTCCGTCTGGGTAAAGAGAGGTTAGAATCGGCACCGGGCCCCGAATCCCCATACTGAAACCGTTGCTCGCCACACCATTTACTGTCACCACAATCGATGCGCTGCCCTGGTCTAACGACTCCGGCGGTATTACTGTCAATGTCGTCCTGCTCGAGGCGATAACTTTGCCCGATTTGCCATTAAATGTGACAGTATTGCCTGCTGGATTAAGGCTGAAATTGTCACCATGCAGAATCAAGGATCTTCCAGAGAGCGCAGAACTTGGGTTTAAAGGCGATAGACTCGGACCAGCCAGCGCTGACAGCGTCCACGCCAGTTGCGCTCCTCTAGGACCATCTACATCTATAACCAGATTGGAATTGTCGCTCAGTTCGCCGGTCACTTCCTTAGTGCAAAAACTCCGAACTCTAAACGTACTGTCATCGGTGATTACATAACCGGCTGGCTCAGCAGCACCCATGGTCGTAATAGTATCCTGCGTGAGAATAACCCTGGCCGATGCAAATCCAGGTTTTTCACCGTACCCGTTATAGATCGTGAGCCAGGTCCGGCGCTTCCCATCCTGCGACTTGATTGGAGCGACGAAGCGTTGCCGACCACCACGGCCTATGTAGGGACCGCCCTGCGCTTCTTGCACCTGAGAAAGCGCACTGTACATCTGACATTGGCCGGCTGGCGGCAAGGACAATAAGGTGACTAACAAAAGGCTTCCGAGCAAAAGAGCCAAACTCGGGCTTCTTGTGCCGATCTTGGCCATACTTGATTCAGTCCTCGAGCTTGTATCCGACGCCATGAACGTTACGAATCAGGGATGGTTCCCCTTTTGTATCGATCTTGCTTCTGAGCTTCTTGACCGAAGTCCGAATAGTCTCTGGTGATTTTTCTGAGTCTGCGGTCCAAACACGGTCAAGTAAAGCTTCTGCACTAAAGACCTGACCTTTGTGTCGCATGAGAAATTCGAGAAGGGCAAATTCCATTCTCGGTAGGTGAATCTCTTCGCCGTTTTTCGTGACCCTGTGTGAAACTATGTCGAGAGACAGATCACCAGCTTCGAGTACTTCGCCAGATAAAGATGATGGTCTACGTAGAAGAGCTCTGATTCTCGCGGACAGCTCCTTCAAGTGAAATGGTTTCGTGAGATAGTCGTCGGCGCCAGCGTCGAAACCGACCTCTTTGTCTGGTACGGTACCGCGCCCAGTCAAAATCAGAATTGGCGACTGACCGCCCTGAGCGCGATAGTGCTTGCAGACTTCGATGCCATCCATCTTGGGAAGCGTCAGATCGAGGATGATGACATCATATTTATAGGACTTCATCATGTCGAGGGCGTCTAAACCGGTCTCGACCCACTCGACCAGATAGTGTTCAAACTCTAACCACTCCTGAACAGTTCCTGCCAGGTTTCGATCGTCTTCAACGAGAAGAATCTTTGCCATCTAAATATGAGTGGTCCCAGTTTCCTCAGAATTATCTACTATAAATTCAACGAGCTTCAAGTACCTTGAACTCTATTATCTTCTTCCCAACGAAATACATTCTGCCACATTGCCGCTCTAAAGAATTGACTGTAATCCGCCGGTAGCCAATGTCGCTGATTTACTCCGTTCGAACGTACGTTTCAGGGTAACACTTTATCAGGCGTTGTCTTCCTCCTTCTTTCGAAGTCGGTCTAAGCCACTAAGGTCGGTGCCGACATTGGCGATTACTGCATTCGCCCCGTGAGCGCAATCGAAAGATCTAACGAATCACAGGCTCGTCTGTTTGCCACAAGAAATCAGCAGTTTGGCGACAAAAGGTTAGTCGGGCTGCTGTTCGAGCAATCAGGATTGAGCGATTGGCAGTTTGTCACGGGCTGGGGAAATCACTCGCAGGCATGTCGATGCGAATTTATGCCAACGAATCGAGTCGCATTAAGTTGAGCCGCCTTGCAATATCCAAATCTTGACAACTTCGAGATCAGCACCGGCTGTGGATTCACACAGTCCCATCTGCAAATCGCCACAGCGCTTTCAAGAAGCCAATCCCCATCAAATCACCTCATTCAGCGCAACACCATGACATCATCACGTATATACGTAGTCTTCCCACATTGCAGTGTGGAAAACCGCAAAATGGGCAATATCACAAGGATTTTTGCACCAAAAGTTCACAGTGCAACTGTAGATTGAAGCAATCAACCCACTCTTACTATTTCGCCTTCTGTGATGGGGCGATGTAGAGGTCAGTCCAGTTGATTGCGGCTGACATTTCGACAATTGAATAGCTCACTGCTCAAGTGTTTTTGTGAGGCGAGGAATGGGGTCCAACGCTTTCGATTACGCTTTTGGTGATTCCAAAGGCCAAACAACCGATACTGAAACTTCTTTCACACCGTCGGCTGTCAATGACACAAGTGTCAGAGCCGACCAGACAGAAGAGACTAAACCGACGACGAACTTACCAGGCGATGGAACAGTCGCCGATCCTAATGAGCTTGCACCCAACGATCCGGCTGGCGATATTTCGATCGATGGAATTGCACCATTAGACAGACGATTCAATTTACTCAGCGAAAGAACGGACGACATCATCAAGCCGGGCGATTTGCAACCTGGAATCAATCAGATAGACGACATCCCGATTTTCTTCGTGCTGGACAATCGCACGAATAATACCGGAGACAAAATAGTTCCTCCGGTCGGGCTGCACGATCCCAGCAAAACAGAACCGCTTGCGATAACCGATGGAAACGGTCGCGTCATTACGACGGAAGTCGGCGGTGAAGTCGGTGTCAACTACTCAATCAATAAGAGTCTTGAAACTGGCAATATCGAGAACATCACTTATCCCGATGGCAAGGTTAGAGCCTTCAAGCAGGAAAATGGTCAGTTGACCAGAGTGGAAACGGTAGAGAAAGGTCGGGATGGTCAGCTTACGAAGACTGTCTTTAGTCGAGATCCCGCAACCAACAAGTGGTATGCCGAAGTGGGCGGACTCAAAGCAGAGCTACCGGGCGATATTCAATTCACCAAAGATGGTGTCTTGTCTTTCCAGATGGATGAACAAGGCAAATGGCGCTCGGAACGCCCGGATGGTAAAGTCTTCATCGAAAAGGCGATTCAGTCCGGAGCACGCGTCGCCTACAACGACGATGACACCATTCGCCAAGTCGTCAGACCCGATCAATCACGGGTGGAGTGCATCAGAACTGGCGCCGACTTGACTGCCGTCAACGAGATTGGCGCTGATGGCAAAGGGATGACCTGGACGAAGGTGGGAGACAATTGGGTCAGCAATAGTGATCCGCCCGAGACGCGCAGCAAATTCGAAGTTAGCGACAATGGCAACATCACATATGTCACCAGTGACAATATCACACATACCATCACTGGTAGTGGCATCGAACTAAATCAAAACCCAAACGGTTCAGAATTTCAGTTCGATAAAGAAGGCCGATTCACCGAGCTCAAAGACACCAACGGTCTGAGAGTCAAGGGCATTACTTATCACCCAGAAACTGGACAGGTTGTCACGGCTAGCATTACCAATGGTCCTACGGGACAAACCTTCAAGTACGAAAGACAAGGCAACACCAACGAGTGGAAGTACACAGTCTTGGATTTCACCGGCAATGTTGTTACTCAGGATCGATGGACAGGTGATATCGTCATCGGTCAAGACGGCACCTATGCATATAAGGAAGATGCGAGGCACGGTCGCAATTCAGATGGACTCTGGATGGTATTCAAGCTCGATGGTACTCAGTACCAGATGCAAGACAACGGACAAAACGGACGTGCATTCTTCGACATCAACAAGAATCTACTCAGTGTAGAGAGAGCGAATGGTACCAGATTTGATGTCATCCGCACTAACGGATTTCCGACACAATATGTTGAAACAGAGCGAAGCGGCGAGAAGATCACCTATACATTCGACCCATCCAACAACACCTATGTGCCCGACAATGCGAACTATCGTCCCATCAAGAAAGTAGAGGGTGAAGGTAGCGGCAATACAAAGATTACCGACATCAACGGCTCGGTTCGCATCATTTCTCTCGACGGCTCAATGCTGGTCAAGAACGAAGCCGGCTCGGCCGCTGAAGTCGACAACGCCGGTTTCGTAAAACGCACGACATCGAAAGGCGGAGGTGTCGACAGAGTATTCAACTACGACGACAGAGGTTCTCTCGCCTCGGTGATAGAAACGCGAGGTATGGAAAGCCGCACCATCGCCGGAAAAGACATGTCCTTCCTTCCCGACGGCACCATCAAGTACACGGACACGGACGGTCAAAAACTTTCGACCACCGCGGATGGTTCATGGCAGGCCTGGCAAACGATCAACGGCAAAGATTACATCATCAAAGCAGTCAGCCCGAAGGGCGCTCTGCGCACAATCATCCGTGACGATAGCGGTGAGGCGACCTCTATTATTGACACTCGTCCGCCCTCCTCCGATGGTCGTCCAGGTCGATCCGAAGAATTTCACCGCGTCATGGAAAATGGCAAATGGTCTGACTCATGGGGCCGCGTCAGTTCTGACGGAAAAGTCGAATCCCGACACAGTGTTCGCTTGCTGGACAATGGCAATTACAACTACATCGACAATAACGGCAAAGACAGATTGTCCAAGGCTGGCGGCAGAAGCTGGGAATTCGGCGAAGCCATGGATTCAGCCAGCATCGACGAGGCACGCGACTCATTCCGTGAAGTAATGGAAACCGGCATCAAGGACCAACCTCGAATGGAACGCCTGCAAATCCTGATGGCCCGTTTCGAACAACGCATGTCCGAGCGCATGGAATGCCTGGTGATGGCAGGAGAGAATCAAGATACCACAGCGGAGATGATCGAACAAAAGGTCGCAAGAACTTACGATCAGCTCACCGAAATGGTTATGAAAGATGCCACCAACGATTCGGCATTCCAGTCGCGAGAGCAACGCGTCTGCCTGGCTGAGCAGTTCATGTTTCACGCTCACGACACCACTAAAATGAATCAGGGATCCAACGGCACTTGTTGGATCCACGCTGGTCACATTCTTGGTATGGTCAATCACCCTGACCATATGGCCCGATTCGTCAAAGAGATCTCGTTGAACGGCAGCTTCACCACTCTCAACAACGGAGAGAGAGATTCTACCGCGAAGACCGTGCGATTCTCAAAGCGTCTGTTTAATTTCCGAGGCGAAGAGCAACGATGGAATCCGGATTCGCCGTACAGCAATGCCACACGAAGTCCAGTCGCGCTAATTTTCGACCAGGCATTGCCAATTTTGACCGGCAGAAATTGGGGAAGCCACGGTGGCAGTTATGATGGAACTCATGGTGTCCGACGCAGCATTTTCATGGTGACCGGAGATGCAATGCCGGATCGCGACCATCTTGTAGATGGTTCCGAACGCAAGACTTTCCTCAAGTACGGCGGTATGATTCGCTACGCGCCAGGTCATATGGCGACAAGACAGCTAATCAAACGAGATGGCTCCTGGTTCGTACTCCACGACGACCAACACGGTCCCAACGGCGACTGGGTTGAATACAAACTAGGCAACCTGCAATCGTGGACCAAGGAGAACGCAGGGAGAGTCCGCAACGACAAGCCCTGGCGTGCGAAAATCGATGGCGACCGAGTCGCTCCAGTCTACTTCCCGGGTAGACGAGGCGAATGGTGGGACGATGAAGACGGTGGCGGCTGCCAGCCGAGACCAAGATTGAGAATCATCCGCCGAATTTTCTCGGTATTCTAATCCAGCGCCAATCTTGAGATATTGAAGAGAGTCTGAGGCTGTCAGGTTTAATATTTCTTTGTAGATCAAGACCGCTCACCTAGTAAAGAAATGCGGTTTTGGTCAAGTTTTGGTCAACTCATCTGCATACACTGGTATTACGAAGGCGAATTAATGTGCGACGTGAAAACGGGTACCAAATGATCACAATCAATGTCGTAGATTAAACTTTAATCCTGATCCTTGGCATCTCTTACCAAACCAGTTGAATAAGCAAGCCCTCGTTTCAGCCCTAGCCGCCGTTCGATTTTTTCCGTAGAGGGAATCGGTAAATGCAATTGAAAATTTTGTTGCAAACAGCGCTGGTAGCGGTTTCATCGCTAGTGTTTTGCAATAACCCCCTGCACGCCCAGGAACTCCCTGCGCCTGTCTCCGAAGAGCAAGAAATGCTCAACCAGCTGCCCGAATCAGTCAAAGCCCAGATGAGACCGGGTATCCGATACACGATAGGCAGCAAAACCAATCGTGGATGGGAAAACGGACTCCTGAAAGGCAACGCAGGCCTAAAGCACTTCTATTGGTCACCCGTGACCAGCATGGTGCAAGCTAGCCCCTCACAAACTACAAAAGCGCAGGCACGGTCTGCCGCTCCGATGCAACAACGACATGAGTTCCACTATGCCAAGCCTATCAAGGCCGCCCTCCCCGTCAACCCGGCAGCGGTAGCGCCACCGCCACCACTACCAAAACGGGCCGTGGGACGAGCATTGCCGCCATCGCGCAATACAAGGGAGGTATCTGCAAAATTGGCCTATAAACGACCACGAACCTCAGAAGGGGTCAACGGCGAGTTAGTCAGTAAAGATACCGAAGCAAAGCTCTATGCCGCTTATCCAACATCTAAATCCAATCAGAACGCATCAGGCGTGCTGACCAGTAAGGAGGCTTACGGTAAGCTCATCCGCAATTGATAGACAGTCCGAACGAAGAAAGTTTTTCAGTGAGCAGCGAGTGGGTGCGGGATCGTGAAAACGATCCCGTACATTTTGGAGCCATTTTTCTTGGCAACGCTCCTGTTATTAGTCGCTATGTTTACCACGGCTCAGCCTCGGGAAAGTGATTGAAAGAGTAAGTTGAGGAACGACTATCATGAACAGTCGACCACTGACATTTCGTACGGTATGGATCACCGTTATGCTGGGCGTCTTGATAGCCACCGCGCCGAATTGGATTAACAATCCTCATAAAGCCAATTACGATGCACCATGGGTTCATCCTTCTCTTTCTGATCGCTGAGTCATGTATCAAAGACAGTGCGCTTTGTGTCTTTCCCTTTTCCTATTGGGTTGTCTTAATCAGCCTGTCGAAGGGGCGAGACAGCCGAGTAAACCTTCTACAAAAAAACCAATTTCGAAAACAAGTAAAGCAGCTCCTGCTAAAGGCGATGGTTGGAGCTCTGGTCTTTCCGATATAATGGATCAGATAGAAACACAAATACCCGGCGCCCCAATAGGCAGCCTGAAAAAGCCCTCACCCAGCAATCAGCCACCAGCTGGTCAGACGGAACCAGGATACTCGCCACCGGATATAACACCAAGTGACACACAGGGTGAACCAACAAGTGACACCACTTTCAATACCAGCAGCGAAGCTGACGATAAAACAACTGGTATTAAAAGCGATACTATAGAAGACGACACAACCGGTGCAAGCAACAACTACTTCGCAGAAGTTTCCAGAAGTGGTATCACCAGGTGGAGCGCCACGAGACGTCCGTTGAAGATCTATATCCAGAAAGCATCGGACGCCAACGGATACAGAGCAGAGTTCGCGTCCATCCTCGAGCAGGCGTTCAACGACTGGGCGAAAGCTTCACCCGCTGCGCGTCTGTCCTATGCGTTCATCTCCAACCCATCTGACTCCGACATCGCTTGCACCTGGACCGACAGCAAGAGTGACATGATGAGCAGCTTGGAAGGTGGTATCACACTTGTGATCCCAGAACCTCAGGGTATCAAGCGTGCGGACATAAAAATCTTGACCTCGCCGCCGCAGGACTTGACCTCGATTTCGAGCAACTATATGAGGCGTATCACACTGCACGAAGTCGGGCATGCGCTGGGACTCTCGGGGCATAGCAGCAAGACGGAAGACATTATGTTCGGAACGATCTACCCCAAAGACGAAGCCTGCCATCTGACAGAACGCGACAAATCAACACTGACAGCTCTCTATGCACAACCGGATAGCGTGGTTGCCTCGAGAAGTATTGATCCGGTCAAAGCTATGGCAAAGGCTGGTGTACCTTCAACACCAAAAGCACGGGCTCTGAATCTGAGCAACCTGGCAGCCAAAGCGATGGCATCTAACCAACTCGAATTAGCCTTGAGCAATCTGGAGGAAGCCCACAAGCTAGATCCTGCCAACGCTGTCATCGGAGGCAACCTGGGCGCAATCTACGCGAATCTTGGATCGGTCGCGGGTATGACCTTCAATTTCCCCAGAGCAACTTCACTCTTCAAGAAAGCCATTCCTCTTTTAGAAAAGGGACCGGACAAAAAGGCTCTCTTGCAAGTGCTGAGCAATTATCTCCAAGTTTTGAGAGCCACTCGCGCCAATCCCGGCGAAGAGAAATTGATCGAAGCCAAGATTGCAAAATTCAGGTAGAGGTGGCAAGGTCATCAACGAATTTAAAGGTGTTTACCGATATCGGTAAACACCCTGATAGCGCTGTAGACCTGCGCCGGATTTGGCTTTGTGGACCCTTGCCAAATGAGATTGATTTCGCCAAAGAGTGCTCGAGCTTAGTACTCCCGGACGACCCAAACGTGCCCCTCAAAGAGCCTTACGGTGCCCTTCTGAATCAATACCTACATCGTCGTGATTTGGGAAGAAGAGAACAAAGCGAGTTGATAGATGCTAATCCGACGTCGGCTCAACGCTGTTTAAAACGGTGGTCCGAGTGTTCAAAACGATCGGTCCGAGGGAACTCAAAGTTCGCAACCCTTACTAGACTGAAACTCGAAGTTCCAAACTTACTCGTTTTCGTCTTTATTCTCCTCGTCTAATTGCGGAGAGTTGGCTCGTCCCAGGGCTGAGTTGAGACGACTCGGTTTTGTGCTCGTGGTGGCATCATCCGTAGTGTCATCATCTTCATCTGACTCTTCGTCATCTGCACTGAGCTGCGACGACTTGGCTCTACCAAGAACCGAGTTGAGCTTGCCCTTGCCTTTCTTGCCTCTGTCTAACCCACCTTTTCTGGGCTGCAGGAGGTCATCTCCAGCTTTGCGATCCAGCTTTTGGGCATCGGGTGCCGCCGGTGCGGCAGGAGTCAGGTTCTGTTGAGAGGAAGTCGGACGAGGTTCGATGGGTACAAAGCCAGGTTGCGTGCCCGACATCTGGCCTTGTCCATCCAAAGCGTCTCTGCGCTTCTGGTCTAGATCGGCTCGAAGTTTAGCCTCATCTTCTCGTGCCCTGTCCTGCATATAGGCGATGGCCGTTTCACCGCTCGTGGTGCTATTACCACCGCGATCGAGAGTCTCAGCCATCGTCTGTCCGGGATGCTGCTGAGCATTGCCGTCTGCACTCTGGTCCATCACTACCGAGCCCGAAGGTGGCGTGGGATTCTGCTGACCATACGTCTGTGACAGGCCACCGGAAGGCTGACCGGACTCTGTCTGCGGCGAATATCCGCCGAGGGATGACGCTTGTGGAGTCACTTCGCCACTGCTGTATGGCTGAGAACCGTAAGGAGTCGAAGCCGGCTCTATGCCACCAACTCTATCGAATCTCGCTGGCTCTGAACCAGCAGCTCCTGAGACGTTGTCATAGATGCCGCCAGTCGGTTGATGTGAACCGGGCTGATGACCACCACCAGACGCAGCAGACGCACTGGGTTGAGCCGATGCATTGTGGACAGGAGTATCTCCAGTCGAGACAGGATTAGAACCGTAGCTCGGCGAACTGCCGCTCGCTCCAGTCGTGCCAGGCTGAGCACTGTGCGAGCCACTGACGCTTCCGGGATGGGAAGAACTAGAAGTCGACGCACCGCTGCTAGAGGCTGGTGAACTGGTGCCACTGAATACGCCACCACCAGACTGCGCCTGAGCACTGTAGCCGATAGACCCGCTGTTGGCAGATATGGCACCGCCAGGCGCTGGCGTAACAGACCTAGGATAGTTACCGCTCGACGACTGCCCAGCAGGCGCAACTCCAGGATTGATTGAATGAACTTGTCCAGATGACGAGGACATCAGATGGCGAGGTTCGTTCGGCGCGATACCGGGCTGAGAACCGCCACTAGGAGTGTCATATCCTTGCGGACGTATGCTGCCTGGACCCTCTACTCTGTGATCGCTACCACCCGAAGGATGGCTGCCCGACTGCGAATTTGAAATTCCACTTGGGCTCGGATACGAGCCGGTCACGGCTTCGCCACGAGCGACATCTCTTGCCGAAGATGGTGCATCTGTCGTGTACGACGTTGTCGATCCATTTGCTACCGGTGTGATTGTCGGTCCAGCTGATCCGCCGGTGACCGCTTGATGTCCACCAGAACTCCTACCTGGGTCGCCCGAACCGGAGTCATTTCTGACTTCACGACTTGAACCACCTGCTGGTGAAGATAGATGAGACACGGTCGACCCGGAGCTACCGGTTGACTCAACCCGGGTCACGCTGGTTGGAGTTACACGACCGTCTGCGACATCTCTCGTTCTTGATTCGCCACCACCGGAGGTGACAACTCGGGATGAGCTTGAGCCGCCCGATGACGGAATGATGGTCGTAGAAGGATCGGAGATGGTTCCTGCTGCAGTAATGCTTGTAGTCGAAGTCGAACCTGAATCGGTTCTATTGTCGATTGCTGAGGCGGAACCGCCAGCTGCAGACACAGTCCTCGTAGCGCCGTCGTTAGATCCAGTCGAAGTTACAGGTTGCGGGTTTAGTCCACCTGGTCCCGAAGTGACATGACTGGTTGAGCCTGCACTACTTTCTATGTTGATGAACTGGTCACCACCGGTGTTGCCACCGCGATTCAAGGGTTGTGTGCTTGGACCTGACGGACTTGTACTGGATACAGTTGATCCTGAGCTAGGTGTGCTGGTCGTTGGAGAGCTACCTTGAACGGTGCTGCTGGAACCGCCTCGGAGATACTCACCGCCGCTAGCGGGCGAGAGCGGTCCGCTGGATCCGCTGGCACCACTAGATACGACCTCCGTCGCACCTGCGCTAACGCTCTGGACAGTCGATCCACCCACGGATGGGCCGGACGAGGCTCCAGTTGTGTAGACAGTGGAGGTTCCGCCGGCGGAACCGGGATTCGAGTCTGCCGTTGAACCGCCAGAACCGGGTTGGATGCTATGACCAGTGAATACGGTCGCAGAACCGCCGCCTCGCGAGTGGTTCGTCTCACCACTTGTTGAGACAGCACCACCAGGATTCAGTGTCAGTTCTGTTCTACCGCCACCGTCAACTGTTCCGGAAGTTCCGGAAGTTGGGTTGGGAACTACTCGAGTCGATGCACCATCCGCGGTGACACCACCTGTGACCGTAGAGCCTGCTGGCCCGTGTATCGTCAAACCTGATGCACCGGCGACAGAGGTGCCGTCATTTCTAGTGACGACCTCGGCTCGACCACCTGCGCGACCTCGAACGGTCTCTCCTGCGGGAGCGCCAAAACCACCTGTCGAGGGATGACCCGTCACTCGCGTGCCGTCAGGTCCTGCCGAGGATGCTACTGTCGTGCCGTCGGTTGCAGTGTGGCTATCCAGGTTAACACCGGCTGCTGGCGTACCAGAAGCGGGTCTGAGATGTGTTGTACCGCTCGGTGAGCCGGTCAGTCCTCTGGTTCCTGTATTGCCAGAAGGTGAGGCCGTGCCACCAAGCGCTGCTACTGTCGTGTGACCGGTTGTCGTATGGTCTGTTGGGTTTTGACCCGCCACAGGTGCTCCATCAGGTCCCAACACGGTAGATGATACGGATGTGCCATCGGTACCAGCGTTGCCGACCACTGTTGGCGAACCAGAAGCTGGTCTGAGATGTGTTGTACCGCTCGGTGAGCCAGTCACTCCTCTGGTTCCAGAAGGTGTGATCGTGCCACCGAGAGCTGCTACTGTCGTGTGACCAGTCGGTGCCTGTCCTGTGGAGTTATGACCGACAACAGGGTTGCCGTCCGATCCTACCACTGTAGACGATGCGACGACGCTCGTACTATCTGTACCAACGCTGCCTCCGACATTGACGCCGGCTGCTGGCGAACCAGCAACTGGTCTGAGATGCGTGGAGCCACCCGGTGAGCCACCCAATGCGACGACTGTCGAGTGGTCCGCCCGTCCTGTGTGCGCGGTGCCATGGACATCGCCCGCAGGCGCATCACCGTTGATGCCGGTGGTACCTGTCGTGCCGGTGTTAGCCGCGACGCTGGTGGTGCCAGTGGTGGCACTAGGTCGCGCTGTGCCGCTCGGACCGCGGAGATGAACGTTGCCGGACGAGCTACCTGGAGTAGCTATTAAAGGAGTCGAAGTTCCTGGAGTGACAGTGCCTGGGCCCGTGGTGCCAGCATGTGCTATATGGACCGTGCCTGGTGCGCCATCCATTGCTGGGAGGGAACGCTCTCCTGTGAGACCTGCTGTCGCAGTGCCCTCAGGTCCACCAGTAGAGCCGGTTGAGCTGGGTGCGACACGAGTACCTCTGACATCACCTCGAAGATGCGCCTGAGAGCCCGTAGTGGTCGTGGATGCTACCTGTCCGGTTGTGCCTGTAGACTGGCCGGCAGATGCAGTGAGGAATGTCGTAGTGCCTGGAGTCGGCACAACCGTATGCGGCGTGCCATGCGGCTGGCCGGTAGCACCAGTGTTGTCTGTGACGTCCGCGTGCGCGACATGATTCGGGTCTGAGCCTGCCGCGAGCGCCGTCACGGTCTGACCAGTGCTGCCTTGTCTAGCGGTGACGACAGTCCGGTTGGCGCCGGTAACAGGGTTGCCGGTAGTACCGGTCGTACCGGTCGTCCCTGTACTACCTGTCGTACCTGTGACGCCAGTGGTGCCATTGACACCTGTGGTCGCAACGACCATACCCGCGGTACCGATGCCGAGGTCTGGGCCAGGCATACCTGTGACGGTGTCACCTGCCGGTCTCAGAACGACCCCATAATCTCCAGTATGCCCTGAGCTGGCTACTGTCCGGTTCGCTCCGGTTTCGGTCGGAGTGCCACCAGTGGTGCCACTGAGACCTACGACTCTGCCTGGAGCACCTATGTCGCCACTCAGTGCGGCCGTACGCGTCAGTAATGGGCTGCCACTGCTTCCTGTCGGGATCACAGTAGGGCTACCGCCAGTATTCGTCGTAGTACCGCCGACGTCGGCATGTACCACTTGTGGACCTGCTACTCCAGTATTCAAAGGTACGACTTCAGAGCCGGTGGTTCCGCCTCTCAGTGCTACCTGGCTCGGTAGAGCTGCTTGTATGCCTGTGGGCTGACCGGTCCTTCCGCCGGTCGATGCTGTGCGACCAGCGGTGATCAGCGTTCCGCCTGGAGGGAGCGTCAATCGGCCTCCTGGGCCTGTCTCTCCTTGGCCAGTCTCTCCCGCCGGTGCGCTCAAGACCACGGCTTCTGAGCCGGCCGCTGCTTCTATAGTATCGACCGCTACACCGGCAGCTGCATTTATGCGAGCTTGAGCGTCAGTCGAAGGCGTACTTGGAGCACTGACACCACGACTGGTGACTCTGGCAACTCCGGTCAATGCTGTCGCCGCAGCTAGTCCGTCAGTCCTGGTTGCTGCCACCGTCGCGTCCGTATTGGTCGGCGGATTGATACCCTCTGCGCCACCCGAAGTGACCGGTGGTGGCACATTCGTAGCACTTGCCGTCTGAATTGGGCGGCCAGGCTCAGCTCCCTTCACGACAGCACGAGGCGTTGCAATGCCTGTGAGCGCCGCACCTGTAGGCAATGTAGCCCCAGTCGTAGTTGTTCCGGCAGGTGGGTCCACGCCGCCAGGAAGAGGAGACGTGACACTCGGAGGAGGAGATGATGTGGCTAAATTTGAAGACGTAGCTGGCCTTGGTGCTGGAGGCTGGACACCAG